>NC_021172.1:2747500-3095000 GCF_000230975.2 Hyphomicrobium denitrificans 1NES1 | reverse complement strand
CCGTCAACGACAGTGCCGAGGTCCTTAAGGCGAACCTCGCGTCCACCGGCCAGAATGATCTTGGCATCTGCCAGCGCCGCTACCCGTCGCGCTCCGGCAAGCGTGCGAATGGCTTGTTCCTGACTGCCGACTTCACCGCGCCCCGACCCCAGATCGACGTTGGTTGCGGCTACCTGCTTGTTCACGTCCGCGGCGCTGATGCCGTAGGCCAGAAGCTTATCCGGATCGAGGTTAACGCGAATTTCGCGATCGACGCCGCCGTAGCGTTCGACGCGGCCGACACCCTTGGTCGCCTGCAAGCGCCGCTTGATGACGTCGTCGACGTGCCACGATAGTTGTTCGAGCGTCATTCCCGGTGATGTTGCTGCAAACGTCAGGATTGCCTGACCTTCGACATCAATACGCTCGATCACCGGCTCATCGATCGTGCGTGGAAGATCGCCCCGGACTTTCGCAATCGCATCCTTGACGTCGTTCAACGCTCGGTCGGTATCCGTTTCGAGGCGGAATTCGATGATCGTCGTCGACGTGCCATCCGTAAGCGTCGACGTGATGTGCTTCACGCCAGTGATGTTCGCAACGGAGTCTTCGACGATTTTGGTGACTTGCGTTTCAAGTTCCGCCGGCGCGGCGCCTGATTGCGTAATGATGATCGAGATGAGCGGAATGTCGATGTTCGGAAATCGTGTGACCGGCAATTGCTTGAAGCTCAGTGTGCCAAGCAACATCAGCACTGCGAACAGGACGATCGCGGGAACGGGGCGGCGTATCGACCAGGCCGAAATATTGATCCGCATCAGCGGGCCTCGCTCAGCTTGGCTTCGGGCATGACCGGACGCACGACATCACCATCGCGGAGAAACGTGCCGGCACGTGTCACGACCAGATCGCCCTCGTGGAGGCCTTCCTTGACTTCGATGAGGTCGCCGCTGATCAGCCCAATCTGGATCGTTTGCTTTTTGACCTTATTGGCGCTGACAGCCTGTACGTATGTGGAGCCCTGATCGAATGTCACAGCCGACGTCGGCACGCCAAGGCCGCGGCTATGCGCTGTCTCGATGAGACCGTGTGCATAAGTTCCGATCCTGAGTTGCGGATTGGATCCCAGGAAAACTTTCACGCGCCCGAGACGCGTCGTCTTGTCGACCTCCGGCGAAACGAGCCGTACCTTTCCCTCGAAGTCGCCGATCTGCGGCACGCTTACGATGGCTTTTTGGCCGATCTTGACGTTCTTCAACTCGGTCTCGACGATCTCGGCATCGAGTTCGATTTCGCCGTTCTGGATGATGCGGAACATCGGCTCGCCGACCGACGATGCGAGCGCGCCCATGCGTGCGGTACGGCGGCTGATGACGCCGTCCTGGGGAGCAGTCACGTCCGTATTGCTTCGCCGCCACAGAAGCTCGCGGCCCTGAGCTTCGACTTGTGCCTTCTCGGCTTTAGCAGCTGTCAGTCCATCACGTGCGGCGACGAGCTGGGCTGCGGTCGTACGTGCGGCACTCTCGCGCTGATCGTATGTGGAACCTGAAAGATAGCCGGATTTCTTCAAAGGCTCGGCACGTTCGAGCTGCGCGGCAGCCTCTTTGGCTTGCGCTTCGGCCTGCGCGATCTGACTTTCCGCCTGTGCGATCGCGGCGTTCGAACGTGCGAGGTTCGCTTGGTTCTGGGCAAGCTGCGCGTCGATCTGTTCGGAGACGAGCCGCGCCAGAACCTGACCTTTCTTTACGCGATCGCCTTCGTCCGCCAGGAGTTCGAGCACGCGTAAGCCTTCAATCTCCGGCGAAACAAGAATCTCTTCACGCGGAATGAGTGAGCCGGAAACGACGGCCGTTTCGACGAAATCATTCGTTGTCACTTTGGAAACCGTGATTGCCGGAGCGACAGTCGGCTTCGCAGCCTCCAATCGCGCTGCCTGGATAGCGGCCGTATGGCTCTTTTCGGTGAAGATGTATCCGGCGCCCGCAACCGCTCCAACCACGGCAAGCGTAGTTATGAATTTTCCGAAGCTCATCGACGCACCTCGAAAGCGGAGGGCTTATGGCTCGAAGCGAGGCCCTCGGTAGGATTGAGCAGTGTGCCGACCATTTCGATCACGACCGGCAAAACCGCGCGCATGTCTGCTTTGGGCTCGATGGCACGCCGCCAGAACATGCCGTCGCCGAGCACGTTGAAGACTTTTGCAAGTGTCGGAATGTCGACGCGCGGCGCGATGCGGCCCTCGTCCTTTAGACGCTGAAAGAGCGCTTCGAAGCTGTCGGAGCAATATTTGTCGACGCTCATGAAGATCTCGGCGATGCGCGGATTGCGCGTCGCCTCGACCCCCATTTCAACGACGAAACGTTGTTTCTCCGGAGATTCCGCAACGAGGTAGTGTTCACCGATTGCCGCCAGCGCTTCGAGAAAGTCGGGGGCTTCGGCAAGCCTCGCAAACCGCTCTGCGAACTCCGCTCGATCGCGTTCGCAAAGTCCGGCAATGAGCGCTTCCTTACTGTCGAAGTAGACGTAGAGAGCGCCCGGGCTAATGCCGGCTTCCCGGCAAATGGATTGCATCGTCGTCGCGTGGAAACCGCCGCGAGCGAAACAGGTAAGCGCGGCGTCGAGAATGTGTTCACGCCGAGCGCGATGCGTGTCAGGCTTGAGTTTTGGCATCTGCGAAGACCGCGCTTCCGTTCAATAGAAGGCATTAATAAAAGAACGCGCGTTCTGTTTGTCGTAGGATTGCGGTATCGTCAAGGCGAATAGATGTTCGTTTTGCAAAAAATCAAGGGCATGCTGTATCGCGCTGTACGAGAGCACGAGCATAAATTAAGTATTTGAATTATATGCGATAATTTTCGAATGGAGCATGCGCCGGTTTCGAACTTCGGAGGCGGCAAAGAGTTAGGCTCCAGCAAAAGAGGAGCGATAGGTCCCGCAGCCCACCGCTCCTCTCTCCACCGCCCGGCCGAGGGCCGCGCGGATTTGCAAGCTTATGCGGTCAAGTTTGCACGGATCCGATGCGTCTCCCGCGCACAGAGACAGCTATAACGCTGCGGCGCGCAACGCCACTCACAATTAATGTACTCGGTGAGCACCGCGTCGATATCCGGGTAAAGAGATACCGTCAGGTTACTGCGGACCTGCGGATCAAGGGAGACATGGCGTGCCTGTAAATATGCAGATGGTGCCTGCGCCGCCGGTAAGGCAGCGTTCCTCTGTGTTTTGCGCACGCGCCCAGTTCGCATAATCCGGGCCGAGGCTTGGCATCGCGCGAACCTTCTGCCGCCAAAGCGCCCTGGCTTTGACCTTCGCAAGCCAAACGAAACGGGATTCTTCTCCCCGCGCCATAATCGCAGTGGCCGAGCATGACCCGGCATGGGCAGGCTGGGGGACAAGCGTCGAAATGAAGGCGGCCATCAAGACTGCAGCGGCCGCAGTTGCCTTTGTCATCGCCGTTCGCTTCCTCTCGTCAACCGGCGAGGATCGCCGAGGCCACGCTAGAACTGAAATAGCACGTTCAGCGTACCGTAGGGCGAGACGTCCGTCGCCTCCCAGTCAGAGACACGGCCCGATACGCCGCCAGCAAGTGAGACTTCGCCGCCAATCCAATCGTAGTGCACGAAGAGTCCGCTCCGACCGTTCCAATTGTCGTCGCCCGTTTCGATGTTCTTGTCATAGCGAAGCTCTGGTCCGATGGACACATGTGGCGCGATACGCCAACCTGCGCGCCAGCGCGACGATGTTTCGTCGCGCGCCGTCGCGTAGCTCAGATCGAGCGACGTCCATGTGCGGTCATCCATGTCGAGCCACAGCTCGAGTGCACCTTTAAAGCCGTATTCGGTTCCATCATGATCATCCGCAGGATCGTCAATTAAGTGCCGTTCCGATGACATCGACGCACCAGCGAACGCTTTCGCTGTCAATGTGCCGAGCCGCAGATAGTAGCCGATAAGCATCTCAGCATAGGCGTGCTGGACCGTGTATTCGCGGCGCTCCCGGGTCTGTTCCGTGCAGGCGTCGTTCTGCGTCGCGTCTCCACAAGGCTCTCGCGGCGCCCGACCATCGTAGCTGTATTGGCCATATCCGCCGCCAATGCGCAGACGCAACCCGTCGCTATAGATGTCTCGGCTCCACGGAGCGACAGTAATCCCGGAATAGGCCAGCCATTGATTGTGCGCCGCGTCGACGCCCGCCCACGTTTCGCGCCATCCATAGACTGTCTGGGGTTGATCGGTCGGTGGATCGATTGATTGTGCGGATGCCGGGGCCATCGGCAAGAGATGCAGCGCCGCCGCGGCGCTTGCGCCCACGATTACAGTACTACGCCACCAGTCTTCGACCCCCGAACACGGCCGCATTCACAAACTCAAAATTCACGAAGTAACTTTATTAACCAAGGTGACTATAACGATAGTATGTGTATTGGCTCGTCAATCGGAACAAAGAAGGATGTTCGAGAAAAAACTCCTTTGTCGGTGAGAAGAGTTCCCTTCTTTGGCGGCGTGCCATTGCTTTGCCGACAGGACACCCCAAATTTAGTTCAGGATTGGCCATCTGACCGTAGACGGAGCACGCAGCTGTGAAATGCTATCGTCGCATTGGCATGCTAAATCAAAGACATGAGTGGCGCATCTGAAGCCTCGTAGAATTAAACGGATCGAAGTACAGGCGTCACCGAGTATTTTACAAAGTAGTTTGTGTCTGGGAGGACGCAAAAATGACGGGTTGTACGGAGCAAGCTCCGAGAAGTACTTCACCTTACTATTCTTTTTATCAAATTCTGTTCGATACGATCGACACGACGTCATTCTTCTGGCAGCCCTGCCTGAAGGCCATCGGAGGCAGCCAGTTAGAGCTGGCGGGACTTCAGGCTCGGCAGGCGCAGGCTGTCCTTCGTTGGACTCATCAGATACTCCGGCCCTCCTCGCCGATGGATGTGGCGAGCGCAAATGCTGAGCTCTGGCAGACGATGATCGGAAACTGCGCGGATGTGGCTCCGCGCATGGCTGCGGCGGCAAGTACGGCCACGCAGTCCATTGCTCCGATCGTGTTGCCGATGCCGGCCAGACGGGCTCGGGACACCCTGATACTTCTCGACCGCGGAGAAGCGGACACCGAGGGCTACGAGCGTAAGGTCGCCTGACCGAGCGCAGATCCGATTTTGCTGTCCACCAAACAAGCGTTCGTCGCGCGTCCCCGCGCCGTCGGAGCGACTATTGAAGCTCGCCCATGGCCTCTCCGAAGCCCTTGAGGGAGATCGGGATGCCGATACCCGCTTCCTCGGTCTGGAAAATTATGAAAATTGCCGTTTTACCGTTCTTCAGGCGCTCTATGAGCGGGTCATCGACGACGACCTGGGCATAGCATGCAAAGCTGTGGCAACGCAGGAAGGGCGCATGCCCGACGTCCTTGTCGTCAATCTTTAGCCCGAGGCCTGGCGGCAGCAGAACGCCGAGCGGAGCAAAGACGCGAAGCACACGCGTTCCGTTTGAAAATTTCTGGAAATAGACGGTCAGTCCGATGTTGTTCTTGTCCTCGGCGGTGACGCTCTGGACGAGCGCGCAGACAGGATTTTTTGATCCCGGCGGCGGGTCCTTGCAGACGACCTGCCAATCGCCGTGCTGCGATTTAACGGTTCCTTCCGGGGCGTCGACGGCGAAAGCGGTATCTGAGGTGATTGAGGACGGCATCGCTTGTGCAACTGCGAAGATCATCGCAAGAACAATCGCAGATGAGGACCGGTGCACGGCCCGTGCTCCGGCGCGCCCGAGATGCAGAATCAAGACGCGGCCGAGAAAGCGTCGTTTGTGAGTTGGCAAGAGCGTTTCCCTGATATCGCAGGCATTGCCCACTGTACGGAGCCGTTGTTCGCAGAAGAGGCCGCTTCGTCGGCCACGAATTCGGCCGAATTCTGTTCCTTCCGGCAAACATTTCGGTGCAGTGCGCTAAGATGGTTCGCTTGCCTGCCGCGCGATATTTTCGCGAACAAATGCCGCATAGACTTGACTTGAGTCAATTGAGCCGCTTGTGCTCTTTATCAACCTGCCTTAGCAGGTGAAGGGTGGGTTCGGCGCTTAGATGAAGGCGTTCTCGGTTGAAAAAACCGGGCAAAAATCGACGGGGACGATACGCCGACGGCATATCGGAAATGGGAGATTGTCGGACCGGCAGATGGCCTGGGCTGACATATTGGGAGCGAAGGGATGTCTAAGAGGATGCTCAGTGCGGTCGCCGTCTTGGCGATCGCGTGCTTGGCGATGGCTTTCAGCGGTTTGACCCCGGCGCTTGCCGGACTCGGGCAGCCAACCGACGGTGAACTTGGTCTTCAGGCTTCCGCGTCTCCGATCATGGATCAGCTCACCAGTCTGTTTCATGTGGTCAATACGATTATCGTCGTAATTACCCTGTTCGTCCTCGTGTTGATGATTTGGGTGATGCTCCGCTTCAACGAGAAAAGGAACCCGACGCCCTCTCGTACGACCCACAACACCATGCTTGAGGTTGCGTGGACAATCATTCCGATCCTCATCCTAGTCAGCATCGCCATCCCCTCTTTCCACCTGCTCTTTAACCAATACTCGTTCCCCAAGCCCGATGTGACGATCAAGGCGACCGGCAACGCATGGTTCTGGGAGCATGAGTACCTGGACGACAAGGTCACCGTTACGTCCAACATGGTCAATGACGAGGACGTTTTGCGCGCCAAAATGGGCGACGACGCCTACGACAAGAAATACGGGTCGTTGACGGGCACCGCGCTGACGAAAGCTCAGTATGAGGACTCGCGGCCGATATGGGCGGAAGATCATAAGCTGCGGCGCTTGACGGTTGATCAGGAAATCGCGGTTCCGGTCAACAAAGTTGTCACGATGCTGGTGACGTCGAACGATGTCATTCATGCTTGGACGATCCCGTCGTTCGGCGTGAAAATGCAGGCGGTCCCGGGACGCACTTCGGCGGTTTGGTTCAAGGCGGAGAAGATCGGCACTTTCAGAGGTCAGTGCTCGGTTCTTTGCGGCAAGCTGCATTCCGCAATGCCGATCGTCGTCCGTGTTGTCGATCAGCCGGTCTATGATTCCTGGATGGCTGCGCTGAAGGCGAAGGATAAGAAGAAAGCCCAGCAGATTTTGGACGACGATGCAGCGGCGCACGCCAACCAGTCGGTGGCAGCAGCTCAGTAGTCGATGGTTTGCCGGCCCGCGGGCGTCGCGCCCGCCGCTTCCGGCGTAACAAATACACGATCAGGGAAACTTCCGGGACAAGGGCTCTAGGATTATGGGAAGCACAGCATACGCAGCGGGAGGCAGTCACGATCACGCTCCCGGTTTCTTCAGACGCTGGTTCTGCTCGACGAACCATAAAGACATCGGCACGATGTACTTATTGTTCGCGATGTTCGCAGGGTGCATCGGCACGTTCCTGTCGTTGATGATGCGTTTGGAGCTCCAGGAGCCCGGCCTTCAGTACTTTGCGAATCCCGGCGTCTACAACGTATTCGTCACGGGTCATGGCCTGTTCATGGTGTTCCTGATGGTCATGCCGGCAATGATCGGCGGCTTCGGCAACTGGCTCGTGCCGCTGATGATCGGGGCGCCGGATATGGCCTTCCCGCGCATGAACAACATCTCGTTCTGGCTGCTGCCGGTCGCGATGATTCTGCTGCTGATCTCGCTGTTCGTGCCGGGTACGGCAGACGCAAACGGTGTTGGCACGGGATGGATCATCGTCGCGCCGCTGTCGAGCAAGATCGGACACCCGGGACCGTCCGTCGACTTCGCGATCCTCTTCCTGCACGTTGCGGGCGCCTCTTCGATCCTCGGTGCCATCAACTTCATCACCACCATCTTCAACATGCGCGCTCCGGGAATGACGCTGCATAAGATGCCGCTCTTCGCCTGGTCTGTGCTCGTGACCGCGTTCCTGCTGCTTCTGTCTTTGCCGGTTCTCGCGGGCGCGATTACAATGCTGCTCACCGACCGTAACTTCGGCACGACGTTCTATGATCCGGCAGGCGGCGGCGACCCGCTGCTCTATGCACACTTGTTCTGGTTCTTCGGTCACCCAGAAGTTTACATTCTCATCCTGCCGGGCTTCGGCATGATCAGCCACATTGTCTCGACGTTTTCGCGCAAGCCGATCTTCGGTTACCTCGGCATGGCTTATGCGATGGTCGCCATCGGCCTCGTCGGCTTCGTCGTGTGGGCGCACCACATGTACACTGCCGGTCTGAGCGTCGACACGCAGGCTTACTTCATGTTCGCGACGATGGTCATCGCCGTTCCGACGGGTGTGAAGATCTTCTCGTGGATCGCCACGATGTGGGGCGGTTCGATCCAGTTCAGGGTACCTATGATCTGGGCGCTCGGCTTCATCTTCCTGTTCACCATCGGCGGTGTCACGGGTGTCATGTGCGCCAACGCCGGCATCGACCGCTCGATCCACAACACCTATTACGTCGTGGCGCACTTCCACTATGTGCTGTCGCTCGGAGCGGTGTTCTCGATCTTTGCGGGCTGGTATTACTGGTTCCCCAAGATGACGGGCTACATGTACAGCGAGTTCTGGGGCAAGGTGCACTTCTGGCTGACGTTTATCGGCGCCAACGTGCTGTTCTTTCCGCAGCATTTCCTTGGCTTGTCGGGCATGCCGCGCCACTACGCGGATTATCCTGAGGGGTTTGCCTTCTGGAACCGAATCTCGTCGATCGGGTCGTACATCACGACCGCTGGTCTTCTCGTGTTCCTGGCTTCCATGTTCTACGCTTATTTCATCCGCAAGGAGAAGGCAGCGAGCAACCCTTGGGGCATCGGCGCAACGACGCTCGAATGGACGTTACCTTCGCCGCCGGCGTTCCACTCGTATGAAACGCTGCCGCGCATCGCGGCGGCCGATCATCACTGATCGGATAGGTATCGTGCGGCGGGCGAGCAATCTGCAGCTCGCCGCCGTCACAAAAACCGAGGCGAACTCGATTGACAGGCGACGCACTGACGATGAGCATTCAAAGCGAAATTGGTCAGGCCGATCTGATCATGGAGCCCAGCGTTGGCGATTTCATCCAATTGATGAAACCGCGCGTGATGGCGCTTGTCGTTTTCACGGCTCTCGCAGCAATGCTGGCCGCGCCGGGGCAGATCAATCCTGTCCTTGGTACTATAGGAATTATCTGCATCGCGATCGGCGCGGGCGCCTCGGGCGCCCTCAATATGTGGTATGACGCCGACATTGATGCGCGCATGGCTCGCACAGCGGCACGGCCGCTGCCGCGTGGCCGCGTTTCGACGGATGAGGCACTGAGCTTTGGCGGTGTGTTGTCCGTCTGTTCGGTGCTGACGCTCGGCGTGCTTGTCAATTGGACTGCCGGCGCTTTGCTGGCGCTCACGATCGCTTATTACATCTTCGTTTACACGATGTGGTTGAAGCGTCGTACGCCGCAGAACATCGTCATTGGCGGAGCCGCCGGCGCATTTCCACCGATGATCGGTTGGGCGGTCGTAACCGGGGGCATCGGTCTTCAAAGCCTGCTTCTGTTTCTGATTATCTTCATGTGGACCCCCCCGCACTTTTGGGCTTTGGCGCTTTATCGCTGCCGCGACTATGAGCGTGTTGGTGTGCCGATGCTTCCCGTCGTTGCTGGCCCGAATGAAACCCGCCGGCAGATCCTGATCTACTCCATTCTGCTAGTTCCGCTTGCAGTCGTGCCGTATTTCGTTGGATTGGGCGGTCTGACGTATCTCGCGCTTTCGATCGCGCTGGGTGTAGTGTTTCTTGCGCTCGCGTTTCGCGTCTACGTCACGACCGAAGGTCGTGAGGCCGATACCGCAGCGCGCCGGCTGTTTCTGTTCTCGATTCTTTATCTCTACGGGCTGTTTGCAACGCTTTTTATCGAGGCGCTGTTTAACCGCCTGATGGCTTGAGGCGCGACGTGATGAGTGAAGACAATCAGAATGGCAGACTCGACCCCGCGGCGGAAAAGATTCGCAGGCGCCGCTCGATCGCGATTGGCCTGACGTTAGGGTTCATGGTTCTCGCATTCTATATCGCAACGTTTGTTCGCCTCGGCAGCAACGCGGCGAACGGCATGCTTTAACGCGAGAGAGCCCCGAAACATGCAGCCCGGCAGCGAACATTCCGACAAGACTTCAAGAAACAACCGGCGGGTTGTTTTCGGCTGCCTCGTGGCACTTTCCGTCATGGGCGGAATCACTGCGTATTCGCCGACGCTCTATCGGATGTTCTGCAGCCTGACAGGGTATGGCGGCACGACGCAACGCGCCGAGAGCCATAGCGACAAGGTCCTCGACCGCACGATGACCGTACGCTTCGATAGCAATATCGCGCCGCATCTCGCCTGGAAATTCGAGCCTGACGTCACGAAAATGGACGTGAAGATCGGCGAGACCTCATTGGCATATTTCCGGGTGACCAACCTTTCGGACAAGTCAGTAACCGGCCAGGCGGCTTTCAACGTCACGCCCGAGATTATGGGGATCTATTTCAAGAAGATCGCGTGTTTCTGCTTCAACGAGCAGACGCTGAAACCGCATGAGACCGTCGAAATGCCGGTAACCTTCTTCATCGACCCGAAAATGGTCGAGGACAGCGACGCCAAGATTCTATCGGAAGTGACCTTGTCTTACATTTTCTATCCGGTCGAACACGCGACGGCCGACAACACGGCTCAACCGGCAAAATCG
Organism: Hyphomicrobium denitrificans 1NES1; assembly: GCF_000230975.2. NCBI lineage: Bacteria > Pseudomonadati > Pseudomonadota > Alphaproteobacteria > Hyphomicrobiales > Hyphomicrobiaceae > Hyphomicrobium > Hyphomicrobium denitrificans. The sequence goes on along the minus strand of NC_021172.1, from coordinate 3,084,324 downwards.
GGCGGATAGGAAGGCGGGAAGTCTGACGACTGGCGACGAAGCCAAATAGGAAAAGAAACGGGATCGAAAATTGGCCTGCAGGGCGAGAGCCCAAGCAAGATCAGAGTTCGATCTGGGAGCACGAACGGGGACGACGGAGACCGAAATGGCAGATACGCATGTGAAGCATCACGACTATCATCTGGTAAATCCCAGTCCTTGGCCGCTCCTCGCGTCCATTGCGGCGTTGCTTACCGCCATCGGTGGCATCGCCTGGATGCGCACGCACGTCGACGGTGAGGGCGTGCTCGGCATCAAAGGCTGGTACCTGTTTGCTATCGGGTTTACCGCTCTCGTCGCGTCGGCATGGGCTTGGTGGCTCGACGTTATCCGCGAAGCCAACGAAGGCTACCAGACGCCGGTCGTGCAGCTCCATCTGCGCTACGGCATGATCATGTTCATCGCCTCGGAGGTCATGTTCTTCGTCGCCTGGTTCTGGGCTTACTTCGATAACGCCCTATTCCCCGCAGGCGTCCACGAGTTAATGAACAATGCGGGCCAGCTTGTTGGCCTGACGACCCGGGACGAACTCTTCGGCGGGAAATGGCCGCCGGTACCTGCCGAGACGGCTGCCTCCATACCGGGTTATTTCAAGCACACGTTTAATCCGTGGGGCTTGCCGCTGGTCAACACGCTCATCCTTTTGACTTCGGGATGCACGGTGACCTGGGCCCACCATTCGCTGCTGAAGAACGACCGCCGTGGATTGGTGATCGGTCTTATCCTAACGGTGCTGCTCGGCATCACTTTCACGCTCTGCCAGGCGATCGAATATAGCCATGCCGGCTTCAGCTTCGCGGGCCATGCTTATGGTTCGACGTTCTTCATGGCGACGGGTTTCCACGGCGCGCACGTGATCATCGGCACGATCTTCCTGTTCGTTTGCCTTATCCGTTCGATCAGAGGCGCCTTCACCCCTCAGCAGCACTTCGGGTTTGAGGCCGCAGCCTGGTATTGGCACTTCGTCGACGTCGTCTGGCTGTTCCTCTTCGCCTGTATCTATGTCTGGGGCGCGGGTCCGATAGCACCGGGCGCTGAATAAGCTTCGATTTATCGTCGAAGTGGACAACATGATATTGTGAGAGGCGGCCCGGAGCCGCCTCTCGCGTTTCGGGTGTAACGTCCGGAGCCGATCTACGAGGCGCAGGTCGCACGGCAGCGGAAGAATATCGAGGTTCTGGTGTCTAGCTCAAGCACATCGCCATCCCCGTTCCTCGTGGGATTGAAATGCGTCTGCCCGCGGTGCGGCAAAGGGAAGTTGTTTTCCGGTCCGCTCAACCCGCTCAACATGCGTGACCACTGCGACAAGTGCGGTTTGGATTACAAGTTCGTTGATACGGGTGATGGCCCGGCCGTTTTTGGAATCTTCATTCTTGGCTTTTTCTGTGTCGGCGGAGCGCTGATCGCCGAGTTCAAATTCGGCGTCCCCTGGTGGATGCATGTTCTGCTCTGGGGTATTCTGACACCGATCTTCACTGTCTTTCTGCTGCGCTTCCTGAAGGCGACCCTGATCGCCCTGCAGTTTAGGAACAAAGCCGAGGAAGGTCGCGTCGCCAAGGAGTAAAGATGTTTGCGCGCTGGCGTGCCGCCGGTCTCATCCTGCCGTCGCTTTTGACGCTCGCTCTGCTGCCGTTGCTGATTGGTCTCGGCAACTGGCAATGGCATCGCAAGGCGTGGAAGGAAGATCTGATCGCAAAGATCGATGCGCGGCGAACGGCCGAGCCGGTCTCCTACCCAGCCGCGCTTGCCAAGTATGTCAAAGACGGCGACGTCGAATATCTGCACGTTCGTGTTACAGGGACGTTCGACCATAGCCACGAGCGCCACCTCTACGCTCCGGCAGCCGAAACGCAGGGGTGGCACGTCTACACGCCATTGAAGCCGGAGGGCGGATTGCCCCCCGTGTTTGTGAACCGTGGCTGGGTTCCGGATACGCTCAAGGACCCTTCAAAACGACCGGAAGGCCAGGTTCAGGGGCCCGTCGCGGTAACCGGCCTGGTCCGCCTGCCGGAGCACAAAGGCTGGTTCACACCGGATAACGACTACGGCGCAAATCAATGGTACTGGCGCGACATCGATGCCATGCGATGGGGCGCGCAGGGGCCGCCATCGCCTCTGCAGTTCAACGTTGAAAATCAGCAGGCCTATGCGCCGTTTTCGATCGACGCCGACGCAACGCCCGAAAATCCGGGCGGTTGGCCGAAGGGGGGGACTACGCTGATCAATTTGCCCAATTCACATTTGCAATATGTCGTGACGTGGTACGGCTTGGCCGTGACGCTGATTTGCGTCTTCGCGGTGTTTGCGCGCCAGCGCCTGAAGGCGCTGGAAAACGGGCCCCAACAATCTTAATGACCGGGAATCCGGCTGGCGGGCCGGGTCATGCCTTGTTCCGCACCATTGAGACCACTAGTTTGGCATCGCTCCTCAACACGTCGACTGTGAGATCGCACCATTGAAATACATTTCTACGCGGGGCGGAGCGGAAGCGCTCGGGTTTGAAGACGTCCTGCTTGCGGGACTGGCGCGCGATGGCGGTCTCTACGTTCCCGAAGTCTGGCCGACGTTGACGCCTCAGACCATTTCATCGTTTCGAAATAAGCCGTTCGTCGAGATTGCCGTCGACGTCATTCATCCTTTCACGGGCGATGAGATCTCGCGCGAAGAGTTGCATCGAATGGCATCGGATGCCTATGCGACCTTCGATACGCCCGACGTGACGCCGCTCGTCGAACTCAAACCCGGCCTGACCATCCTTGAGCTTTTCCACGGCCCAACGCTCGCATTCAAAGACGTCGCGATGCAGCTTTTGGCGCGACTGATGGATCATGTGCTCGACAAGCGAAACGCACGCGCCACGATTGTCGGCGCGACATCCGGCGACACCGGCGGTGCCGCAATCGAGGCATTCCGGTCCTCGAAGCGTGTCGACGTCGTGATCCTTTTCCCAAAAGGCCGCGTTTCTGACGTTCAGCGGCGGATGATGACGACGCCGTTGGAATCGAATGTCCATGCCGTCGCGATAGAAGGGACATTTGACGATTGTCAGGCCCTCGTCAAAGCGATGTTCAACGATCATGCGTTTCGCGATCGCGTCGAGCTTTCCGGAGTCAACTCGATCAATTGGGCACGCATCGTCGCGCAGGTGACGTACTATTTCTGGGCGGCGTCACGCATTGGGGCCGAGCGTCCATTGTCATTTTCCGTTCCGACGGGAAACTTCGGCGACATTTTTGCGAGCTATGTCGCAAAGCGTATGGGCCTTCCGATTGAAAAACTCATTATCGCATCGAACGAGAACGATATTCTGCCACGCGCCGTCGCAACGGGCGTCTATGCGATGAAAGATGTGATCGCCACCACGTCGCCATCGATGGACATTCAGATCTCATCGAATTTCGAACGCTATCTGTTTGAGGCATCCGATCGGGATGCCGATCTCGTTCGTAGTTCGATGACGTCGCTGATCGCCACGGGACGTTTCGAACTCGGGCGCGTGAGCCAGCGCCTCAAGGAGGATTTCGCCGCGGTATCGGCGTCGGAAGCTGACGTCGCGGACGCGATTCGCCGGACGAAAGCCATGTATGGTTATGTTCTCGATCCGCATACGGCTTGCGCGTTCGTGGCGGCCGAGCGCGTGGCGCCGCAAGGCAATACGGTTATTCTTTCGACTGCGCATCCTACAAAGTTTCCGGATGCAATCGAAGCCATCACAGGCACGCGGCCAACCTTGCCGGCACATCAGGCGCACCTCATGACCGACGCCGAAAGGTTCGATACGCTGCCGAACAGCCTCTCCTCGGTGCAAAACTTTGTCCTGCAACATTGCCGCGTCTCGACGGGAACAGCGCTATGACCACCGAGCTGACCACGCTTTCAAACGGCATTCGCGTCGCGACGCATCGGATGCCCAACCTCGAAACGGTGTCGCTCGGCGTCTGGGTTGCCGTTGGTTCACGTCACGAGCGCGATGATCAGCACGGCCTGTCGCATTTCCTCGAGCACATGGCATTCAAGGGCACGAGATCGCGCTCGGCACGAATGATTGCCGAGGCAATCGAGTGTGTCGGCGGCGATCTCAACGCGTCGACGGGTCTCGACACCACCGCTTACTATGCGCGTGTGCTCAAGGGCGACGAGGGCGTTGCGCTGGAACTGATCGCCGACATCCTGCTCAACTCGAAGTTTGCGCCCGAAGACCTTGACCGCGAGCGGGTCGTCATCCAGCAGGAAATCGCCTCGACCGACGACAATCCCGACGACATTATATTCGATCTGATGCAAAGCGCGGCGTTTCCCCAGCAGGCGATCGGCCGCCCCATTCTCGGAACCAGGGCGAGCGTCGGGCGATTTCGCGCGGACGATCTGAGAGCCTATCTCGAAGAGCACTATCTACCTGATGCGATTGTGGTTTCTGCTGCAGGTGCCGTCCACCACGCAGAGATCGTCCGCCACGCTGAGGCCCTATTCGGGAGGCTCACTCAACGTCGTCGTGGAACCGAATCGACTGCACGCTATCGAGGTGGATCTGCGGCTTCGGCAAAGCCGTTTGAACAGAGCCACGTTCTGATTGGCCTGCCGTCGCCGTCGTGCCTTGATCCTGCGTTTTACACCGCTCAGGTCTTCTCCGGCTTGTTCGGTGGAGGCATGTCTTCTCGTCTGTTTCAGGAGATCCGCGAAGATCGAGGCCTTTGCTATTCGATCTATTCGACGGTTTGGGGAGTGAAAGACACCGGAATGCTGGCCGTTCACGCAGCGACTGGGCCGGAGATGGTTGACGAACTCGCCGCCGTGGTAGCTGAGGAGCTTGCCGCGCTTGCAGACGCTGGTCCGACCGATGCCGAGTTGTTGCGCGCCAAGGCCCAGCTCAAGGCCGGGCTCCTGATGGCCCTCGAAAGCTCCGCTGTGAACGCAGAGCAGATGGCGCGGCAACTGCTCGCGCAAGGTCGCCTCGTCGCCACTTCGGAATTGATCGATGAAGTCGAAGCGGTTAACGCCGATCGCATCAAAGATTTTGCAGGCCGCCTGAGGGGCGAGCTTCCCTCGGTCGCGGTGATCGGTTCGGGCAAGAAGTCGGCGGCTCAGGCCTCTCGCGTTGCCAGCTTGTTCAACCCGGTTCGCGCCGATGCTATGGTCAGCCAGGGATCGAGGTGAGAACGCCGTGGCTTTTCTTCGCTCAACCCGTCCGGAAGATGATTTCGAGGTCATACGCGGCCGCACAGTACTGTTGCGGCAGCCAGCGGCCGGCGACTATTCGGAATGGGCCGAGCTCAGGGCGCGAAGCCGCAGCCACCTGACGCCGTGGGAGCCGTCTTGGGCGCCCGACGATCTTTCGCGCAGCATGTATCGCCGTCGGCTTCGTGCCTACGCGAAAGACATTCGTGACGATACTTCCTACCCTTATTTCATTTTCGATGCGTCCTTTGGAACCCTCGTCGGCGGCATGACGCTTTCCAATGTACGACGCGGCTCGGCGCAGACGGCATCTCTCGGTTACTGGATGGGCGCACCCTATGCCGGGCGGGGATATATGCGGGAAGCGGTATCGACACTCCTGCCTGTCGTGTTTGGAACGCTTCGGTTGCATCGGATCGAAGCCGCGACGATGGTCAACAATGCTGCTTCCATCCGTGTGCTCGAGGTGTGCGGCTTTGAGCGCGAAGGGCTGGCCCGCGCGTATTTGAAGATCAACGGACGGTGGGAAGACCACCTTCTCTACGCTCGCGTTGCGGGCGCGCCTTTGTCTGCGGTCCCACGCCAGGGCGGAGGGACTTAATGCTCAAGGGGGGAAGGGGGAAAAGAGATCGAGGTACATCCTGGCTTGGAATTGCCGCGGCCGCAATCCTTTGGACGCTAGGCCTCGCAGGCCATGCTGCAGCGCTGACTCCCATCCCGGTCCAGGACGATCAGGACCGCGTCGAGATCACCAATCTCGGCGAAGCTTACGAAGGCCGGGGCGATAGCCTGCAAGTCGAGACCGCAGCTGGACAGGACGGCGTGTCGGGCCGCATGACGGTTCGGGCCTCCGTCCCGGGAACCAGCCCGAACTGGATGGTATTCGCACTCACCAACAAAACGGACAAATCGCTCGAACGTCTGCTGACGGCCGATCGCTATTCTGTCGTGGGGTCCGGTACGGTCTGGCCCGATCTCGACGCCCGGCGCATCGAAAGCGTTACACCCTCCGTCGGTTTCGTGCCTGAGCGCATCAAGAATGACAAGGCTGACGTATTCCGCCTTACGCTCGAACCAGGCCAGACGATCACCTATGTTGCCGAGCTTGCGGGCGAGCACTTCGCGCGCCTCTACCTTTGGAAACCGATCGACTACGAAATCAAAAGTCGAGACCGGCAGCTTTTCAACGGCGCCATGCTTGGCCTGACAGGCCTGCTTGCAATCTTTCTGACCGCGATCTTCGCTGCCAATCATAAGCTAATCTTCCCCGCCGCGGCGCTCGTTTCTTGGACCGTGCTAAGTTACCTTTGCGTTGACTTCGGTTTCTTTCACAAGCTGTTCAACTTGAGACCCGAGGACAACGCGGTTTACCGCGCCGCAGGCGAAGCTGCGGTGGCCTCGAGCTTCGTGATCTTCCTGTCGACATTCCTTCGCCTCGGCCTTTGGCACGGAATGGTTCGAATGATGATCGGCGTGTGGATGGTGGCGCAGCTGACGCTCATTGCCGTCGCGGTCATCGATCCACGCCTTGCCGCAACATTTGCGCGCCTGTCGTTCCTGATGATCGGCGGCGTCGGCGGGTTGTTCACGATCTTCCTGGCATTCAAAGGTCAGGATCGCGCGCTGTCGCTCGTGCCGACGTGGCTGCTGCTGCTCGTCTGGATCTTCGCAACAGGCATGACGCTCAGCGGTCGGATGTCGGGCGACATCGTCGTCTCGAGTCTTATCGCCGGTCTGGTGCTGGTCGTGATCCTGATGGGGTTCACCGTCACGCAGTTTGCATTCAGGTCGTCCGATGCCGCCTATGCCGGTGCGCCGACGGAGCTGCAGGGCCGCTCGCTTGCACTCGCGGCATCCGGCTCGACGGTTTGGGAATGGAACATCCGCCGTGACGAGATCAAGGTCAGCCCCGAGGTCGAAATTGCCCTCTCTCTGATGCCGGGTGAGCTGTCAACCAAGGTCGACGAATTTCTGCGGCACGTCCATCCGACCGACAAAGAGCGCTTCCGCGTCATGATGATGTCGGCGCAGGAGCGCTCCGGCGTCAGGATCAGGACGGACTTCCGTCTCCGTCATTCCGACAACAGCTGGCGTTGGTTTGAACTTGAGGCTGCAAGCGTCCCCAATTCCGATGGCCGGACACTTCGTTGCGTCGGCCTGCTACGCGACGTATCGGATATGAAGCGTGCCCACGAGCGGCTTCTGCACGACGCGGTTCATTGCAGCCTGACAGGCCTTCCAAATCGCGAACTCTTTATGGATCGCCTGAAATGCGTGGTCGTGCGAGCCAAGACCGATAGCGGTATTCGGCCCGCCGTGATCTTCATCGACCTCGATAAGTTCAAGAGCATCAATTCGTCGTTTGGGCTGGTACGCGGCGACAGTCTGCTTTTGACTGTCGCGCGCCGCCTGCAGCGCCACCTCGGACCGCACGACACAGTCGCGAGAGTTGGAGGCGATCAATTTGCGATGTTGTTTGTTGGCGAGCGCGAGGCACGCAACCTGCCGGCGCTTGCGGAACGCGTGCGTCGTTCGCTGAGGGCTCCCATTCCCCTCGCCAATCAGGAAGTCATCTTGACGGGCTCCATCGGTATCGCGGCGTGGGACGAGAACCAGTCCGCCGACGGCGACTTGCTGAAGGACGCCGAGCTCGCGATGTATCGCGCAAAGCGAAGCGGCGCTGATCGCATTGAAGTGTTCGACGCCGCAATGCGGCGTGATCGTGAACCGAATATCGCCGCCGAGCTCGGTAAGGCCGTTGAAAAAGGACAACTGAAGGTTCTTTACCAGCCGATTGTCTATTTACCGACAAAGGAGCTTGCAGGCTTCGAAGCTTTCGTTCGATGGGAACATCCGAAGCTCGGCTTGGTCAATCCTGCGTCGATTGTCGACGAGGCGAACGAGCCGGATGCGATGGTCAAGGCCAGCGCTTATCTCCTGCTGCGGGCTGCGAAGGACGCCGCGCGCTGGCTGGCGGAGCTGCCTCGTCCTGAGCGTCCGCTTTTCGTCACTGTCAACATTTCGAGCCCGCAGATCTTCAAGCCGGAATCGATCCAGGAAATCCGCCACATCCTCGGGCGCAATATCGTCCCGCCAGGTACGCTGCGTCTGGAGATTGCGGAAAATCTTGTCATGAGCAACCCGGAGCAAGCCATAGAAGTTCTAAAAGTGCTCCGCGGGTCAGGCGCCGAACTCGCTTTGGATGAATTCGGAACCGGCTATTCGTCTCTTGCGTATCTGAACCGTTTCCCATTCGACACGATCAAAGTCTGTCGCGGGCTGGTCCGCAGCAGCGGCACCGCGAGCGGTGCAGCGATCATGCGCTCTATGGTGGCGCTGGCACACGAGCTTTCAAAGACCGTCGTCGCCGAAGGCGTCGAACGTGCAGATGAAGCGACATTCCTGCGATCGATCGGCTGCGAATACGCGCAGGGCTACCACTTTGGCGAGCCGATACCGGAACGTGCCGTTGCGCAACTCTTGAAGATGGTGCGTCGGTCGGAACGCAAGATGCAGCCGCGGGGATTCTTTCGGCCGAAGTTCAAGAGCGCAGCAAAGAAGGTCGTGGAAAAAGCGGCGCGTCCTGCGGCGGCGATCGCCAAATCGGTGGGCGCGGAGCAAAAGTCACTTACGTCGCCATCTCAAGCGTCCACACGGACCGCCGCTCTGCCTGCCGGATCGGTCGTGCGCCACCGGCACAAACCCGATCCGAAGATCCTCGCCAACGGGTCGACCCAGGGCTCCGGGGCGCCAGCCATGCTGTCGAAGAAACATTCCGATGCGTTGCGTGACGCGGTGAAGGCAAGCGGTCCGGCCCTGCCCCCGGCCGCCGCGCCCACCCTGCCTCTCGAATTGTTGCAAAGCATGGAGCGTAGACCCGCGCCCCCGCAAGGCGCCCGTCCACCGGCGAATGGCCACGCCGGCTCGGTTGCGCCGCAGTTCCGCACAGTCGAGCAGGAGGCGGCCGCCCAGCGGCAGGCAATCGTGGCACCCTTGTCGGATGCCTTGGCGCGCGCGACGGGTTCCGATCCGACCACTGGACGACCCGCGGCGCTGCGTCCACCGGCCAATGGTATGTCGCCCGTGCCGCCACCTGAGCCACCGCTACGGCTCAATGAGACGCCGCCACCTCCGCCGGTGATCGCTTCTCCCGCACAGCAGCCCGATTTCTCGACCTTGCCGCCGTCGATCGCTGCAAGTCTTGCGCGCCTTGCAGGCAATGCACCTGTGAAGGAAGAGTCGAGTGCCGACAATACGTCGCGGACCGAGCAAAAGATCGCGTCGAAGGGATGAGCCGCGCTCAGGCGTGTCCGGCATCACTCACGAGATGCGACAGATCGATCCCGATCTTGGCAAGTGCGCGAGAATATTTGTTATCGAGATCGTCATCGAAAATCAGATCGGGATCGGCTGGGCAATGGAGCCAACCGTTGGCCTGGATTTCGGTTTCAAGCTGGCCCGGCGACCAGCCCGCATAACCGAGCGCAAGCAACGCCCGGGCCGGGCCATGTCCCTGGGCAATCGCTTTCAGAATATCGATCGTTGCGGTGAGACAGACATCTTGCTCGATCGCCAGTGTCGAATCTTCGGAAAAATAATCCGAGCTATGGAGCACGAACCCGCGTCCGGTTTCGACGGGCCCGCCGACCTGGATGGAAAGCGACATAACCTCGCTATTGATTTCATCCGCCGGATTGCACGCCGAGATTCCGAGCCTTTCAAGCAGGTCCGGAGCGGTAATGTGGTTGGCGCGCTGATTGATGATGAGGCCCATCGCGCCTTCCGACGAATGCGCACACATGTAAATGACCGAACGCTGAAATCGGCGGTCGGACATCGCCGGCATAGCAATGAGCAGCTGCCCCTCGAGCTTGATGTCGGAGCCCTCGACAAGGCCCCTCCGGCGTACGGACTTCATAGTACGCAGACTAATCCGTAAGGATGGCGGCGTGAAGATGGTCGAAACGGATTAAAAGAACACCTATGTAACAACGCGAGCTTTTGGGCCATATAGGCTGAGGTTCCGGCCCCGCACACCCCGAAGAGGCAAAGCTTGTGATCGGAAATCTGCGACTGACGACAGGTATGGCATTTGCGCTTCTGTCGCTGAATGTGGCAACCGCGCGTAGCGAACCTGCCGTATCCGTGGCGTCGGATTGGGTTAAGGGCCTCGATAACAAGGCGCGGCTGGTCGCAGGGCAAGCCGTGAGCAACGGACAGACGGGGCTTTATGCCGGCGTCGAAGTTGCGATGCCCGACGGATGGAAAACATATTGGCGCTCGCCGGGCGATGCCGGCGGCGTTCCTCCCGACTTCGATTGGCAGGCTTCGGAGAACTTGGCGTCTGCCGACGTCCTCTATCCGGCTCCTCACAGGTTGCACGACAAGGCTGGAGACGCTGTAGGTTATAAGGGCGGAGTCATTTTTCCAGTTCGCCTCACTCCCAAGGATGCGACCAAGCCGGTCGTCCTTCACGGCAAGGTCGAGTATGGCTTGTGCAAAGATATCTGCATCCCGGTCGAAGTTGATTTAAAGGTCGTCATTCCTCCGGATGTCGGCGCTTCCTCGGAACTGACCGAGACGTTGGCGCGCGTCCCGCAGCAGCGCCCTCGCTCTGGCGTTGATCCAAAGCTCGCGGCTTGGCACCTCGATCAATCAACGGAGAAGCCCACGCTTGTCTTGAATGTCGAAACGACGTCACCGGATAATGTCGATGCCTTCGTCGCGGCGCCAGGCGGCACCTATATCCCGTTACCTAAGCGCGTTTCGAACGCGTCCGGAAAAGCTCTATTCGAAGTCGATCTATCGGACGGTGTCGACATCAAGGATCTCAAAGGCAAGCCGCTGACGGTTACGATGGTCGACGGCAAGGGGCAGTCGGAGGCAACGATCACGCTTAAGTAGGAATCGGCTGCGTGAGAGTTCATCGCAGCAATCGAAAGACGAGGAATGCATGGTGATCAAAGTTGGTGACACGCTGCCTGATGAAAAATTTACGGTAATGAGCTCGGACGGACCCAAGCCGAAGACCGTCAACGAAGTCTTTGCAGGAAGGAAAGTCGCGCTGTTCGCGGTGCCGGGCGCCTATACCCCTACCTGCACGAACAACCACATGCCGGGCTTTGTCGGCCGCGTCGACGAGTTCAAGGCGAAGGGCATCGATGCGATTGCGTGCACGGCCGTCAACGACATCTTTGTCCTGACCAACTGGGCGAAAGATACCGGCGCTACCGGAAAGATTGAAATGCTTGCTGACGGCTCCGGCGATTTCGCCAAGGCCATCGGCCTCGATGTCGATCTTTCGAGCTTCGGCCTCGGATTGCGTTCGAAACGCTATGCAATGCTCGTGGATGACGGCGTCGTCAAAATCTTGAACGTCGAAGACAGCCCGCCGGTCGCCGAAAAATCGAGCGCGGCGAACCTGTGCTCGATGATCGACTGCTCATTCTAGATCTTTTGCAGGACCAGCGGGCAGCGGAGCCAATTTGAAGGGCGCCATGGCCTGACGCGCCAACTCGTCGGCGCGTTCGTTCTCCGGATGACCGGCATGGCCTTTCAACCAGTGCCACACGACGTTGTGCTTGTTCCGCAGCGTGTCGAGAGCTTGCCAAAGCTCGACATTCTTTACGGGTTTCTTATCGGCGGTCCGCCAGCCATTCTTCTTCCATCCGTGAACCCAGCCCGTAATGCCGTTTTTGACGTAGGCACTGTCGGTATAAAGCTCGACGTCGCTGCGCTTCTTCAATGCGTCGAGCGCCGCGATTGCGCCTAACAGCTCCATGCGGTTGTTGGTTGTCAGGGCCTCGCCGCCGCTGATTTCTTTGCGATGCTTTCCTGAAATCAGCACTGCGCCCCAGCCGCCCGGGCCCGGATTTCCAGAGCAGGCGCCGTCGCTATAAATCAGAACCTTGGGCGGCTCAGCGGTCATCGAACCTGTTCGAAGCCATAATTGTCGATCGATTGAACCGACTGATGGAAACGTAGCCTCCGTACGTAATCGATCGGGTCCTTGCGCGCGACGAGCGCATCTTTGGGCGTATTCAACCAATCATAGCTGCGGGTCAAGAGGAAGCGCATCGCGGCGCCGCGTGCGAGAATCGGCAATACGTTTCGCTCAGTCTCGGTCAGCTTGCGAACGCCGTCATAGCCCTCAAGTAATGCGCGGCCCTTGGTGGCATTGAAATGGCAGTTCGGCTCGAAGCACCAAGCATTGAGCGATACGGCAATATCGTAAGCCAGCGCGTCATCGCAGGCAAAATAGAAGTCGATCAGGCCTGAAAGTCTGTCGCCGATGAAGAAGACGTTGTCGGGGAACAGGTCGGCATGGATAACGCCTTGCGGCAGACCGTTCGGCCAGGAGGCCTCCAGGAACGAGAGTTCATCCGATATGAGTTGCTTCAGCTCAGGCAGGATTTCTTCGGCGCGTGGAGAGAACTTATCGAACAGAGGCCGCCATCCCAGGAGCCCCAACGCGTTGGGGCGATGCAGCGCGAATCCTTCTCCCGCAACGTGCATGCGCGCGAGCGCTTTCCCAAGCTCCAGGCAGTGCTCGACCTTCGGGCGCTTCGGCCACATGCCTTCGAGGAACGTCACAAGCGCAGCGTGTCTGCCGGCCAGTTCGTTGAGAACGCGGCCCTTGGCATCGCGAACCGGAAGCGGGCACGTCACGCCCCGAGCCGAGAGATGTTCCATAAGGCCGAGAAAGAACGGCAGATCCTTCGGATCGACGCGCTTCTCGTAGATGGTCAAGATGAACGCGCCCTTTGTCGTATGCACCAGATAGTTGGTGTTCTCGACTCCCTCCGCGATGCCCTTGCACGAAAGCAAACTACCCAAGTCATAGGAACGAATGAAGCGCGCGAGGTCTTCATCGCTGATTTCGGTATAGACCGCCATGTCTGTCCTACACGCCGAATGGAGGTCTAATGCTGCTCGGCCGGGGTGCGTGCCACCCTGACTTCGCGCGGCACGTTGAAAACGACGCGCTCTTCGAGCGTCGCGACGATTTCGATATCAAGATCATAGCGTTCGCGAATGGCTTCGACGACCTCTTCGACGATGACTTCCGGTGCCGACGCGCCAGCCGTGATGCCAATCGTTCGAGCGTGCTCAAGCTCTCGCCACGGAATGTCATTGGCGCGTTCGACAAGGAAGGAAAACTTGCAACCGGCCTTCGCGGCGACTTCGACCAGCCGCAACGAGTTCGAGCTTTTCGGGCCCCCGATGACGAGCAGCCCATCGATTTTCGGCGCGATCGACTTGACGGCGTTCTGCCGGTTTGTCGTTGCGTAGCAGATATCCTCTTTCACCGGTCCCCCGATCTGAGGGAATCGCTCTTTGAGAACCGCCACGATCTCTGCCGTGTCATCGAGCGACAGCGTCGTCTGCGTGACGTAGGCGAGTTTCGACGAATCCCGCGGCATGAAGGCGCGCGCATCCTTGGCCGATTTGACGAGGTGGATTGCACCGGCGGGAAGCTGCCCCAGCGTACCGACCACCTCCGGATGGCCGTGATGACCGACGAGAATGATTTCGCGGCCCTGTTCGTAGTGGCGCGTCGCCTCCATGTGGACTTTCGATACCAGTGGACAAGTCGCATCGACGACGAACATGTTCCGGTTTTTCGCGGCTTCCGGGACGGCTTTGGCAACCCCGTGTGCCGAAAAGATCACGGGTTGCCTGGTATCCGGTATCTCGTCCAGCTCCTTCACAAAAACGGCGCCTTTAGCTTTCAGGGAATCAACGACATAGCGGTTGTGTACGATTTCGTGTCGGACGTAGACGGGGGCTCCGAATTTAGTCAAAGCCTGTTCCACGATCTGAATGGCGCGATCGACGCCGGCACAGAAGCCGCGGGGCGCAGCGAGCAAGATTTTGAGTGGTGGCTTCGGCACGATCACTTCAATTGGTTAAGGCCGGACATGGAAGAACGAAGGTCTTTATACTCATCCGACGCACCTGAAAATGCTGTTGGATGCCGGCTGGGGCGGATGGTACGGTCCTTTTTTGACAATACAAGGGGCCGGGTTTCGGAACCTCGGGGGTTGTTGTTGTTGCAGAATTCAAGTCCGCGGCATCCTTTTCAGGGGGGTGCGGGTGTAGGGCGCGACCGAATCGCGCCGATTCCCGCGCTCGCACTCGTTTTGACCGGCATTTCCGCAATGACGCTTGGCGGTTGCGGGATGTCGTCTCTAACATCGGGCCTCGGCGGCGGCATGTTTGGCAGTTCGTCAGGTTCTCAGGTCTCGACCGTTTCCGAAGACCAATTGCTCGATGCGGCGAAGTCGTCCGACTCGAGCGCAACAGGCAGCACCAATGTCGGCGAAGTCGAAGCGGGATGTCCTCGCCTGAGAATCGCGCCGCACGACAATTACATCACCTTCTACGAGCAGGGCCACATTGGCGACGCCATGTCGGTGACGCAGCGGGGCGAGATCACGAAAACGGCGCGTGAATGCCAGATCGAACCCGGCCGGGTTGTCGTCAAATACGGTTTTTCAGGTCGCGTTCTGCTCGGGCCCAAGGGACAGGCTGGGGCTTTGACGCTGCCGGTTGCGGTCATCGTCAACGATTCCAAGCGTGATAGGGTCGCGACCGATACGATGAAGGTCGATGTCAACATCGGTGCAGATAAACCGATCAGCTATTTTTCGGCCGTACACACGATCAGCTTCCCCGTTCCTGAAGGATCGCGGCCCGGCGAATTCGAACTTGTCATCGGGTTTGACAGCCGTGCGTCGGGCTCTGGCTGATAATTGGCTCATGCCCCGGATAACAAAAAAGCCAGGCTTCAGCCTGGCTTTCTGTTTTCTATCTGAACTGCTTTTCTCTAGTTCAGCTTGCCCCGAAGGTCATCGATCGATTGCGAAATCAACGTATCGCCGACCGAACCGCCTGCCCTCGTCTTTAAAAGCTCATGCGCCGCCGATACAGCTGTTTCGACAGCGATGGCGCGAACCTCGCTCAACGCCTGGGTCTCTGCGCGCGCGATTTTTTCTTCCGCGATTTTTGAGCGTCGTTCGAGGCTTTCGGCAAGCGCCTTGCGTGCGTCGACCGCCAACGCTTCCGCCTCGTGCTTTGCCTGATCGATGATCGTCCGGGCTTCGGTTTCCGCTTCGCGTGCCTTTCGCTGATAGTCGGCAAGCAGGGCTTGAGCATCCTCGCGAAGTTTGCGCGCTTCGTCGAGTTCCTTGCGAATGGTATCAGCCCGGTCATCGAGCATTTTACCGATCGCCGTAGGTACCCGGTAGTAGAGGACCAACGCTAGGAAGGCCAGGAAGGCAACCAGAACCCAGAAAAGTGGATTGCTCGGATCTAACATTGCTTGTCCTCACTCGCCCGGCGCCGGTCGGAGCACTTTCTTGACCTCATCGGGCGACACATCCTGCCCGATGAGCCTCGAAACCACCGCGCGCGCCGTCTCGGTAGCAATGTCGCCGATAGCCGATACGGCCTTCGACTTTGTCGCCGAAATGCGCGCTTCGGCGTCCTGAAGCTTGACAGCGATCTGCGCATCGACCCGTTGCCGCTCCGCCTCGGTTTCCGCCGCAAGCTTCTCACGGGTCTCCTTGGCGATGCCCGACGCGTTGGCTCGAGCGTCCGCAAGCGCCTTCTCATAGTTGGCAAGCGCTTTGTCCGTTTCGTCCTTCAGCCGTCCGGCAGAGTCGAGATCACGCTTGATCCGGTCGCGGCGCTCGTCCAGGACGTCGCCGACGCGCGGCAGCGCAATCCTGCTCATGACGAAAAGCAGGGCGACAAACGTCACGGCCAGCCAAAAGAGCTGTCCCGTGAAGTGATTCGGATCGAGCTGCGGCAGCCCCTCGGACTTAGAGGCTTCCTCGGCCGCCTCAGCGGCGACCGTGAACAGCAAGGTGGTGCCGGCAAACATCGTTAAGCCTCCGGTTTGAGTGTGCCGCGCCCAGTCTCAACCGTAGAGAATGATAAGCGCGATCAGGAGGCCGAAGAGGCCCGTTGCTTCGGCCAGTGCGAAGCCGATCAGAAGGTTCGTGAACTGACCCGGAGCGGCAGAGGGATTGCGCATTGCGCCCGAGAGGTAGTTGCCGAAGATGTTGCCGATGCCGACACCAGCGCCGATCAACGCGCTGCACGCGAGGCCCGCGCCAATCATCTTCGCTGCTTGAAGGTCCATTTCAAAGTCTCCCTTTGCTTTAGCTTTGGAGTTGGAAAGTCCGCGCCGGATCGCAAAAGATCCGGTTAGTGGTGCATGTTGACGGCATCGTTCAGATAGATGCAGGTCAGGACCGTAAAGATCAGGGCCTGCAGGAACGCGACCAGCACTTCGAGGCCTGTGAAGGCCACCATGAAGCCGGTCGGCGCAATCTTGCCCCACCATGGCAACATGACCGCGAAGCCGGCGAACACCTCGAGCATCGTGTGCCCGGCCATCATATTCGCGAAGAGACGCACCGAGTGACTGATCGGGCGTATGAAATAGGAAATGAGTTCGATCGGCACGATGACGATCAGCAGCCAGAACGGAACGCCGTGCGGAACGAAGAGCCGGAGGTAGCCGGGACCATGTTTCCAGAAGCCGATAATCGTCGCCGTGATCCAAACCATCGCGGCGAGCGCGAAGGTGATGATGATGTGGCTTGTGACGGTGAAAACGCCCGGGATCAGGCCGACGAAATTTAGGACGAGAATGAAGATGAAGATCGAGAAAACCCACGGAAAATACTTCATTCCTTCTTCGCCGAGGCTCTCTTTGACCATGCCGGCGACATATTCGTAGGTAATTTCTGCAAGCGACTGAAGGCGCGATGGCACGAGCGAGCGCGATCGCATCGCAAAGACCATGAATGCCGATATGACGATCAGCGCCACGATCATCATTAGCGCCGAGTTCGTGAACGAAACATCGTGCCCGAACAGATTGAGTGAGAAGATCCGGTGGATCTCAAACTGCTCCATCGGTCCGTGATGAGCAGCTTCTCCAGCAACTTCGGCAGCCAAGTTCCTACCCCCTGCGTCTCATTCGTCGTCGTCTTTTACCGAAGGCGCTGCCTTTTGCAGCGGCTCATTTTTTGCCTGCGCCTCTTGGGCGGCGCGGACAACATTCAGAAGACCTGCAGCGAAGCCCAGGATGACCAGAACGATCATCAGCCAAGGCGCCGTGCCAAATTGCTTATCGAGCGCCCAGCCAAGTCCGCCGCCGACAGCAACTCCGACGACCAACTCAGCGGCAAACTTGAAAGCCGCCCCAAAATCGGAGGACTGGCTTCCCTGGTTCGCCGGCCGTTCGGCCTGCGCTCGTTGCGATTTGAGCGCATCGAGCTTTTGGCCGAGTTCCTCCGACCGTTTGCGGAGTGCTTCACGGTCTTCCGGGCTAATTTCGCCGTTGCCCGGAGATTGACCTTTGCCATCGCCGGACATGGTTCAAACCATCCAGAAATCGCGGAAAATCGGCCGCTACGGGAGATCGACGGCGCGGACCATAGATAGGGGGTCTGGGGGTGTCAAGAAAATGGGAACGGGCGGCCGCTGCGGCAGGTACGGCGAAACGGCGCAGCCATTGGCCTGTCGGCGGAAATAGCATTCCGCAACAACTCCAGGCAGAACTCGAAAAGCTGCTTCCGGCGGGCTACTTAGACGAGATACAAAAGCCCGCCAGGGCATCGTCCGCCTACGGTTGAACGCCCGTTGCCGGTGAGGTTGTCGAAGGTTGCGGCCCGCTGGAAGCATCCATAGACGGGGGCGTCTGATAAAAGAAAGCAATTGTAAACGCGGCGAAGATCACGACGATCAATGCGGTCGAAATGATCAAAACGCGAAAATTCATTTTCCGAGGGCTGGCTTGCCTCGCGTCCGTCGGCTCGAGAACTTCGCCCTTTGTCGGCGAATATTGCTGCCTTGCCACTGGCGGCCTCCATTCCCTTAGAATTAGAGAACGCATCTCGCGAAATGCGGTTCCACCGGGGATGGGACCGCAGAGCCTCGATCTCGCGTTAACCCGCTTCGCGGAAGCTCTGAGCCGTCTGCAAGTCGACCGATACAAGCTGGGACACGCCCTTTTCCGCCATGGTCACGCCGAACAAGCGGTTCATCCGCGCCATCGTCATTGGATGATGCGTGATTGCCAGGAAACGCGTCGCAGTCTCGCTCGCCATCTGCTCCATCAGCCGGCAGAAGCGGTCGACGTTGGCATCGTCGAGCGGCGCATCGACCTCGTCCAGTACGCAGATCGGCGACGGGTTTGTAAGGAACACCGCAAAAATGAGCGACAGCGCCGTCAGTGTCTGTTCCCCGCCCGAAAGCAGGGACAGCGTTGCGGGCTTCTTGCCCGGCGGCTTGGCGATGATCTCAAGACCGCCCTCTAAAGGATCTTCCGGACTCTCGATCATCTCGAGACGTGCTTCGCCCCCACCGAACAGATGCGTGAATAGCCGTTCGAAATGCGCGTTGACGGTCGCGAAGGCTTCGTCCAACCGCGTTTTGCCTTCCCGGTTGAGCTGCTGAATCGCGCCCCTGAGCTTCAGGATACCCTGCTCCAGATCGTTGCGTTCAGAGGTGAGACCTTCGAGCTGCTTCGAGACTTCGGCGAGATCTTCGTCTGCCTGCAGGTTGACGCCGCCAAGCCGTTCGCGGTCGGCCTTCAACCGCGAAAGCTGCTTCTCGACCTCAACAAGCGGCGGGATCGTCGTGAATTCGGATACGGCAGCGATTGCAAGGCAGTCTTCCGGCGCGACCCCGAACGTCTCGCGAATATGCCGAGCAGCCTCCTGCCGGCGCTGACGCGCATTCTCGAGCCGTGTTTCAATTCTGGCATTGGCTTCGCGCGCGCTTGAGACTTCCGATTGCGCAGCCCTCAGCCCCTCCGTCGCGACGCGGAGCGCCGCTTCCGCCGAGGCAAGGGCGTCGGCTGCGGATCTGCGGTCTTCATCCGCGTGTGACAGCGTCGACAGCAGCGTTTCGCGCTGGGCGGCGATACGATCCGGAAGGTCTGCATTGGCTTCGATCTCGCCCCGCGATTCGGCGAGACGTGCTTCGAGTGCTTGGACCTGTTGCTCGGCGCTTTCGCGCCGCCCTTGCCAGCGAGCGATGTCCGCATTCGCGTGCCGGATGCGCTCGGCCCTGATCTGCCGGTCGCGTTCGATGCTCCCGAGCCGGACGCGCGCCTCCGCCACTTCGCGTCGCGCCTGCTCGGCGTCCGTCTGTGCGATCTTGAGCAGTGGTTCGAGATCTTCGCCCGCACTCATCGTGACAATGTGAGCTTCGATCTCGACATGCCGCGCTTGTGCATTGGTCAGGTCTTCGTCGGCACGTGCCCTCTGCGCCGTGACGGCGGCAAGCCGCGTCTCGCTTTCGCGCTGAAGCTTTTCAAGCGACGTCAACCGTTGGCGAACTTGTGCCAGCTCGTTCTGCTTATCGCGCCATAACTGCCGCAAACGACGTTCTTCGGATTCCGCTTTTTGCGCCGCATCCGCCGCCGCGCGTTCGGCGTCGATCGTATCCTTGGCCTCGTTCAGCACGGCCTGCGCCTGACGGTCGAGTTCAAGGAGACGGTTCTTGTGTGCCAGCCGTTGCGCCGCGGGCGTCACGCCTCCGGCCGCCGCGACGAAGCCATCCCATCGCCAAAGATCGCCTTCGAGAGAAACGAGACGCTGGCCCGGTTTCAAATGCGGCTGCAGAAGCGGACCGGCAGACCTGTGGACGACGCCGATCTGGCGCAACCGGCGCGTAAGCTCCTGCGGAGCGTTGACGTGCATCACCATCGGCTCGGCTTCCGCGGGCAAAGCGTGCTCTTCCGCCGGCACGTCGAGATGTCGCCAGTGAACGCTGGCTTCCGTTGCGAGAGGCGCTTCGAGATCGTCCCCCAGCGCCGCGCCGAGCGCCGTCTCATAACCGGGAGAGACGCGAATTTGATCAACGGCGGGCGGGTAGGCGCCTTCGTCCGTCACGGCAAGAAGTTTGGCGATCGTCTCTCGCTCTGTTGAAAACGCATTCGCGGCAAGGCGCACGCGCTGCGCTTCATCGCGCCGTGCTTTCGCGTCGGCTTGCGTGGTCTTTACGGCTTCTTCTGCGGCGACCGTCTGCGCTTCGATGTCGGTGATTTCCTGCGACAGCGCGTGTCCACGTTCGGAAATCTCATCCAGCTGCTGCCGGTCCGGCGCCTTGGCTGTGATGTCGGCGATCTGTGTATCGAAAGATGCGACTTGCCGCGTGATCGTCGCGACGAGGTCTTTCCGTTCTTGTAGCGCTTCTTCAAGGCTCCGCAGCCGCGCCCGCGCTTCCGCCGCGCGATGCGTGATGTCGGCAAAATGCGCGTCCGTTTCGATGCGTCGTGCCTCCGCACGTTCGAGATTGCTGCGCTCAGTCGCTTCCTCGTCGACGGCCTTGATATCCGCTTCCTTGATGGCCGCCAGATCGGCATCGAGGTGAACGAGCGTTTCCTTGGCTTCCCGGATGAATCCGGACTCTCGCGAAAGGTCCGCTTCCAGTTGCTTTACGCGGGCATCGAGTTCGCGCGCCCGATCGGCGGCCCGCTGCGCCTCGCGGTCCAGATTTTCCTGCTCGATCTTGAAGCGCGCCAGGGCTGCGGCTTTCTGGGCCTCAGCTTCGCGAAGCGGCGGCAACGCCTCGGCGAGACGAAGCTCCTCATTGAAGGCCTTGGCTTCCGCTTCCGTCGCCGCACCGAGGCGTGTCATGGATTCAGTGAGCTGCGCTTCGTCGGTCTCGACACTCGCCTGCGCGTCCTGCCACGTCAGGTGCATGGCCAGCGCTTCCTGCTGGCGGATTTCACCCGAAATTTCTTTATAGCGGCGGGCCTGGCGCGCCTGCCGCTTCAGTGAATCGGACTGCGACTGGAGCTGGCCGACGACATCGCTCAGGCGTTCGACATTGGTTTCGGCCGCTTTGAGCCGAAGCTCCGCTTCATGGCGTCGCGTGTGCAAACCGGCAATGCCGGCCGCGTCTTCAAGAATGCGGCGGCGCTGCTCTGGCTTGGCGTTGACGAGTTCGCCGATCTGCCCCTGCCGTACGAGCGCTGGCGATCGCGCGCCGGTGGCCGCGTCCTCAAACAAAACTTTGACGTCCCGCGCGCGGACCTCGCGGCCGTTGATCCGGTAAGCCGATCCCGCGTCGCGTTCGATGCGCCGGGTGATTTCGATGGTATCGCTGTCGTTGAACTCGGCCGGCGCGCGACGGGCGCTGTTGTCGAGGAACATTGTGACTTCGGCGCTTTGACGTTCCGGCCGCCCCGTCGTTCCGGAAAAAATCACGTCGTCCATCGCGGCCGCGCGCATGGATTTGTGTGAGGTCTCGCCCATCACCCAGCGAAGCGCTTCGAGCAGGTTCGACTTGCCGCATCCGTTCGGCCCGACGACACCGGTCAGTCCGGGCTCGATGACGAGCTCGGTCGGATCGACGAAGGATTTGAACCCGAGAAGCCGGAGCCGCGTGATTTTCATTTCGTCTTGTCGTCCTCAATGCCTGCTCAGAGTGGCTAAGGACCGGCACGAGGTCGTCGCTAAGGACTTGCTGCCGCCGTCGGTGTCCCGCCGTGCTGCTCGGCTTGCTGGACATAGTCCGCAATCTCGGCAATCGTCAGCTCTTTCTTGATGAGCTTGGTGCCGATGAAAAAGTTCGGCGTTCCGACGATACCGAGCTTGCGCCCGCGATCCTTCACCCACTTGAGGTTTTCGATCATGCCTTGATTCTGCAAGCAGGCGTCAAACTGCGGGCGCGTCATCCCCACCTGACGTGCGATGGCGTAAATTGCGTCGAGCCGGACTTCCAGCGACACCCACGACGCCTGCTGCTCCATGAATTTCCCGTAGAGATCCATATACTTATCGGGCGGCGTGCATCTGAGGGCGATTGTCGCGTTTCCAGACGTTTTCCCGATCGGAAATTCGCGCAGGATATAGCGAACCTTGCCTGTATCGATGAAGCGCCGCTTGAACTCCGGATAAACTGTCAGATGGAAGTTCCGGCAGTGCGGGCAGGTCAGCGACGCATACTGCACGATCGTCACCGGTGCATTGGCGTTGCCCCAGCTCATTTCAGGCAGCGGGCTCGGTGCCATGATATCCGCGACGGTCGGATTTGCGATAACTTCCCGGCCAGTTGTCGCCGGGCCCGATGTTTCGCCAAACGGCTTTGGAACACCTTCGGGCTGCTCTGAGCCAATCGAGGGGTAAGCCGCGCCGACGCCGCTTGCGTCGTTCGTTATGCTCGCCGTTTGTGGAAGGGTCGCGCCGCATCCGCCAGCCATTGCCGCTATGATGATGGCGGCGAAAAAAGCCACGGCGCGGATCGAAGGCATCGGAAATCTCAAGGTTACTTCGCCGCCAGCAGCGGCTCGATCACCTTATCCAAAGCTTCCAGCGTTGGCGCTTCCTGAAGCTTCTTGCCGTTGATAAAGAATGTAGGTGTGGCATTGACGCCGAACGTGTCGCTGGCGCGCGTACGCTGCGCCGTGATCTGATCGAGAAGTTTCTGATCAGTCAGGCACTTGTCAAAGCTTTCCTGGGTAAAGCCAGCCTGCTTGGCGATATCGAAGAGGCGCGGCACGGGGTTGCCCTGTGTGAAGGCCCAGTCCTGTTGTTTGGCGTAGAATGTTTCGATCAGCGGGAAGGTCTTGTCGCCACCGGCGCAACGGGCCAGCATCGACACGGCCGCGGCGAGATTGTCGAGCGGGAATTCGCGGAATACGAAGCGAACCTTGCCGGTATCGATGTACTTCTTTTTGAAGCTGTCGAAAACGTCGTTCTCGAAATGCGCGCAATGCGGGCACGTCATCGAGGCGTATTCGACGACAGTTACCTTGGCGTCTGCGGAACCGAGCGTGAGGTCGGGAAGATCCGTCGGCTTCATCAACTCGTCGACCGAAACCTCTGCTGGTCCTTGCTTGCGCTGAGCAAGACTTGGCTCTGCTGCGACGATCGCGAAACCGCTGAGGGCGACAGTTGCCACGAAGCCGAGCCACGCTGCACGGCGCGACCAGGAACGGCCCGAAAGAAGGTCTCTGCATGCGCTCAAGGTCGTGACTCCTTTTGGGAATTATGTCGACGGGAAACAGGGGCTCCGCGTACCACGGTTCCGGCGCTCGAATAAGCCGAAAGCGCGCTGAATAGCAACTGAACGCTTATTTATTGGAGTTGCGGCGGCTTAGCGCGCCCGGGCGGCGGCCATGATATTGCTTGCGAGCGCATCGAGGGCCGCGACGAGCCCCTCCGCCGCCCGTGGGGTCGAGATTTCGGGCTTTCTAACGGGCGTGTGCAGGCTGCGTTCTCTGATTACCGGGTTTTCCGCTTTCGGCACCTGAACAACGCGCAATTGAGCAATGGCGCGATAGCCGAAATAGCGATTGATCCGATCGATGATTTCCTGGGCCCGATACGAGACTTCGAGCGCGAATGCCGGGTCCGAGGCGAGGATCAGCGTAGTCCCGGCGGCCCGCGCATCATCATCTTCCGACGCGATACGCGCCTTGGCTCCGCGCGGCCATTTGATTGCTTCGGGGCGAGTCAGCCGCGCCAGATCGACCCCGACGATTGTTTCCCACGAGGTCATGATTTCGGCTGTGTGAAAGCCGAACTTTTCGAATGCAGTCGCTACAACTTTGGGTATGAAGGCCCCGACCGAACGCGCAAAATATCCTGCACCGGTCCGCGTATCGGCCGGCAGGGACCGCGCCACGGCTGTGGGTTGTTTGCCGTTCATGGCGTTCGGAGGCTCGCGTTCGCTTGTGGTGTCGTAAAGGACAACTACCATTGTCGACGCGATTCGATAGTCCGGCGCAACCAGAGAACAGGGGACGCATGGGCGCTCCTCAGAAAAACCAGAAGCAATTGCCGCTTCGGCCGGCTGGCGCGGAGACCGTCGCGGCATTACTCAGATGGTACGAGGCCGAGCGCCGCGATCTTCCTTGGCGCTATGGCCCGCGCAAGAAAGCCGATCCTTATCGCGTCTGGCTGTCGGAGATCATGCTGCAGCAGACGACGGTGAAAGCCGTCATTCCGTATTTCCAGAAATTCGTGACGCGCTGGCCGAACGTCGCCGCGCTCGCTGCAGCACCACTCGAAGAAGTCCTGCAGCAATGGGCGGGTCTCGGGTACTATTCCCGCGCGCGAAATCTCAAGGCTTGCGCCGACGCTGTCGTGCGTGAGTTCGGCGGCACCTTCCCGCGCACCGAGAACGAATTGCGCGAATTGCCAGGCATTGGTCCTTATACAGCGGCAGCAATCGCGGCGATTGCGTTTGGAGAGAAAGCGACCCCGGTCGACGGCAATGTCGAGCGTGTCGTGTCGCGGCTCTTTGCGGTCCAGCAGCCTCTCCCCGCAGCCAAATCAGAAATACGCAATCTCGCGGCAACGCTGACTCCCGCCCGGCGGGCCGGAGACTTTGCGCAAGCCATGATGGATTTGGGCGCAGAAATCTGCACGCCGAAAAATCCATCCTGTCTTGTTTGCCCCGTGCAGCAGGATTGTGCGGCCAGCGCACGCGGCCTCGCGGAGAGCTTGCCCATCAAGGCGCAAAAACTGGCCCGCCCGTCCCGTTACGGCGTCGCGTTCCTCGTACAGCGGGAAGACGGTGCGGTGTTGCTCCGGCAGCGTCCTGAAGCAGGACTGCTTGGCGGCATGCTGGAAGTTCCATCGACGCATTGGGGTGACGCGTCACCGTCGAAACGGGAAGCTCTGCGATCGGCCCCCGTGACGACCTCATGGATTACGGTGCCGGGAACGGTGGTGCATGTTTTCACGCACTTCCGGCTCGAACTCGTCGTCTACCGCGCGCTGGTACCGGTGGACGCGAGCTTCACGCTTTGGGCCGAGCAGGATCGCTGCCGCTGGGTTCACCGCCGTGATCTTCACGCGCAAGCACTCCCGAGCGTGATGAAAAAAGTCATCGCGCACGGGATGAACTCGGACTGACCGCAGTTACTTGCTGATTGAAGCCCCGGTCGAACCGCCAAGTCCAAGCTGCCGTTTCGCTTCGCCACGCAGGACGTCGATCGGTTTCAGCTTCCCTTCGGCCTCGAAATGCCAGAAGGTCCACCCGTTGCACGCAGCCTTCCCCTGCACGAGCGCGCCGAGCCGATGGATCGAGGCTTGCTGGCCGGCGCACGCGAGGGTGCCGTCGGCGCGAACTTCCGCGCGAACTTGGCGACGTGGTCCGAATAATTTCTGCCCCGGCTCCAAGATGCCGAGCTCCAGAATCTGTCCGAACGGAATGCGCGGCTCGCTACGCTTTGAAGGCATCGCTTCGATGGCATCGAGATCGAGCGGCCGGACCTTCGCAATGCGCTCCTCGGCGGCGTGAGCATAGTCCGTATCGCGCTCGATGCCGATGAACTTGCGTCCGAGACGCTTGGCGACTGCGCCTGTCGTGCCGGTACCGAAGAAAGGATCGAGAACCGTATCGCCGGGCTTCGTCGACGCGATCATAATTCGATGTAGAAGTGCCTCGGGCTTCTGCGTCGGATGCGCCTTGCGGCCGCCATCGTCTTTCAGGCGCTCCGGCCCCGAGCAGATCGGGAACAGCCAATCGGACCGCATCTGCAGATCATCGTTCGATGCCTTCAGGCTTTCGTAGTTGAACGTCACGCGCGATTTGCGATCGCGTCCCGCCCAGATCATCGTCTCGTGCGCGTTCGTAAAGCGCTTGCCGCGGAAGTTTGGCATCGGATTGACTTTCCGCCAGATGACATCGTTCTGGATCCAGAAGCCGAGATCCTGGATTGCGACGCCAAGCCGGAAGATGTTGTGGTAGGAGCCGATGACCCAGATGGCGCCGTCCGGCTTCAGCACGCGCCGGCATTCCTTTAGCCATGCGCGGCAGAAAGCGTCATACTCCGCGAAATCCTGAAATTTGTCCCACGCGTCGTCGACACCGTCGACCTTCGTGTTGTTAGGTCGGAGCAGATCGCCGGCGAGCTGCAGATTGTAAGGCGGGTCGGCAAAAACGAGATCAACGCTTGCGCTGGCGATCTTCTTCAATTCGTCGATGCAATCACCGACGAGAATCCTTCCGCTCCCGGAGCGGCCCTTGACGCGACGCGACACCATACACACTACCCGTAACGCTACGATCACTGAGACTTCGCCGCAGGACACACGCGGGCGAGCCGATGACCTTTGTACATGATCGGCCGCGCGTTGGAATACGCATCGAGGGGCGCAAGAATTTATATTTTCGATTCGACCTGCAACCCGAGTCCAGGCTGCGATTGCCGTCGCGAGACCTTTCCGTCGACGAGACCCAAGGCAAGTTGAACCGGGCGGAAAGACCGCCGGTGCAGAGCCGTTACGCCAAGTTTTGCAATAGCCGCTTGGTGTTCCGGGGTCCCGTAACCTTTATGCCGTTCGAACCCGTAGCCCGGATAATCGCGTGCAAATTCCATCATCAGACGGTCACGTGTAACCTTAGCGATGATCGACGCCGCGGCGATGGAGAGGCATTTTGAATCACCCTTGACGATCGCGCGGACAGACATCGGAACGCGCGGTGTCTTGTCTCCGTCGACGAGAACGAGCTTTGGAGTTTCGCCAAGCTGGCTGACGGCCTGCGCCATCGCCCAGAGCGTTGCGCCGAGAATATTTTCACGATCGATGCGATCGACATCGGCGATGCCGACACCGACGATCGCGACCTTCATGATGCGCCGGTAAAGAAAGGCGCGCGAGTCTTCGTCGAGGGCCTTGCTGTCGTCGATGTTCGCGGGAATCTTGTCCGGGTTGAGGATGACCGCCGCAGCCACGACCGGACCCGCCCACGGTCCGCGGCCCGCTTCATCGACGCCCGCGATGGGTCGTGACCCAAGCTGATGTTCTGCAGCTTCGAGCTCGAAAGTCGGCTTGATGCGCGAATCGGAAATCCTCATGCGCGAGATTGATCATCGCGCAAGAAGCCGTCAAAGCAGCTTCAGCTGTTTTCCCCTGTCTCCAGGCGGTTCGAAAAGGTCGGTCCGCATCGCGTCGCGCTCGCCGCCAAGACCCAGGCGTTGCTTTGCTAATCTGAAGCGCAATGCGATCTGCGTCGCGTAGGGACCTTTGCCGCGCTGGCGCAATCCGAATTCGGGCGTGTAGTCGCGCCCGCCGTGCATGGATTGCAAAAGAGAGATGACGCGATTGGCGCGTCCCGGAAATTCTTCCGCAAGCCACTCGCGGAAAAGCGTCTTGATTTCGAGCGGAAGTCTGAGAAGCACGTAGCCTGCATCTCGGGCTCCGGCCTCGTGGGCGGCCTCCAGGATGGGTTCGATTTCGTGATCGGTGAGTCCGGGAATGATCGGGGCAACCATGACAGTGACGGGAATGCTCGCTTGCGATAGCTGCCGCACCGTTTCGAGGCGTCGGGAAGGTGTCGCGGCGCGTGGCTCCATCGCCCGGGCGACATGGCGGTCGAGGGTGGTTATTGAGACGGCGACTTTCGCAAGGCCTTTCTCGGCCATCGGCTGCAGGATGTCGATATCGCGAAGAACGAGCGCCGACTTGGTGATGATGCCGACGGGGTGGTTCGTGCGCGCCATGACTTCAAGGATCGAACGTGTAATCCTGCGTTCCCGCTCGATCGGCTGATAGGGATCGGTATTGCCACCGAGCGCGATCGTCGAGGGCCGATAGCCGGGCTTGGCGAACTCGCGTTCCAACAGCGCCGCAGCCTCGGATTTCGCATAGAGCTTCGTTTCGAAATCGAGCCCCGCCGAGTGGCCGAGGTAGCAATGACTCGGCCGCGCATAGCAATAGATGCAACCGTGCTCGCAGCCCCGATAAGGGTTGATCGATCCGTCGAACGAAATATCGGGACTGTCATTGCGTGCGATGATCGACTTCGTGGTGTCCTCGAAGACTTCCGTCTTGAAGGCCTCGAGTTGCCCAAGGCTCTCCCAGCCGTCGTCGAAAGCCTCGTGCACGTCTTTCTCGAACCGCCCCGTCGCATTCGAGCGTGCACCCCTGCCGCGACGGCGTTCCACGTCAATGACGTGGCGGCTCGGGGGGCGGTCGGTTTCGCGAGAGGGAGCCACGGCAGCCTTTCATGTGCGAGTGCCGCCTTGTATCAAATCGATAAGAACAAATAAAGAACAAAACCTCGGATCGATTTCAATTTGTGATTCAGCCCGCGACGGGCGCGCGCTTGTCGCCGTGTGCGCGGCGTGTCAGTAAACCCGCATGATCTCGGTTATCATCGCGGCGCATAATTCCGAGCTTACGCTAGGAGCAACGCTTGCCGCCCTTGTCCCGGCTGCCATTGACGGGATTGTCCGCCAGGTCGTCGTCGTCGACGGCGGATCGACCGACGGGACGACGACCATCGCGGACCTAGCGGGGGCCGATGTTATCTCCACCGCTCACGGACGCGGCGGGCAGCTTGCTCAAGGCGCCGCGCGGGCACGCTTTCCCTGGCTTTTGTTTTTGAACGCCGACACGGTTCTCGAAGAAGGCTGGGAGCGCAGCGCCACAGCCTTTATGCGCCGGGTCGACCACGGCGAGCGCCCGCCCGCCGCAGGGGCATTTGCCTTTCGTCTCGACGACAAGGGACTTGCGCCGCGGCTTCTGGAGCGTCTGACTCATATGCGCTGCAGGCTCTGGCCGATGCCTTATGGCGATCAGGGCTTGCTCATTCCCCGTCAGTTGTTCGATGCCGTCGGCGGCTATCGGGATCTGCCGGTGCTGGAAGATGTCGATCTGGCGCGCCGCCTCGGCCGCCGCCGGCTGGCGATGCTCGATGCACAAGCCATAACCTCGCCCGAGCCTTATCGCCGCGACGGGTATCTCTTGCGATCGTTGCGCAATCAGGTCTGCCACGCACTCTTCGGTTTGGGAATTCCCGTCAATGTGATTGCGCGGCTCTATCGCTTGGACCCGGCGTCCTAGCCAGCCTTCCGATGCTCTTCGAGCCGCGGCATGATCTCGACGAAATTGCAGGGCTGATGCCGCGCGTCGAACTGGAATTTCAAGATGCCGTCCCAGGCGTCGCGGCATGCGCCAGGCGATCCCGGCAAGCAGAAAATATACGTTCCGCGCGCAACGCCGGCACAGGCGCGCGACTGGACTGTCGACGTACCGACTTTTTGATACGACAGCATGTGAAACAGAACTGCAAAACCTTCGATGTCTTTCTCGAAGAGCGGTTTCACGGCTTCCGGTGTCACGTCGCGCCCTGTAAAGCCGGTTCCGCCGGTCGTTATGACGCAATCGATCTCCGGATCGCCGATCCACGCTTCGACGGCGGCTGTAATGGCGCTCGCGTCGTCTCTCACAAGCTTGCGATCGGCAACGACGTGGCCCGCCTCGCCGATGAGTTTCGCGAGCAGATCGCCCGATTTGTCTTCGCTCGCCGAACGCGTATCTGACATCGTCAGAACGGCAATCCGGACGGGAACGAATGTGCGATTGAGGTCAATGCCGGCCATAGGAGAATCCTCGTGTCACGAACGAGCAGGGTGCCAGGACTTTGGCTGGATGGCTTCGGTTCGTCCAGCAGCGAAAGCGCCGCGCAGACGCCTTAGGCGCTCACCGCCAACCTTGGATGGATGCTCTCGTCGTCGGCAATCACCGGCACGCAGATGTCGGAGCGCAAATCGCGTTCAGCGAAGCAGTTGGGATTGTCGACATAGATTGAGACGACAGGCCGATTTTCATCGAAGCAAAGCCCCGGCAACGGCGTAAATTCCGAATAGACGTCCTGGACGGCGGACCGCATATGGTCATAGCTTCCGGAAAGTCTTCGGCGGGCATAGGCTCCACCTTGAAGCGTCGTGATACCGAATGCGCGAAGCGACCTTTCTTCGAGCCCGGAACGAATTTCGACGCAAGCGTCGTATCTGCAATTTTGAGGACCAACCACCAGCGGATTATCGTGCGCCAAGCCGTAGCCTCGGCCGAGCGACGCATAGAGGCCATTGGCGTCGAGCAGTTGAAAGAGCCGGTTCCAGGCCTTGGGGATCATATCCACGTAGCATCCTCTTGCGCGCACGTAGATCAGCCGCGTCGGACGCAGATAAAGTAAGATGGAGTGGGGATTATCCATTGGAATGCCGGCCTCCTCCGGGAGGTCACGTCGACAGGATACGGACCAATAATCTGTATGCCCCAATAACCCGCGCGGGCTTCTGACCCGCTTAAGTTAATAGCTAAAAATGTAGAGGATTTTTGAGATGTGAGTTGGTTTGGACGAGCAACCGAAAGCACGGTGAAAGAAGCATCAAATTAAAAGAACATGCACTGGCCGTTCAAAGTTTGGATCGGATCTGCAACAGATCCTGCCACGCCAGTTGTTTGGCTGCGGGCGTCCGCAGCAGGTAGGCGGGATGCAGCGTTGCGATCGCCGGAATTTTGCGCTCGCCAGCGGCAACCTCGCGCCATTTGCCCCGAAGACGCATGATACCTTCGGTGACCCCGAAAAGCTCTTTTGCGGCAGCGCCTCCGACAGCAACCAGGATTTTCGGGGTGACAAGCTCGATCTGACGTTCGAGGAAAGGCCGGCAGGCGAGCGCTTCCTGCGGTGTCGGCGTGCGATTGCCGGGCGGTCGCCAGTACACGATATTGGTGATGTGGACGTCAGATTCGCTGAGTCCGATCGCGGCGAGCATCTTGTCGAGCAACTGGCCCGCCCTGCCGACGAATGGCTTGCCCGCCAAATCTTCATCGCGCCCAGGAGCTTCGCCGACGATCATAAGGTCCGCCGCCGGTGCGCCGCGATAAAAGCAGAGCTTCGTCGCCGTCGCCTTGAGGCCGCAGCCGTTGAAGTCTTTGAGCGCGGCTTCCAGAGCTTCAAGTGATCCGGCTTGTCGGGCAATGCGCCGGGCACCGATCTCGGCTTCGCTCGCGCCGAGCGGTGTCGCAGCCCTGGCGCGCTCTATCTCCGATGTCTGGCTTTGTGCCAGTATTCGCCGCGATTGCGCGCTTTCCGGTTGCGGAGGCGCGGGCGCATCGTCCCGGCGAGGCCAAGCGTAGTCCGCGCCGGGCGGCGTCGAGCCGCGTGCCAGCCAGTCGCGGCTCGCTTCATCCACAGCGGCGTCCGCCCCCATGGCTTGAAACCAATCGAGCAGCGCAAGCATTTCCTCTCGGGAAGCCTGTTTGGTCATCGGCATCAGGATAGAGGTATTGTTCGGCGGATGCACGCGGCGGCGCGCCGCTGGTGGCAGGCCGCCCGCTCAACTTGACGCATCCATATCGGCGACCTAATCGAAATCGATGGTTTTTCAAAAAATGGGAACAAAATGACGATGACCGCGGAGGAAACGGGTTTGCCCCCGCGCGAGGCAATGGAATTCGACGTCGTGATCGTCGGCGCTGGCCCCGCCGGTCTCGCCGCAGCCATTCGCCTCAAGCAGAAAGCTGCCGCGGCCGGCTCCGAAATTTCGGTCGTCGTCGTCGAAAAGGGGTCCGAGGTCGGAGCCCATATCCTCTCGGGTGCCGTCATAGATCCGATTGGCCTGAACCGCTTGATTCCTGACTGGAAAGAGCGCGGTGCTCCCGTCGAGACGCCCGTCACGGAAGACGTGTTCCTCGTGCTCGGACCGGAGGGAGATATTCGTCTTCCGAGCTGGCCGATGCCGCCGCTGATGAAAAATCACGGCAACTACATCGTAAGCCTCGGATCGCTCTGCAAATGGCTTGGCGAGCAGGCGGCAGAACTCGGCGTCGAAATCTATCCGGGATTTGCCGCCGCAGAAATTCTCTACGATGCGGATGGCGCAGTCGTCGGCATTGCCACGGGCGACATGGGCGTCGGGCGCGATGGCGAACCGAAAGATTCTTTCGTCCGTGGCATGGAATTGCGCGCCAAGTACACGCTCGTTGCGGAAGGCGCCCGCGGTTCTTTGTCGAAAGGACTGATCCGGCACTTCGATCTCGGAAAGGGACACGAGCCGCAGAAATTCGGCATCGGCCTCAAGGAGCTGTGGCAGGTCGCGCCGGAGAAACATCGTCCGGGCTACGTTCAGCACACCTTCGGATGGCCGCTCAACAACAGCACGGGCGGCGGCTCGTTCCTCTATCATTACGGAGACAACCTAGTCTCCGTTGGGTTTGTTGTTCATCTCAACTACGCAAATCCGTATCTCTCGCCTTACGAAGAGTTTCAGCGCTTCAAGGCGCATCCCGCCATTCGCGGAGTTTTTGAAGGCGGCAAACGCATCGGCTACGGCGCCCGTGCCATCACCGAGGGCGGATGGCAGTCGATGCCCGATCTCGTTTTCCCTGGTGGTGCGCTTCTAGGATGCGCCGCCGGAATGGTGAACTTGCCGCGCATCAAGGGCAGTCACAACGCCATGCTCTCCGGTATTGCGGCGGCCGATGCTGCATTCGACGCCGTTGCGGCGGGCCGCCAGCACGACAAGCTGACCGCCTACGAAGCCGATGTCCGAAGCGGCGACATTGCGCGCGATCTGAAGCGCGTCCGCAATATGAAGCCCTATTGGTCGAAATTCGGAACGGTCGTCGGCGTCATGCTTGGCGGTGTTGATCTTTGGCTCAACACACTCATTTCAGGTGTCGGTCTTGGGTACACGTTGAAGCACGGCAAGACCGATGCCGCTGCTACCGGCAAGGCGGCTGATTTCAAGCCGATCACCTATCCCAAGCCGGACGGAAAGCTCACGTTCGACCGGCTAACGAATGTCTCATTTTCGGGCACCAACCACGAGGAAGACCAGCCCGTTCATTTGAAGCTGCTCGATCCCACAATTCCGATTGCCGTGAATTTGCCGCTCTACGCCGAGCCTGCTCAGCGCTATTGTCCTGCCGCCGTTTATGAAGTCGTTCGTGATGATAAAGGCGATCCAAGATTTCAGATTAACGCGCAGAACTGCGTCCATTGCAAAACATGTGACATCAAAGACCCGAGCCAGAATATCAACTGGGTATGCCCGGAAGGCGGTGGTGGTCCCAATTATGCCGGAATGTAAAGCGCTAGGTGCCCCGCCAAATGTGGGCTGAGGGCGTCATCGGCTTGCGTGACCAGTGAACTCGAGCCGGAAATAAGGCAGTGAGCGGCCGCAAGTCATCACCTGCTCATTTCTTATTTTTCACCTAAAGCGTGTCGCCAAGGGCGTATCAGGTTTGCTAGGTTCGGTTCTTCGGAATCGGTGCGGCTCCGTAACAAGAGGAAATTTCAATGCGGGGATCCCTCGGACGTGTGCTGAGCGTGGGACTGGGCGCCGTCGCCTTGACGATCGCTGGGTTCTTCAGCCAAGCGCCAGCCCGCTCTCAAGATCAGGACCCCGGCCAAGACGGTATCACGACGTCGGCGCTCGGCAATTACCTTGCCGGCCGTTTCGCGCGTGCAGCCCAGGACACGAAGGACGCGGCAGACTTTTATGGCCGCGCGCTGGAGCGCGATCCGTCGAACGAAGTCCTGCTTGAGCAGGCCTTCCAGATGGAGACGATGTCGGGAAATTGGCCAAAGGCTGTTCCGCTCGCTGAAAAGCTCGCCAGCACGCGCGAGTCGCACCGCATGTCTCAGTTCCTGCTGGGTGTGACCTCATTCAAGGCTGCGGACTACGCGAAGGCTGAAGACCATTTTAAAGCGGCGTCCGAAAATCCGATCGGCGAGCTGACGAGTTCGATCGCACTCGGTTGGACGCTTCTCGCTGCTGGAGACGCGGACGGTGCGTTGAAGGCCGTCGATCTTCCCAAGCAACCCGACTGGGCACAGTTCTACTTGCGCTATCACCGCGCGTTGATGGCGGATATCGCCGGACGCAAGGCGATCGCTAATACCACCTTTGAAAAGATGTTCCGTCAGGACAGCCGCACGCTGCGCACCGCCTTGGCCTACGCGCAGCACGCTGCCCACTATGGCGATTTCAAGCTTGCAAAGCAGATCATGCGTGAGCAGCTTTCGAAGACGCAAGGTGATCCCCATCCTCTCGCCAAGGAGATGCTGGAGCGCATCAACAAACGCGAGAAGACACCGCTGCTGATCGCAACGCCGTCGGAAGGCATGGCGGAACTCTTCTATGGATTGGGCGAAGCGCTGACTGGAGAAGGCGGCGTTAGCCTCGGCACGATCTATCTGCAGCTTGCGCTGGACGTGAAGCCGGACCACGCCTTTGCGCTGGCGGCGCTGGCCAATGCGCAAGAGTCAGCCAAGCGCTACGAAGACGCCATCGCAACCTACGATAAAATTCCGCAGGGAACGCCGCTGCAAAGTGCGATCGACATCCGCAAGGCGTTCAATCTCAATTCGCTCGACCGCGTCGACGAGGCGAAAGCAATCCTCGAACGGCTGGCGGCCAAGGACCCGAAGGATGTCCGTCCGCTGGAAGCGCTAGGCAACATTCTGAGGGCGCGCAAGGAGTATGCCGAGTCGATCAAGTATTTCACGCGCGCAATCGCTGCATTAGGCAAACACGATCCGCGCTATTGGGGCTACTATTACGCGCGCGGAACGTCCTATGAGCGTTTGAAAAATTGGCCTGCTGCCGAAGCCGATCTCAAGAAGGCGTTGGCGCTTGCCCCCGATCAGCCGCTGGTGCTGAACTACCTCGGTTACTCCTGGGTCGATCAAGGAAAGAACCTCAAGGAAGGGATGCGGCTGATCGAGAAGGCCGTACAGTTGAAGCCCGATGATGGCTACATCGTCGATAGTCTCGGCTGGGCTCACTACAAACAAGGCAATTACAAGGAAGCCGTCCGCTTCCTGGAGCGTGCCGTCGAGATCAAGCCGGAGGATCCCACTTTGAACGATCATCTGGGCGACGCGTTCTGGAAGGTCGGACGCGAGCGTGAAGCGCGCTTCCAGTGGAACCAGGCTCTATCGCTCAATCCGGAGCCCGAGGACGTCGACAAGATTAAAACGAAAATCGAACGCGGTCTCGATACCAAGGCTCAGGCCAAGAACGTTGAGAAGACGAGACAGGTGCAGAGCATTGATTCTTCGCGCCGGCGCAGCGAAAACAAAGCCGCCCCGAGCGGTCGTGCCGTGGAATAGCGGCCGTCACCTGCTTCAGTCGGCGAAATACGAACGGGCGCAGTAGCGCCCGTTTTCATGTGTCGGCAATCTTGTTGAAATAGCCTCATGCTCAAATCGGAATTTGCACCAGCCAAGATCAATCTCACGCTGGAAATCTTGGGACGGCGCTCGGACGGCTATCACGAGCTTCGTAGCCTCGTCGCATTCGCCCAGGACGTCGGCGATGTCGTCGAGCTTGCGTCTGGATCGTTGTCAGGTGTTGAAATAACAGGGCCGTTCGCAGGCGATATCTCCGGAAGCAATCTCGTCGATAGTGCCATCGCGGCCTTCGCTGAGAAGGTGCCGGGCGCGGCGCCAAATCGGCTGTCGCTGGTGAAAAATCTACCCGTGGCAAGTGGCATCGGCGGCGGATCGGCAGACGCCGCCGCGACGCTGCGGCTTCTCTCGTCCGCCTACCCGGAAGTCTCTGAGCCTGATCTCTTGACGATGGCGCGCGTGCTGGGCGCGGACGTGCCCGTCTGCATTCGAGCGCGGCCAGTCATGATGACGGGAGTCGGAGAAACGCTGGACGAGGTCGCTCTGCCACACGATCTTTATGCGGTACTCGTCAATCCGCTCGCCGGCGTGCCCGCGAACAAGACATCTCAGGTTTTTGCGTCGTTAGGCGCGGCAACTCTCGCCGGTACGCCTTCGAAGGAGCCGACACCCCGCTTTTCACGCATAGACGATGTCATTGCCTACGCGAAGGCTCGCGGCAACGACTTGGAAGCGCCTGCCCTGAGATTGCTTCCCATAATCGGCACAGTGCTCGCTGATCTGAGGCGACTTGAAAACGGCCTTCTTTCGCAACTCTCGGGCGCAGGACCGACCTGCTTCACGCTGTTTAAGACCAGAAGTGAAGCGGAGGCAGGCGCATTGGCGCTCCGGCTCCGCCAACCAAGCTGGTGGATCAGGCCGACACGGCTCGGCTAATGCGAGCGGCCGATGCAGAAGGCAATGACTTGCTCAAGGGCATCCTTCTCGCGGCTGTCCGGAAAAATCGCGAGCGCGTCTCGCGCAATCGCACCGTAAGAACGGGCCCGCTCGAACGTCGCCTCTATCGCCTTGTGCTTGCGCATCAAGCCAATGGCTTGCTCGAGATCGCCGTCGCTAATGTCGCCGTCGGCAATTGTCCGATTCCAGAACTGACGCTCTTCGGAAGAACCACGACGAAACGACAGGATGACTGGCAGCGTGATTTTGCCTTCTCGGAAATCGTCGCCCACCGATTTGCCAAGACGCGAGCTGTCGCCCGCATAATCGAGCGCGTCATCGACGAGCTGGAATGCGAGTCCGAGGTTCTTTCCATAGGATCGAAGCGCCGATTGCTCTTCCGGGGGGCGCTGGGTCAGAGCTGCGCCGGATTCCGCGGCCGCCGAGAACAGCGCTGCCGTCTTGGCGTTAATGATAGCCAGATAGTCATCTTCGGTCGTCGACGTGTTCTTGGCCGCGGCGAGTTGCATCACTTCCCCTTCCGCGATGGTCGCGGCGGCGTTCGACATGATGCGCAGCACCGGCAGCGAGCCGACGTCGACGAACATCTTGAACGCTTGCCCGAGCAGGAAATCGCCGACGAGCACACTCGCCTGGTTGCCCCAGATCATCCTCGCTGTCTTGCGACCTCGCCGCGTCGCGCTCTCGTCGACGACGTCGTCGTGCAGCAGCGTCGCAGTATGCATGAACTCGACGGCCGATGCCGTGCGGACATGACCGTTTCCTGTGTAGCCGCATAACTTCGCGCATGCGAGCGCCAGCATGGGCCGCAGCCGCTTGCCGCCGCTGTCGATCAGGTGATGCGCGAGTTCCGGGATCATCTCGACATCGGAAACCGCTTTGTCGAGGATTATGCGGTTAATGGCCTCGAGGTCGTCAGCGACCAGTTCGAGAAGCGGTTCCAGCTTCTGGCCCGTCTCGCGAGGATCTTCCAGTGGTATGACACGGCCCAAGTTGGTCCCCATTCTAATGCTGGCATGCTAACATATAGCGGAAATGGCGAGGCCGCGCCGCGGCCCCGCGTCCCGACCCGGTCTGTCTTTCGTCGAGTGGCGATATGCGCGAACTGGTTATGACGAACGACCTTGTCCTCATCAGCTACATCGAGGCCCTGCTTGCCGATCAGGGTATCGAAGCGGTGGTATTTGATCGAAATATCAGTCTGATGGAAGGGTCAATCGGCGCATTTCCGCGACGGGTGGTTGTAGCGGACGAGCACTGGTCCCGCGCAAGTCGCGTGTTGAAAGATGCGGGTCTTAGTCAGTGGATAATTGAAAATGAACGCCTTTGAGGCGGCCGGACGAACGGTCGTGCCGACGACGGATGATCTCTTCCTGGGCGGCGCGCTGGCGATCCGGCAACCTAAGAATGGTTACCGGGCCGGAACCGATGCCGTTCTGTTGGCGGCATTGATGGCCCCTGAAACGCTTGCTGCCGGGCCGGTTCTCGACGTCGGCGCGGGTGTCGGCGTGATAGGGCTCTGCGTAGCACAACGATGTCCGTCCGCGCGCGCCGTTCTGCTTGAGCGCGATCCCTGCCTGGCTGCATTGGCCCGGGACAATGTTCACCGGAATGCCGTGTCCGATCGTGTCTCAGTCGTTGAGACCGATATCGCGCGCGCCACGGCGGCGCTCGAAGGAGCCAGGATCAAATCCGAGTCATTCCCGGTCGTGCTCGCCAATCCTCCCTATCACGACGAGCGACGAAGTACGGTCGCCGAAAGTCCATTGAAGGCCGTCTCACACCAGATGTCCGAGGACCGGCTGGAAATCTGGGCGCGGTTCATGTGCCGTATGGCGGCACCTGGAGGACGTGCCGCGATGATCCACAAGGCCGAAGCCCTATCGCGCATCCTCGAAACATTCGAAGGCCGCTTTGGATCGATCGGTGTGCTGCCGATTTACGCGTACGCCGGGGAGCCGGCCATTCGCGTCATCGTTGATGGCATCAAAGGCAGCCGTGCGCCCCTCTACATGAGGCCCGGCTTGGTGCTGCACACACCCGAACAGCGCTTTGTCCCCGAGATCGAAGCGATATTTCGCCACGGGGCTCCCCTTCCCCCGCAATACCGAGGTTGATCGCTGCTGACGCCTGAACGCGTTTGCAATAGACCCGTGGCGTTCTATTGAGAGCTGACGTCGTGCAGGAGCCTGTCTCTATGTGGCCATTTTCGCGTCGACCTTTCGTGCCCGTTCTGCGCTTCCATGGGCCGATCGGTATGGCGACCCCGCTGAGGCCCGGTCTGACGCTCGCAGCTTATGCGAATGCGATCGAGAAGGCGTTCTCGGCCTCGAAGCTGCCGGCCGTCGCCGTAATCGTGAATTCGCCCGGCGGTTCTCCTGTGCAGTCGAACCTTCTGTTCAAGCGTATCCGGCAAATGGCGGCCGAACAGAAAAAACGGGTCTATGTTTTCTGCGAGGATGTTGCGGCCTCGGGCGGCTATTTCCTCGCTATCGCGGGAGATGAAATCTACGCCGATCCCTCCTCGATCATCGGGTCGATCGGTGTGGTCTCGCGCAGCTTCGGATTCGTTGACTTGCTGGAAAAAATCGGGGTTGAGCGCCGCGTCTATTCGGCGGGTACCAACAAGAACCAACTCGACCCATTCCTTCCCGAAGACCCCGACGACGTGGCCCGCCTCAAGGCTATTCAGCAGGACGTGCACGACATTTTCATCGGCCTCGTCAAGGAGCGGCGCCTCGGAAAACTCAAGGCACCGGACGCCGAACTATTCTCGGGGGCCTTCTGGTCGGCGGCAAGGGCGGTGGAGTTCGGCCTCGTCGACGGCATTGCCGACATTCGTTCGAAAATGCAGGATATATTTGGCGAAAAAATTCGCCTCAAAGTCATCGAAGCGGAAAAACCAGGGCTGCTGGGACGGCTGAGACGGTCGCCCGGCGCGATGAGCGTCCACCCGCCGGCTCTTGCATTTGCCGACGATCTGGTGTCGGCTGTGGAGGCACGCACGCTCTGGTCGCGTTTCGGCCTGTGATTTAGCTCTGGAGGGCATTGAATGCCGCCAGTCATGTTCCTCGCACTTATCGGGGCCGCGGGAATTGCCGGCTATAGGATCGTTTCGAATCTTCTCGAAGGTTCGAAGTCGTCCGGTCGCAAGCAGGCGAACGGGATGCGCCGCGCCACGGCTCCGGCGCGCGATCTTGGCAAACTCGAATGGGACGAAGATGCAGGCGTCTACCGGCCGAGCCCCAAACGGGAGCGTTGAATTCCTTCGGTTGGGCGCGGGAATTGTGGCGCGAGGCCGTCCTAGTCAAAGTGTTCGGCTAAAAGGCGAGCAAAAACGGCCTATTGAGGCGTGACAAGACACCGTTAGCGCGTATATTGCGCCGCGACTTGAGCCGGAAAGAGCCCCAACGATGTCAACGACGACGGTCTCGACGAAGGCCGCACGACCTTCCGCGCTGCGCCCCAGGCAAGCCTTCCAAGACCTTATCCTGACGCTGCAGACCTTCTGGAGCAACCAAGGCTGCGCCATACTCCAGCCCTACGACATGGAAGTCGGTGCCGGGACCTTTCACCCGGCGACCACGCTGCGTGCCCTCGGTCCGAAGCCCTGGTCCGCGGCTTACGTTCAGCCGTCTCGGCGCCCCAAGGACGGGCGCTATGGCGAGAACCCGAACCGGCTGCAGCACTACTATCAGTTCCAGGTCATCATGAAGCCATCGCCTGCGAACATTCAGGAACTCTATCTCGCGAGTCTCGATGCTATCGGCATCGACACGGCGTTGAACGATATTCGCTTCGTCGAGGACGACTGGGAAAGTCCGACGCTCGGCGCCTGGGGTCTCGGCTGGGAAGTGTGGTGCAACGGCATGGAAGTCTCCCAGTTCACCTACTTCCAACAGGTCGGAGGCTTCGATTGCAATCCCGTTGCAAGCGAGATCACCTACGGACTCGAACGGCTCGCCATGTACGTTCAGGGAGTTGATCGTGTCTTTGACCTCAACTTCAACGGCCGCGACGACGATAAACGTCTGACTTATGGCGATGTATTCCTGCAAGCCGAGCGCGAATATTCGCGCTACAATTTCGAGTACGCAGACACCGAGACGCTATTTCGCCACTTCAAGGACGCAGAGGCCGAGTGCAAGGCGCTGCTCGAGAAGGGTGCAACGAACGGAGAGCACCTGCTCGCGCTCCCCGCCTACGATCAGTGCATCAAAGCGAGCCACATCTTCAACCTGCTCGATGCACGCGGCGTGATTTCAGTCACGGAGCGTCAGAGCTATATCCTGCGCGTTCGCGATCTGGCGAAAGCCTGTTGCGCCGCGTGGCTCAAAACCGAAGGAGGACGCGCGTGATCGAAGTCAACAATACGGTACTCGGTCTTGTTGCGGCGGCAGTTCCGCTGCTCATTATCGGTTTTTTCATTCTGCGGCGACTGCCTTGGATTTTCGCGTTCTTCGTGGCCCTTCTGGCGGTGGGTCTCGGCTATCTCGAAACGACTGGCGCCGTGCGCGACTTCGGGCACAAAGTGCGTACAGTGCTGCCCGAGGGCGTATTGAAGAATAGGGCGCACGAAGCCGAACCCGCCGCGGGTCCGGCAATGGCGCCGGCTTCGCCGCCCGCGGAGCAACCGGCCACGACCGAGACGCCGCCCGCAAACCCGCCAGCAGCGGAGCCAGCAACGCCTGCGCCGGAAACGCCGCCTGCTCAAGAGACGACACCGGCTCCGGCTCCGACGCCTCCGGCTAATACAAATCAGACTGAACCCGCGCCGTCGCAGTCACCGCCCGCGACGACGCCTTAATGATCAGCCTTCGCCCCGTGATGCTGGGTCACGGGGCGAAGGCATCAAGGCCGCATCCCCACGAGATTGATCTGAATGTCCGAATTGCTGCTTGAGCTTCTGTCGGAAGAAATCCCCGCGCGCATGCAGTCGCGCGCGTCTGGTGATTTGAAGCGTCTCATTGTTGATGGTCTCAAAGCGCGTGGCCTTGAGGTTGGCGAAGCGCGTGGCTTTGCGACGCCGCGCCGTTTAACGCTCGCGGTTGAGGGTGTCCCTGCGAAGTCACCCCCCATTTCCGAGGAAAAGAAAGGTCCGCGCGTCGGCGCGCCTGAGCAAGCGGTGCAAGGCTTTCTGAAGTCGGCAGGGCTCGCGGCAATCGGCGACGCAACTGTCGTCAAGGACGAAAAGAAAGGCGATTTCTACGTCGCGAAGATCGAGAAGCCCGGCCGCGCCGCCGCGGAGATCATCGCC
Organism: Hyphomicrobium denitrificans 1NES1; assembly: GCF_000230975.2. Lineage (NCBI taxonomy): Bacteria > Pseudomonadati > Pseudomonadota > Alphaproteobacteria > Hyphomicrobiales > Hyphomicrobiaceae > Hyphomicrobium > Hyphomicrobium denitrificans. The sequence continues at coordinate 3,042,980 of NC_021172.1, read as the reverse complement.
GAAACGGTTGTCGAAGTTGCAGCGAAATTCCCCTGGCCGAAGTCGATGCGCTGGGGATCGTCATCGTTCCAGTGGGTGCGCCCGCTGCAGTCGGTGCTGTGTTTGCTCGACGGCAAGGTCGTGCCGTTCGAGATCGCTAGACTTGAGGCGGGCAGCGAGACGTATGGTCACCGCTTCCTCGGCCCCGGCCCGTTCAAGGTCAAGAATTTCTCGGATTATGAAGCAAAGCTCGCTGCGCATCACGTGATGCTCGATCCCGCAAAGCGCGCCGCCGCCATCTCGGAGCAGGCTCATGCGCTCGCCAAGGAAGCAAAGCTCGAACTGATCGAAGACGACACGCTGCTTGCCGAGAACGCCGGGCTGACCGAATGGCCCATCGTGCTGATGGGATCGTTCGACAAGGCGTTTCTCGAAGTGCCGGCCGAGGTCCTGACGACCTCGATGAAGACGCACCAGAAGTGCTTCTCTCTGCGCGAGCCGCGTTCGAAGAAGCTCGCGAACAAGTTTCTCCTCGTTGCCAATCTCGTCGCGAAGGATGGCGGCGCCGAAATAATCTCCGGCAACGAGAAGGTCATCCGCGCGCGGTTGTCCGATGCCAGGTTCTTCTGGCAGCAGGATCTGAAGCACCCCTTGAGCGAGATGGTGGACAAGCTCTCCGGCATCACGTTCCACGAAAAGCTCGGGAGCCAGAAAGATCGTGTCGATCGTATCAAGGAGCTCGCTGCGGAGCTTGCGGGCGCCTGCGATGCGCCACCCGAGGATGCGCGCCGCGCCGCGGAACTGGCGAAAGCCGATCTCGTGTCGGAGATGGTCGGGGAATTCCCCGAGCTTCAGGGTCTGATGGGCCGGTACTACGCTGAGCACGCCGGCACCAAGCCAGAGATCGCCCGCGCCATCGAGCAGCACTACAAGCCGAAAGGTCCGACCGATACGGTTCCGCGCGAGGATCAAGGTGACGCCGTTGCAGTTGCCGTCGCGCTGGCCGATAAGCTCGACACGCTCGTCGGCTTCTGGGCCATCGGCGAAAAGCCGACCGGCTCCGGCGATCCCTACCAGCTCCGCCGTGCCGCATTGGGTGTGATCCGCATCGTGCTGGAGAATGATCTTAGGCTTCCGCTATTCAAACGAATTAGAGACCATGCGATCCTCGTTCTCGAAGGCAAGGGTGATCGAAAATTTGCAAAAGACGCTGAAGCGTTGCATGCCCTGCCCGCTGAACTTAGAAAGGAGAGCGAATTCTCATCTCTCGAAGAAAAGCTCATCCTTAAGAGCATTTTTGGAGAGTCTTGGCCTAAGAAATTTACTCAAGCAGTCTCTGTAGCCGACGACCTCCTCTCCTTCTTCGCCGACCGCCTGAAAGTCTTCCTGCGCGACCAGGGCAAACGCCACGACCTGATCGATGCCGTATTCGCGCTCGGCGGCCAGGATGACCTCGCGCTGATCGTCCGCCGCGTCGAAGCCCTCGATGCATTCCTGAAAACGGACGACGGCGCCAACCTGCTCGCGGGCGTCAAGCGCGCCGCGAACATTCTCGCGATTGAGGAAAAGAAGGACAAGAAATCCTACGCCGGTCCTTACGACCTGAAGCTGATCACGGAAACGGAGGAAACGGCTCTCGCCGCTGCTATCGAAGCGACGAAGGAGGACACTGTCGCCGCGATCAACGTCGAGAATTTCGCTGGCGCCATGCGTGCGCTGTCGGAACTCCGAGCGCCGGTCGACGCGTTCTTTGATAAAATTCTGGTCAATGCGGACGATCCGAAGATTCGTGAAAACCGTCTGCGGCTGTTGTCCGAAATCCGCGCCGCGACGCAAACCGTCGCCGACTTCTCAAAAATCAGCGGCTGATACCTGTCGACGTGCGGCTGTTCTCTCACACGGCAAACGTCGCAAGAAGTTGTCCGCCGATGGCGCTCAACACCACGACAAGCCACGGCGGAGCTTTCCAAAGATAGAGCAGCACGAAATCCGCAGCTGCGAGCGCAAAATCGCCTTTCGTCAATATTCCGGAAAGCCAGACAGGATTGTAAAACGCGGCAAGCAGCAGGCCCACGACAGACGCGTTCACGCCGCGCAGAAGCGCCTGCGCCATCGCGCGACGTCTCAAGTCCTGCCAGAACGGCAGCGTACCGACGATGAGCAAAAACGACGGCAGAAAGATCGCAACTAAGCAGAAAACAGCAGTGCGCGTACCGCCGATAACGGCACCAAGATAAGCGGCGAACGTGAAAAGAGGCCCGGGCACGGCCTGCGCTGCGCCATAGCCCGCGAGAAATGCATCGTTGCTCACCCATCCCGGAGATACGACTTCGAATTGAAGCAGGGGCAGCACGACGTGGCCGCCACCGAACACAAGCGAGCCGACCCGGAAAAACTTGTCGAACAGGCGAATATCTTCAGCTTGGCTAACCGCCGCTAGCATCGGCAGACCGATCAACAGTGCTCCGAAAACGATCAAAGATATGATGCCGCTGGTGCGGCTCACCGATAATGATAGGTGATCGCCGCCGGACGAGGCGATGCCCTCGCGGAGGAGTGCGACTCCGGCTAGGCCGCCAAAAATGATCGCCGCGATTTGGCCAATGGACGAAGGAACAGCGAATGAAATAGCCATCGCAACGATGGCAAGTGCCGCTCTTTGACGGTCGGGCGTCAACGTCCGTGCCATCCCGAGAATGGCGAGCGCGACTACGGCTACGGCGGCCACTTTCAATCCATGCAACCAGCCTGAGTCTAGCGGAACTCCGCTGGTAGAAATGCCGTATGCGAAAAGCACCAATGCGAATGCGGACGGCAGGGTGAAGGCTGTCCACGCCGCCAGCGCGCCTGCATATCCCGCGCGCGAAAGACCGATCGCTAGTCCGACTTGGCTCGACGCTGGACCAGGAAGAAACTGGCAGAGCGCGACGATGTCGGCGTAGGACGCTTCGTCGAGCCATTTGCGCCGTTCGACGAACTCTTGCCGGAAATATCCAAGATGCGCGACGGGCCCGCCGAAGGACGTCAGACCGAGCTTCAGGAATGCAAGAAAAACCTCGCCAATATGCGAGCTTACAAGGCTCATGGAAGAGCCTTCGCGAAAGATCTAGTCCGGCGAACCTCGTGAACCGCACTCATGCGCGACCGGCTTCCGATGAGAAATTTCAAAATCAGAAACCGATACAGCGACTGTGTGCGGTCTTCAATCTAAAGAAGGGGCAGTTCGTATGGCTGGGTAAACCTTAGTTCGCCGCCCTGAACGGCTTCGCAGCGGGAAGCATCGCGAGTTTTGCAGGCTGCGTCGCGACAATCTGAGATTGTGCCAGGAAGCCTGGCTTGGCGACGGCGTCGAGCCACTTGACTGTGATGTTAGCGGCATAAGCGAATGTGATGATCGCGATCGCTACGGCGATCGAGAGCGTCGCGAGATAAGCGATATATTCTTTTACAGCCACCGTCGCGACTGCAGTGTGGGCGCGTGTGGGCCGAACCGGGGAATTGCGGGGTGCCAGAGCGTGATAGATGAATTCCTGTTTCATGATTGAAACCCGTTGCGCAGGTAAGCGGGGGCACTTGCCCTGCACCTTACTAACGTCGTATTCACAAAATGGGTTCCCGAATGACGATCTTCCAGACGCGAACGTTGCGACGAATCAGACCGGCACGCGCTCGCGGCCCGCGACTCCAAGGAATTTCGGTATGCGCGGCTTAGGCGTCGGATGTGGCAGAAGCCTCCTCATAGGCTTCAATTGCCTCCAGCCAAGCTTCTTCGGCCTCAGTAAGCTGCTTGCTGAATTGTCCGCGTTGCTGCGCCGCGTTTTGGACGCGTGTGGGATCTGTCGCGTAAAGCGCCGGATCGGCGAGCAGCGAGTCGAGTGCTGCGATCTCTTTCGATAGTTTTTCGACATGCTGTTCTGCCGCGACCATCGCATTTTTAAGCGGGGCGAGTTCTGCGCGGCGCTCGGCGGCAGCACGCCGCTGATCGGTGCGTGAGGATTTGGTGTCGCCGTTGTTGCGGTCCTCGCGCCGCTCCGCTGACCGCGCTCCGCGTTCTTCAAGCAGCAGGGCGCGATAGCTCTCCATATCGCCGTCGTAGGATTTTACGGTCCCGTTGCGCACCAGCCAAAGCCGGTCGGCTGTCGCTTCGATCAAATGCCGATCGTGGCTAATCAGGATCACGGCGCCGTTGTATTCCATCAGCGCATGGACGAGCGCTTCGCGACTGTCGACGTCGAGGTGGTTCGTCGGCTCGTCGAGGATCAGGACGTGCGGACCGTGGAAAGCTGTTATCGCGAGTAGCAGCCGTGCTTTCTCCCCACCCGAAAGCTTTCCGCACTGAGTATCAGCCTTGTCGGCGCTGAAGCCGAACGTGCCGAGTCGCGTTCGCCGTTGCGCTTCCGTCGCCTCAGGCATCAATTTCAGCATGTAATCGTAGGGCGTTGCATTGGGCAGCAGATCATCGAGCTGATGCTGCGCGAAATATCCAACCTCGACCTTTTGCGCGCCGAAGACGTTGCCGGAAAGCGGAGCCAGCCTGCTCGCGATCAGCTTGGCAAGTGTCGACTTGCCATTGCCGTTCTGACCGAGCAGCGCAATGCGATCATCGTTGTCGATGCGCAGATCCAGGCCGGTCAGAACGGGCGCGGCGGCATCGTAACCTGCGCTCGCCTTCTCGATTCTGAGCAGCGGGCTCGCGATCACCTTTTGCGGGTCGGGAAAGCGGAACGGTACGACACGGTCGTCGACCTGCGCCGCGATAGGCTGCATTTTGGCGAGAGCTTTGACGCGGCTTTGCGCCTGCGCCGCCTTGCTGGCTTTGGCTTTGAAACGGTCGATGAATGCTTGCAGATGGCGGCGTTGCTCGTCCTGCTTCTTTTTGAGCTTCATTTCGAGGCGCTGCTTTTCGCGCCGCGTTTCCTCGAAGTCGTCGTAGCCACCCGCGTACAACGTGAGCTTGCCGCGATCGAGATGCAGGATCGAGCCGACCGCACGGTTGAGCAGATCGCGGTCGTGGCTGACGATCAGAACGGTATGCGGATACGTCTTGAGATGGTTCTCGAGCCAGAGCGTACCTTCGAGATCGAGATAGTTCGTAGGCTCGTCGAGCAGCACAATATCAGGCTTCAGAAACAGAATCGCACCGAGCGCGACCCGCATGCGCCAACCACCTGAGAATTCGCGGCAGGCACGTTGCTGAGCCTCATCGTCGAAACCGAGCCCCGACAGGATGCGTGCGGCGCGCGACGGAGCCGAGTGCGCGTCGAAGTCCGTTAGTCGCATCTGAATTTCCGCGATCCGCTGCGGATCGGTTGCATGTTCGGCTTCTGCGAGCAGGCTGGCGCGTTCGGTATCGGAAGCAAGCACCCAGTCTATCAGGCTGTTGTCGCCGCCCGGCGCTTCCTGGGCGACATGTCCGAGGCGCGCGTTCCGCGGGATCAAGATTGACCCATCGTCGGGCGCGATCTCGCCTTTCAAGAGGCGCAGCAGGGTCGTCTTACCGGCACCGTTGCGCCCGACAAGACCAACCTTGTGACCGGAGGGGATCGCCACAGTCGCTTGTTCGAGGATTGGCCGTCCTTCGATCCGATAGGTCAGGTCGTTGATATGCAGCATGGAACGAGCGGATAGCCTGTCCGTCAGCGCCTGTCACGCCTCAGAGGGTGATGCCGAAGCGCGCAAGCGCGGCCGTCATCAAGAGATAGGCCACAAACGTCGCGGCAGAGGCAATGAGTAGGCTCGGCCAGAATCCGACGCCGCGCCCCAGGAGGAGCGGCAACACGACGAACAGAACCAGCGATGGGAGGACGTACCAGAAGATGCTCGACGAGAGATGGGCGATCTTGGAGGTATCGCCGGTCTCTCCATAGAGCCAGATGAACGCCAGAAGCGATGTCAACGGCAACGAGGCGATGATACCGCCGAGTGCACTGGACCGCTTTGCCACTTCCGAAATCGCGACCACGAGAACTGCTGTCAGTAGAACTTTTATCGCCGCGTAAAGCACGCGCGTCAGCCCGATACGACGGGTTTAAGCGTCTCATAGAGCAGGCGGTCGCGGATGGCCTTGTCCTGCACGGCGAGGTGCGCAACGAACCATTCCTGGACCATCTTGCAGACTTGTTCCGGCTCGCGTTTGGCCAGGAGCTTCGGATTCGAGAAGACCTGCAGATCGTCTTCTTTCCAGCCGAGTTTGGCGAGTTCTTTGATCAGCACATCATAGTCGCTCTTGACGGCGGAGTCGTGCTTGACGGGGCTTTTGCCGCCCTCGGAAATTGCCTCAAAGATGGCGTCAGCCTGCGCATTGAGTGCCGTCGCCGTCTCTGGATGTTCCATCATTTGAACGACAGCGGGGCTCGTCTCGCCCTTCGAAATGAATCCGAAGCAGGCGCTAACGCTCTGCGCACGGAGCGACTTCAGATGCTGAAGGAATGCCACGGCGATGGCCTGCAGTTTTTCGGAGCTGGCGGCGAGGGCCTTATCGGCATTCTGCCGTCTGAGATTTACAAGCCCCTGAGCGAGCAGCATCGCGACTTCGTTGTCGGATTTCTTGTCGGCCACCATCTTGTTGGCCGTAGAAATCTGCGACGTGTACCAATCCGGATATTCCTTTTTTATGAGTTCCCAAACCGGCACTTTCTGTAGCCGAGTGTCGAGTGTCGAGCCATCGACGGAAGGTGGCGCCGGAGGCTGAGGCGGTTGCTGTTCGACGGCAGCAACCTGCATGTCTGTCGGAGGTTGTGGCGCAACAGTCGTCCCGCCAAGTTTCGAAACGGAAGCTGTCGTCGTCGTTTGCGGATCATTGGCCTGCGGGCTTTGCGGCGCCTGCGGCTGGCTTTCGGCAGTCTGCTGAGGTCCCGACGGCGCAGCCGGCGGAATGACATCGCTGGTGGCTGGCGGTGGCGCTGGTTCCGACGGCACCACATTTGAAGAGGATGCAGCGTCTGTTTGCGCGGGTGCGGCTGCCTCGGCGACCTTCGTATCATCCGGTGCCGCAACGACAGGCGGTTGGTCGGTACTCGCCGAGTCCGATGTCCCGGAAACCATCTCCATCAGCGGGCCACGATACGTCGCGAGTGCGAACGCACCTCCGCCGACCACAGTCAGGGCGACACCGGCGATGGCAAGACGCTTGATGAGGTTACCGCGTTGAGGCCGCGTCTCGCCGCCTTCAAAATCAGAATGAGCAGCATACTGCGCAGGTGCTGTCGATTGAGCGGCGTACGTTTGAGCAGGAGCTGTGCGCTGAGCTTGCGGTGCTGCTTGTGGCTGCTCGCTGCCGCCGTGAAAGGCTGCCGGGAAAACGGCAGGAGCGGCCTGCCATTCAGACATGCCGGGGCGCCAGATGAGGTCGGTTTGACGAAGGTAATTGTGCGCGATGAACGTGCGCAGCTCAACATCGGTCAAGGGACCGTGCTGTTTGCCATCCCGTGCAATATACCACTGAATGTCTTCGGCTTGTCCGGTCATGCTCGTTTCTTCGCACACGCGGGTCTCAAGACCCGTTCCAATAGAGACCGAGCGTTCCCCCCGGCCACACTGTTCACAGGCAGTTGCGCGCGTCAATCGGGCGATTATACGGTGAACCTGCCAAATTTTGTGCGACGTGCAACTGACTGCTTCAACTCGACCGCCGTCGCGCGCTTGCCGCTGTGAACCCCCGCAGTTATAAGCCCGCCGAACTCTCAGGAAACCGCAAAGCGAGGCAGACTTATGGCCGTTGAACGCACGTTCTCTATCATTAAGCCGGACGCAACGCGCCGCAATCTTACCGGCAAGATCAATGCCGTAATCGAAGCCGCCGGCTTGCGCATCGTGGCTCAGAAGCGCGTGCGCTGGACCCGTGCGCAGGCCGAGAAATTCTATGAAGAACACAAGGCGCGGCCATTTTACGGCGAACTCGTGGATTTTATGACGTCCGGGCCTATCGTTTTGCAGGTTCTCGAAGGCGAGAACGCAATCGCAAAGTACCGCGAGGTTATGGGAGCCACCGATCCCAAGGAAGCCGCCGAGGGAACGGTTCGCAAGCTTTTCGCCGAATCGAAGGGTGCGAACTCGACCCATGGGTCCGACAGCCCTGCAGCCGCAGATCGCGAAATCGCGCTGAACTTCCGCCTCGACGAGATCGTCGGCTGAGCAATTCAAAGGCAAACGTGTGGGCGGCGCTGAACAAAGTGCCGCCCACCTCCGATGCGATGAGCGAGCAATGATTTCCGCTGCTTATGTTCAGACGATGGCCCGCTATAACACGTGGCAGAATCTGAACGTCTACGACGCGGCGGCGAACCTGAGCGATGCACAGCGGAAGGAAAATCGGGGAGCGTTTTTCGGGTCGATCCATGCCACGCTGAACCACATCCTGTGGGCCGATCAGATGTGGCTGATGCGCTTTGGCGCTGCTCCGCAGCCTGTCGCGCGAACGATACCTGAGGGGTTGGTACAATTCGAGGAGTGGAACGCGCTCGCCCGCGAGCGCCAACGCTTCGACGCTCATATCCAAGGCTGGGCCGACGGTCTCGATGCCTCGGCGCTCACGGGCGATCTTAAATGGTTTTCAGGGAGTGCGGGGCGGGAGGTGAGCGCATCGAGGGCGTTGCTCGTCGTCCATCTCTTCAATCATCAGACGCATCATCGAGGTCAGGTGAACGCGCTGTTGACCGGTTTTGGTATCAATCCAGGCATCACCGATCTTCCGTTCGGTCCCGTTGTCTCTGTCGGCTGACGGAGGTGTTTTTTCTGACGTCGATCGCCACAAGGGCCGCCGGTGTACGCGTCGGTCGGCCCTCGGGCGCTTCGCCCAGCTTTCCACGGGGTGTAGGAGGTTAAGCACCTCGACAAGCCGGACGGTAATCCGGCGCTTAGGCGGCCGCGACCCAACTGCCCGCGACGAACCCGAAGGCAACCGCGTCGGGATTGCGGCGTGCAGTTTCAATCAGCTTTTCTGGCGCTTCGACTTCAAGCGTGTTCGAGAACTTGCCTTTGGATTTCGTTTTGCGCGATCTGGCTCCCGTGAGCAGGAACACGGGTTTACCAAGAACTGTGGTTTTCACGGACTCCATGGCCGGGGGTCTCCTGGAGTTGGAATTCACACACAATAGGTATTTACAAGCTGAGTGACGCTCTGAATCCCTTACTAAATGCCTAACGTGCCGAGACTATGACAGCATTAACCGGCACCGGATACCCGCCACTCTCGCACGTGCGAGCCCTCTACAACCCGGTTTAAATTTCTCTGAGTATTTCCATGACGCATTGTTGATGATGCGGTGCGGAATAAGCAGTGGATAACGCCGCGCATGCCCAGGATACGCGGGTATTCGGGCCATCACCTTTTGGTGAGCGGGCTCGGCGGTATCGGGAAAGGCGGCCCCGACAATCCTGTCGGATTGGCAAAACGCCTCGTGTAGATCAGGTCAGCTCAGCTCTCGGATCTTGAAGGGCAGCCCGCCCTTCGGCGTCAGCGTTACCGTTGCATTGAGCCGCACAGGGTCGGCTCCAACATATTCAGGCCGGAACCGTCGAAGCAGCCGCGACAAAGCCAATGTATTTTCCACTTGGCTCATCGCGCCGCCGATGCAAGACCGCCTGCCGCCGCCGAATGGGATGTAGCTGTATTTGACGTGCTTTTTCGCATTGCCCGCCATCCAGCGCTCAGGCTGAAAGGTTTCCGGCTCAGGCCAGAACTTCGGATTGTGATGGGCGGCATAAGCGAAGAGCGTGACGCGATCACCTGGATTGATCTTGACGCCGCCGATCTCGTCTTCGCCAACAGCAACACGGATCAAGCCCCAGATCGGCGGATAGATCCGCATCGTCTCCTGAATGACGGCACGCGTATACGCGAGACCTGAGTAATCTGCCGCAGTCGGCTCGCGGTCGCCATAAACCTCTTGCCCCTCGCGGCGGATGCGTTCGACAGCCTCAGGGCGCCGCGACGTTTCGTAAAGCGCCCAGGCTAGCGTGAGGGCCGTCGTTTCAGTGCCGGCCCAGAGATATTGCTTGAGTTCGTCAATCGCCTGCGCCGCGTCGAATTCCGGAATTGACGGATCTTCAACGGCAGCCTGGATCATCTTCAGGAGCGTACGCTCGCGCTCCTCGCGAGGATCGGCGCCGATGACGGCCGGAGGCACGCTTCCCCAAACCTGCATCGCTTTCGCTGCATTTTCTTCCGACATCTCGAAAACTTCGCCCGCCTGCTTACGCAGGCGAATGTCGCGATGGTTCATCACGTCGGTGTAGGTCTTCACGCACTTGAACACGACATGAGGATTGAACGGCATATCGCGGTCGAACAACGCCTTGCAGATCATGTCCGCTGCGAGCGTCCAAGTCTGCTCGACCATTTCGACCGTCTCGCCGCTTTTCGCGAGATCGGCCCAAAGCGCCATTTTCGACTCGATCGCCTTGAGGAAGTAGGGGATGTACTCGGCAAACATATCGGGATGGAACGCCGGCTGCTGCGGCATGCGAATCTTCTGCCAGAGCACGCCGTCGTTGGTGATCATCGATCTGCCAAAGATCGGCTTCAGCCCGTCGAAGTATTTGACGTAATTGTCGACCTTCGTAACCAGCACATGCTTGAAGTACTCGGGCTCGGAAATGAGAACGACGCGCTGGTGCGCCATGTTGACCGGCAAAACCGATCCATAGCGATCCATCATCTGCATGAGGATGCGCATGGGATTTTCCGGATCGCCCCGCAGCAATGGCGTGAGCTTGAACCAGATACTCGACTCCTCGCCAAGCCCAATGGTGTGGCTGGGTGTCGTTTCCATTTTGATGCCTCCATTTCGGAGCAGCGAACCCTAGCCCTGGAGCGCAGCCGCTAGGCGCGTTCGAACAACCAGCTAAACGTCGGGTCGGTACTTCAATTTCCCGGATATCCCTCTTCGGGCAACTAAAAAATACCACGCTTCGGGGGGGAGCTGTCCATGCGACGGCCAGCACAAGGTAAGCAGAAAGTAGTTTTCCACTTCAAAGACTTGGTGAATAAATCGGAGAGCTTGAATTAATATCTTGAGATATAACAATTTTTTCGCCCTCGCGGCGAATACGTCCAGAAGCCACAAGCTTTAACGCTGCTGGGTAAAGCCGGTGCTCTGCGGCAAGGACGCGCGCGGCGAGTGTGGCCGGATCGTCACCACTCAGCACGGGGACGGCGGCCTGACCGATGATCGGCCCCTCATCCATCTCCGCCCGGACGAAATGGACCGTGCAGCCCGTGATTTTCACTCCCGCCGCCAAGACGCGTTCATGCGTATGCAACCCTTTGAAGCTCGGCAAGAGCGAAGGATGGATGTTGATCATCCGGTCTCTCCATCGCTCGACAAAAGCCGGACTCATCAACCGCATGAAACCTGCGAGTGCAACGAGCTCGGTCCGGGCAGCCTCAAGCGCCGTCTGCATGGCGTCTTCGAATGCTTCCCGCGTTGCATAATTCTTGTGATCAACCGCCAAGGTCGGTAGTCCGCGAGCGTTTGCCCATTCAAGGCCAGGCGCGTCCGGTCGATTGGAAGCGATCAGCACGATTTCGGCGGGATAATCCTCGGCCTGTGCGGCCTCGACGAGCGCCTGCATGTTCGAGCCGCGGCCCGAGATCAGAATGGCGGTACGAATTTTTCTGAGCGTCATAGATGCGGCTTAGCACACCCAGTGTCGAAAGAGCGAGGGCTGGACTATAAGCCCTAAGCTACCGGCTTCGGACTCTGTTTGATTTGGGGCGATTTACCTTTGGTTTTAACCGAACGTCCCAAGGGTCTTGCGGCTCCGCGCGCCCGATAAATATTGTCGACGAAAATTTCGGCGACGCTCGACCAATCGTGTTTCATCGCTTCGGCACGAACCTGGAGCGGATCGAGTTCGAGCGCCAGCAAGGCCGCGACTCGAAGATCGTCGGACAATATGCCGGTGACGCCCGGCGTTACGATGTCGATCGGTCCCATCACGGGATGTGCGGCGATCGGCACGCCCGCCGCCATGGCTTCCAGCAGGACGAGACCGAAGGTATCGGTCCGGCTGGGAAAGACAAAGACGTCCGCGGCCGAATATTCAGCCGCAAGCGCGTCGCCCGTCTTTGCGCCTTTGAAATCGACGGTTGGATATTGCGTGCGCAGCAGAGGCAGCAAAGGTCCGTCGCCTACGACCACTTTTCTTCCAGGCAGACCGAGATTGAGGAATGCCTCGACATTCTTTTCGCGCGAAACCCGTCCGACGTAAAGGAACGTCGGCGCGCAGCGCTTGTTCGCTCCGGCAGGCATGGGACGAAATAGAGCGGTATCGACGCCGCGAGCCCAAAGCATCAGGCGTTCGAAGCCGCGTCGCTCCAATTCGCTTTTGAGCGATGGCGTTGCAACGAACGTTCCGATGCTGCGGCTATGAAAGCGTCGTTGAACGCGATAGCTGATGGAAGCAGGCAAGCCGATATACGCTTCGAGATACTCGGGAAAGCGCGTGTGAAAGGATGTCGTGAAGCGAACGCCGTAGCGCAAGCATATCGCTCGCGCCGCCCACCCGATCGGCCCTTCCGTCGCAATGTGAATGTGCTCGATGCCGCTTCGCAGAACGTGCTCGGAAATTAACGCCATGTTGGGCAGCGCCAGCCGGATTTCGCGATACCCTGGACAGGGCAGTGTCATGAAATCCGATGGCGAAAGGACGGTAACCTGGTGGCCTGACGCTTCCAGCGCGTGCCGCAGGTTTTCATATGTCCGGACGACGCCGTTGATTTGCGGCCGCCAAGCGTCGGTAGCGATCAGAATGCGCATCGTTCGGCTCCGCCGCTGGACGCAATGCGCACGGAAACTGTGTTCGGAGCGGGCCTGACGGACCAACCCGGCTTCTGGCCAAGTGCCCTAGATGAGGGCCAATAGAATTGGCGGCGCTTCAGCAAAGGCTGTTCCGAATCTCTATCCGAATGCCTTGCTTGTGACGCCCGCCTTTTTCGTTTGTATGACAGCGGCGGCGCAAAGCCCGGTCCGCCGCAGTTTTGATAAAGACCGGTTAACCCCGAAGGGAACCTACGGAGGTTGCCTCCATGCCGGGCACTCTTCGCCACGTCATATAAGCGCGAATGTCAGTCAACTGGCCGTCGACAAGTCGTGCCATTGGCGGTGCATCGTTATCGTTATGAACGATTTGAGCCGTGATCCATCGGTCCACGAAATCCGGGGTTGAACCGTTGATCGCCAAACGGGACACGCGATACTTAATCTCGATAAGCTCTCCGACCATAAGATTCGAAGTGGAAGTATATGCCGTCATCTGAAACCTCCGGGGGAAGGTTGCTTCGACGCGGACGCTACGCGAAGAATTTTTCAATTCGGTGGCAGGCTAAAGGCGCGCATTCCACGCCGTCCCCGTAAAGACGAGGTTCGCGCGAGCTTGCGGCAATGTGGAGCAATCCTCGAATTTTTTATTGACTTGGCGGCCGCACGATAGCTTCGCAAAGCAATCGCCGCAGCTGTCACGGCGTGCGCGAAATCAGGCACGGAGAGTGGGATGATCGGTTGGAGATGGGGTGCACGCGCGGTTGCAATACTGGCACTTTCGACGCCAGCACTCGCAAATCAGAATGTCATTCAAGTTTCACGCGATCCTGCAAATTGGGCCATTCAGTCCGGCGACTATGCCGGCACGCGATATTCCAAGCTCGATCAAATCACGACCGCCAACGTCGGCGACCTCAAGGTCGCCTGGACATTCTCGACCGGCGTGCTCCGTGGCCATGAGGGCGCCCCGCTCGTGATCGGCAATGTGATGTACGTTCACACGCCTTTCCCGAACACCGTGATGGCGCTCGATCTCAACGACGAGCAGAAGATCATCTGGAAGTACGAGCCGAAGCAGGACCCAACCGTCATCTCTGTGATGTGCTGCGATACCGTCAGTCGCGGCGTCCAATATGCCGAAGGCAAAATCCTGCTGCACACCGCCGACACATCGCTCATCGCGCTCGATGCGAAGACGGGCAAGGAATTGTGGAAGGTCGTTGACGGCGATCCGAAACTGGGCGCCACCGGAACGGGCGCCCCGCTTATCGCGAAGGACAAAGTCATTGTCGGCGTATCCGGTGGCGAGTTTGGCGTGCGCTGCTACCTCACGGCCTACGATATGAATTCGGGCAACAAGGTCTGGCGCGCCTATTCGATGGGGCCCGATTCCGACATCCTGGTCGATCCTGAGAAGACCACGTCGCTCGGCAAGCCAGTCGGCGAAAATTCATCGCTCAATAGCTGGAACGGCGATCAGTGGAAAATCGGCGGGGGACCGACATGGGGCTACATGGCCTACGATCCCGAATTCAATCTGATTTACTACGGCACCGGCAATCCTTCGACCTGGAATCCGGTGCAGCGTTCAGGTCCGGATAGCAAGCCTATCGATCAGAAATGGGCAATGACGATGTTTGCCCGCGATGTCGATACGGGCGTTGCGAAGTGGGTCTATCAGATGACGCCGTTCGACCAGTGGGACTACGACGGCATCAACGAGCCGATCCTTGCGGACCTCGAGATCAATGGCGTGATGCGCAAGACAGCCACGCATTTCGACCGCAACGGATTCGGCTACACCTGGGATCGTGTAACAGGCGAACTTCTTGTCGCGGAGAAATTCGATCCGACTGTCAACTGGGCGTCCGGAATCGACATGGACAAGTCGAGCCCAACGTATGGCCGGCCTAAGCTCGTCGAAAAATATGAGCCTTTCAAAACCGGCGTTGACGACGCCACCAAAGGCATTTGTCCATCTTCGCTCGGCGCCAAGAACCAGCAGCCTGCATCCTATTCGAAGCTGACCGGCCTGTTCTACGTGCCGACCAATCACGTCTGCATGGACTATGAGCCGTTCAAGGTCAGGTACACCGCTGGGCAGCCTTACGTGGGCGCGACGCTCACAATGTATCCGGCTCCGGATACGCCGGACCTCGGCAATTTCATCGCGTGGGATGGCGCGAAAGGTAAAATAGTCTGGTCGAAGCCCGAGCGCTTTTCGGTGTGGTCGGGCGCGCTGACGACCGCAGGCGGAGTGGCCTTTTACGGCACGCTCGAGGGCTATTTCAAAGCCGTCGATCAGAAGGACGGCAAGGAGCTGTTCAAATTCAAGACCCCGTCCGGCATCGTCGGCAACGCGATGACGTACATGCGCGGCGGCAAGCAGTACGTGGCGGTGTACTCGGGCGTTGGAGGTTGGGCAGGAATCGGTCTCGCAGCCGGACTGAGGGACCCCGAAGACGGCTCTGGCGCCGTCGGAGGATTTGCCAGCCTCTCGTCGTACACGAGCACCGGGGGCTCGCTCACCGTATTCTCGCTGCCTTAGCGTGAAGTAACTCAAGGCCGAGCAGCGGTTCGCCGAGTCTCACAGTCAGCCGAACCGAAGCCGCCCGTCGTACTTCACGGCCCAGGCTTCGCCCTTGCCTTTGGCTTCTGATTTTTCGCCCGTCGGTGGAATGATATCCCCGATCACGATGGGCTCTTCCCCAGCAGATTTGAGCGCCGCGATGACTTCGTCGGCGCGCACCTTGGCGGCGACGACTATCATGCCGATGCCGCAGTTGAATGTACGAAGTATCTCTGCGTCGTTGAGATGTCCTTCCTTTGCAAGCCAGCCGAAAACGCCCGGTGCCTCGAAGGTCGAGAGGTCGATGCGTGCGGCAGCATCCGTCGGCATGACGCGCGGCAGATTTTCGGATAATCCGCCGCCGGTGATGTGAGACAAAGCTTTGATTGCGCCATCTGGGCCTGACCCGCCCGTCGCGCGGATCGCGTTGAGCAGCGGTTTAACGTAGATGCGCGTCGGCGCCAGCAGCGCTTCGGCGAGCGTTTTGCCGTCTGCGAACGGCGCCGCGGCGCTCCAGCCGATCTTGGCGCGTTCGGCGAGCTTGCGGACGAGACTATAGCCGTTGGAATGAACACCGGATGACTTGAGACCGATCAGAACGTCGCCTGGCGCAATATCGGCACGCGGCAGGATTTCGCCGCGCTCGACCGCACCGACCGAGAAGCCCGCGAGGTCATAGTCGCCTGCCTTATACATGCCCGGCATCTCGGCAGTTTCGCCGCCGATCAGCGCGCAACCTGCTTGCTTGCAACCGTCGGCAATTCCCGCAATCACGTCACGCGCAACGTTTGTGTCGAGCTTCCCGACCGCGAAGTAATCAAGAAAGAATAAGGGCTCTGCGCCCTGCACGACGAGGTCGTTGACGCACATTGCAACGAGATCGATGCCGATTGTCGAATGCTGGCCGCTGTCGATTGCGATCTTAAGCTTGGTTCCGACGCCATCGTTGGCGGCAACCAAAATCGGATCGCGAAAACCGGCCCGCTTCAAATCGAACAGGCCGCCGAAACCTCCGAGGTCGACATCGGCGCCCGCCCGGCTCGTGGCTTTGGCAAGCGGTTTGATCGCGGCGACAAGCGCGTTGCCGGCATCGATGTCGACACCGGCATCGGCGTAGGTCATCGGCTTCTGCGATTTATCTGTGGTCGACGACATCGATCCTCATGAAAAAGATAGAGAGAGACAGGGGTCTCTGCATCTTTGTGGGCGAAGGGAGCGTGACTTGTCGTTAAACTCACTTTTGCCCCATTGCCAACACGTCATGGGGGTCGTAGCAGCCCAGACGAATGAGGGCAACGAAGCCTCCCACGGATGAGGCCATTCGGGCCGGGATATACACGACGAAGGGAAATGCAGTGCGCGCCGGTCTCTACTTGGCAATTGCTTTAACCTTCTTGGCAATCGCTTCGGCTTTGACTGGCCGGGCTGCACTCGCAGCCGGTTCCGATGCGGCTTATACGGTCGCCAACTATCCTGTCGAGGCATCGGCCGACAATGCCGTGGCTGCCAAGCAGCAGGCGCTTGCCGACGGCCAGCAGGCATCCTTCCGCTCACTCCTGAAGCGCATCGTGCCGGTGACTGCCTACAAGCAACTCACGCGCATTTCCGGTGTGAAGGCTGCAGACCTCATATCCGGCGTTACCGTGCGTTCGGAGCGCAACTCGGCGACGGCTTATATCGCGAGCCTCGATTTCGCATTTCAGCCGGATGGCGTGCGTTCGATTCTGTCGCGCCAGGGCATCCCTTTTGTCGACGAGCAGGCCGCGCCGGTAACGGTCGTAACGGCGTCGCTTCAAGGCGACCCTGCAACCGCAACTAACGACACAGGTATCTGGCGCCGTGCATGGACCGGGCTCGATCTCGATCACACGATCACGCCAGTCAAGATCGCCGACCTGAAGCCTGATATTCATTCCGGTACTGTTGCGAGCCTTCTTGCTGGCGATGATGCAGGCCTGCGCGCGTTGAACGAAGCCTACGGTACCAAGCTGATCATCATGGCCGTCGCTGAGCCTGACCTTGCAGCCAAGAAGATGACTGTGACGCTGGCAGGCCGCGATACGGTGGGCACGATCCTGTTGAAGCGCACCTATCGAATTTCGGACGGCGATCTGGATTATGCATCGCAACTCGCAGCAGTCGTGGCGCTCGGTGTGCTCGAAGGCCGGTGGAAGGAGTTGAAGTCCGAGGATAATCGCCAGATCGCTGGCGACGTCCCGGTCTGGGAAGCCTCGACTGGTGGCGCCGGCGAGGACGTGACGTTCGTGGCCCAGTTCTCCAGCCCCGGACAATGGGATCAGATTCGCACGCAATTACTCGATACGCCCGGCATCGATGGCCTCAACATCCTGTCCGTGTCGGACCACGATGCTAACATCACTTTGAAATTTGCTGGCGGGATTCGTGGTCTCGCAAACACGCTGGGCGCGCGCGGCCTCAGATTCGTAAATACAGAGACGGGTTGGGTCCTTAGGCCAAGTTATTGATATTCATACTCTCTCGACTGGATCGAAAAAGCCTCGCGCACGCGGTTTTTTTGCATCAGGTTGGCAGATGTGCTCGACGAGATGAACCTCGAAAGGCTAGGTAGGTTCGCGCGCTCCTGAAAGAGCTGCGCACCCGTACGTGGGGTGGCCCCGAGCACAGGATCAAATTCGGCGTGAGCATACCTAATCTTATTACGCTTGGTCGGGTGATCCTCGTGCCTGTCGTTTTCTGGCTGCTGCTCTCGGGAGAGTTGCAGCCGGCATTTCTCGCGTTTGTCATCGCTGGAATTTCCGATGCCGTCGACGGGTTTTTAGCCAAGCGTTTCGGCTGGGAAACCGAACTCGGAGCTTACCTCGATCCCCTTGCTGACAAGCTGCTGATCGTTTGCATATTCATCGCCCTGGGTGTCACCGGACGGTTGCCGTCATGGCTCGTCATTCTCGTGGTCTCCCGCGACGTTCTGATCGTCATTGCCGTGGTTCTGTCATGGCTGCTCGATCATCCGACCCCGATGAAGCCGCTGGCCGTCAGTAAGATGAACACTGTCGTACAGATCGTTCTCGCCGGCACTGTGCTGGCCGACGAAGCTTTTCTTTTGAACCTCCGCGGACCGGTCCAGCTATTGATCCTGCTCACGGCGGCAACAACGGTCGCCTCGCTCGCGGCCTATCTGCGGATCTGGCTGCGGCACATGACGTATTCTGAAACGACAGATCCCAAGACCTAACATCTAGGGCTTAATGCCATTTTCCGTGCCGCCCGCTTGGAGGAGATAGAAGGCCATGCAGATCGAGCGGCATGCCCTGTTCTGGATCGTGACGGCCGTCGTGTTTGCTTACCTCGCACAATTGCTCGCGCCGGTTCTGTTGCCGTTCGTGATTGGTCTCGTGCTCGCCTACTTCTTCAATCCCGTCGTTGACCTGCTCCGTGGTGTCGGACTTCCGCGCTGGATGTCCTCTATTCTCCTTCTTGGATTGGTGGCGTTTTTGATCGTCCTCGCTTTGCTCTTCCTCGTTCCGATTCTCGTGCAGCAGGCAGCAGACCTTGTCGAAGCGGCCCCCCGGCAGATCGATCGTATCAAGCTGATGGTCGAGGCGAGCGCCCGCGACTACCTGGGGCCACGCTATCCGCAGGCGGAAAATACAGTGCGCTCCGCGCTGGATGCATTTGCCTCCTCGATGCCATCACTGTTGGCTGGCGTCGCACAGAGCATCTGGAACCAGGGTGCGGCCGCTTTCAATTTCGTCTCGTTCGTTCTGATTACGCCGATCGTCTTTTTTTATACGCTGAAGGATTGGCCGAAGATCATCGCCAAGGTCGACTCGTGGCTGCCGCGGGATAACGCCGACCAATTGCGCGCGCTCGCGGTCGAAATCAACCAGCGTATATCCGCCTTCATTCGCGGACAGGGCGCCGTATGTCTTATCCTTGCGTTGTTCTATGCGGTGGCGTTGAGCTTGGCCGGGCTTGAATACGGGCTGCTCGTCGGATTGTTCACCGGGTTCGCGGCGTTCATTCCGGTCGTCGGCTGGACGCTCGGTACGTTCACGGCGGTCGGTCTTGCCGTCCTGCAGTTCTGGCCCGACACCCTGCCGATTCTGATCGTCCTGGCCGTCATGCTTGTCGGCCAGGCGCTCGAGTCGGCCGTTCTGTCGCCCAACATCATCGGCGCAGAGGTCGGCTTACATCCGGTCTGGCTGATCTTTGCGTTGCTGACCTTCAGCTATCTGTTCGGATTTCTGGGGCTTCTCGTCGCCGTGCCGGTTTCTGCCGCAATCGGCGTGCTCGTACGCTTCGCGCTCAAAACGTATCTTGCGTCTTCGGTCTACAAAGGCCGCGACAGCGCTGAAGCATAAAGTATCGATACCGAAATGCCGACCATGCCGGAGCAACTCGTCTTCGAACTGCCGCATCGTGCCGCGATGGGGCTTGAGGACTTTCTCGTCTCGGACTCGAACGCGGCCGCGGTCGCGCTCATCGACAGGTGGCCGGATTGGCCCATCAGCGCGGCAATTCTCGTCGGACCGAAAGGCAGCGGCAAAACGCATCTCGCGAACGTCTGGCAACTGCGGGCTGCGGCTACGGCCTACAGCGCGTCTTCGCTGGCCCGTGAAAGCGTCCCGGCCGTCGCCTCGGCGGGAGCTGTCATAATCGAGAATATTGAGACGCTTTCCGACGAAGCGGCGTTATTCCACTTGCTCAATCTGGTTCGCGAGCAACGCCTGCAGGTCTTATTGACGACCGACACCGCGCCAGGCGACCTCAAGATTGCGCTCCCGGACCTTCATTCGCGGCTCAAGGCTCTGCCGCTGGCGTCGATCGAGGCGCCTGACGACGCTCTTCTACGGGCAGTTCTCGTCAAACTCTTTGCCGATCGGCAATTGAGCGTCGAACCCCATATTGTTGACTATGTTCTCGTTCGCATGGAACGCTCGATGTTGGCAGCGGAACGGTTCGTCGCCGAAGCGGATCGGCAGGCCCTCGTACTTCAGCGGCGCGTCACCCGGACGATTGCGGCCGGGGCGCTTGATACTCTCGGATACTAGGCGATCCGGCGCTTGTTTTGCGACGGATTCGCAATTTAGATGTAAACCACATCTCAAACCTTCGGCCGAATTCGGAGTGCTTCCCGACCATGGCTACGGCAAAAAGCAGAAGCGTTGCAAAGGTGGCTATCCAAGAGGTCCCTCAAGGACCCGACCGCTTCTACAATCGCGAGCTGTCCTGGCTGCAATTCAATCGTCGCGTTGTCGAGGAAGCTGCCAACACGCAACATCCGTTGCTCGAACGTCTGCGGTTTTTGTCGATCGCTGCTGCGAACCTCGACGAGTTCTACATGGTCCGCGCGGCTGGCGTGTACGGCCAGGTACGCGCTGGCATCACGACGCTGTCTCAAGACGGCATGACACCGATGCAGCAGCTCGCCTCCATCAATAAATTCGCGGCCAAGCTCGTTGCCGAGGAGCAGGCTCTTTGGCAGGTGATTAAAACGGAGCTCGCCCAATCTGGGATCTCTGTCTTGCAGGCCGAAGAGCTGTCCGGTTCTGAAAAGGCCTGGCTCGAGCAGCTCTTTCTATCCCGCATCTTCCCGATACTGACGCCGATCGCGGCAGATCCCGCACATCCTTTCCCGTTCGTTCCGAACAAGGCGATGACGATCGTCGTGGAACTGGTCCGGCCGTCTGACGGCAAGGCCATGAACGGTCTGATCCCGATTCCAGGGCAGCTCGAACGCTTTATTCGTCTCGAAGCCAATCCCGCAAAGCCCAAGGATATTCGCTTCGTTCGGCTCGAAAGCGCCATCGGTCTTTTCATCGGCGAGCTATTTTCGGGCTTCGACATCAAGAGCCAAGGCGCATTCCGCGTCTTGCGCGATAGCGATATCGAACTGCAGGAGGAGGCCGAAGACCTCGTTCGCTCCTACGAGAGCCAGCTGAAGCGCCGCCGGCGCGGCAACGTGATCCGCCTCGAAATCGAGGCGCGCATGCCGGAGCGCATGCAGAAATTTGTTATCGAAGAACTCGAAGTGCGCGAGGAAAGCGTCTTCGTGAAAGACGGCATCCTTGCGCTTGCCGATACGTCGCAGCTGATCATCGGCGATCGTCCCGATCTGATATTCAAGCCGTTTACGATCCGATTTCCCGAGCGCATTCGCGAGTTCAGCGGCGATTGCTTTGCTGCCGTGCGCAAGAAAGACATCGTCGTCCATCACCCTTATGAGAGCTTTGATGTCGTCGTTCAGTACTTGCGTCAGGCCGTCGCCGACCCGAACGTAATGGCGATCAAGTGGACGCTCTACAGAACGTCACGCGATAGCCCGATTATCCAGGCGCTGAAAGAGGCGGTCGAGGCCGGAAAATCAGTCACCGCTGTGGTCGAGTTGAAGGCGCGTTTCGACGAAGCCGCGAACATCCGCTGGGCGCGCGATCTCGAAAGCGCCGGCGTCCATGTCGTTTATGGTTTTACGGAACTTAAGACGCACGCCAAGCTAGGATTGATCGTCCGGCGCGAAGGCAGCGAGCTGACGACATATTGTCATATCGGCACCGGCAACTACCACCCGCAGACGGCGCGCGTTTACACCGATCTTTCGCTTTTCACGACGGATCCGATGATCGCGCGGGACATCACCCGCATTTTGAATTTCGTAACGGGCTACGGCGAACCGATTGAGCTTGAGTGCATGGCGGCAAGCCCGCACGGCATTCGCAATCGGATTATGACGCACATCGCCGAAGAGATTCGTAACGCCAAGGCCGGAAAACCGAGCGGTATCTGGTGGAAAATGAATGCGCTCGTCGACGCCCAGATCATTTCGGCGCTTTATGACGCAAGCGCCGCCGGCGTTCCGATAGATCTGATCGTGCGAGGCGTGTGCTGCTTGCGCCCGGGTATACCGGGTCTTTCGAGCAACATTCGTGTGAAAAGCATCGTCGGACGCTTCCTGGAGCATGCCCGCATTTACTGTTTTGCGAACGGTCGGCCCTTGCCTTCACCCAATGCTGCCGTCTACATCAGCTCCGCCGATATGATGCCGCGCAATCTCGACCGTCGTGTCGAAGCCATGGCGCCGGTGCAGAATCCGACGGTCCACGAGCAAGTGCTCAACCAGATCATGGTCGCGAACTTGAGAGACAACCAACAAAGCTGGCGGATCAACCCGGATGGCAGCGCGACTCGGATCGAACCGGGTCCGGGAGAGGAAGCCTTCAACGCTCATAAGTATTTCATGACCAATCCTTCGCTTTCAGGCCGTGGGCAGTCTCTCAAAGAGAGTTTCCCCCTGCGCTTCCGTAAGCCGGGTTGAGGCTGGGGCCCACGCTTGACGCGATGGAAGGAAATCTCGGGTGCAAATGAACGCACCGCCGAAATGGAGCCTATCGGCGTCATCGATATCGGCTCCAACTCAGTGCGTCTTGTTGTTTATGAGGGAGCTGTCCGCGCGCTCACCCCGGTCTTCAATGAAAAAGTGCTTTGCGGCCTTGGGCGCTCCGTTGCGACGATGGGAAGCCTCGGGGAAGAGGCCGTCGAGCGCGCATTGGCCGCGCTGGCGCGCTTCAAGGCGATTGCCCGCATCCTGAGCGTCAAGAATTTGATGGTCATCGCCACCGCCGCCGTCCGTGATGCCCAGAACGGTCCTGCCTTTATCCAACGTGGCGAGCGCATCCTCGATGTCCCGATCGAAATCCTCTCTGGAGAAAAGGAAGCACGGCTCGCGGCACAGGGCATCATGATGGGGTTCGTCGACGATGACGGCATTGCCGGCGATCTCGGCGGAGGTAGCTTGGAACTCGTCGATCTCGCAAAGGATCGCCTGAAGGAAGCTGGAACATTGCCGCTCGGCGGTCTTCGCCTCATCGACACCACCGGCAACAGGATTGAGCGCGCGGTCGAACCGATAGACAGCGCCCTGGCGAGCCTGCCCTGGCTCGCTAACGGGGAGGGGCGAACCTTTTATGCAGTCGGCGGAACGTGGCGCTCGCTCGCAAAGCTGCACATGGATCAGATCCGGTATCCTCTGCATGTGATGCAAGGCTACAAACTTTCGGCGCGTGAAGCGCTCGATCTTTGTGAGCAGTTCCGCAAAGCCAAGAAGCCGCTCGATATCCCGGGCATAGCGAGCGTCGCACGCGCCCGTCGCGAGGTTTTGCCGTTCGGTGCCCTGGTTCTTGAGCGGCTCGTCAAGCGGATGCAGCCGCGTCAGATCGTGTTTTCGGTGTTCGGCATACGCGAGGGGCTGATTTACGGTCTGTTGCCGCCGCACGAGCAAATGCGTGATCCGCTGCTCAGTTTCTGCGAGGATTATGCCGCTTTGCGTTCACGCTCCGCTGAGCACGCGTGGGAGCTTTGCCGTTGGACGGATCGGATTTTCGCTGATCCCGCGCTTGAGGAGACGGCTGATGAACGGCGCCTTCGCCATGCGGCCTGCCTTCTGTCGGACGTCGGATGGCGTGCTCATCCTGACTATCGTGGTGAGCAAAGCCTCAATACGGTCGCGCATGCCGGACTTGGGGGCGTGGATCACCAGGGGCGCATTTTTCTCGCCCTTTCAGTTTTCCACCGCCATGAAACGTCAGAAGGCAACGGCGAGCAGCTTTCCGAGCGACTGCGAAGCCTCGTCAGCAAAAGGGTTCAGCGCCGGGCCCGCATCGTCGGGGCCGCCATCAGAGCGGCGCACATGCTGTCGATCGGCATGGCTGGGATTATCGACCAGACGCCACTGGCCTATGAGAATGCGTCGCTCGTCCTGACGATTCCGCGAGCCTATGCCGCTCTTGACGGGGAGAGACTTCGTCGCAGATTCGACGCATTGGCGGATCTCCTCGGCAAAAAACCAAAAATTAGAATAAGCGGGTAAAAAGGGCGGTACGCCTCGCTTGTGACGCAAGAAATTCTGATAGAGTGCAGGCGCAAGCTTGCAGGATGAAGACGGCCTCCATGGCGGAAGACCTCTACGACATATTGGGCGTCTCAAGGCGCGCGACCGATGAGGACATCCGCAGGGCTTTTCGCAAACTGGCGAAAGCGAACCATCCGGACGTCAATCCGGGTAACGCTGCGGCCGCTGAGCGGTTCAAGAAAATTACTGCGGCCAACGATATCCTGAGCGACCCGGAAAAGCGCAGGCAATACGACGCGGGTGAGATCGACGGCAAAGGCGATCCGCGCCGGCCGTTCTGGGGTCATGCCGGAGCGGGTGCGCGCCGGGGCCCGCAGGCAGCTCGCGGTGGTCAGGCCGGTGCTTTCGAGGATTTCAGCTTTTCCGATATTTTTTCTGACGTTTTCGGTGGCGGCGTAGGCGCTGGCCGGCGCGACGGGTTTGGTTTCGCGTCGCGAGGACAGGACCTCCGTTATTCCCTCGAGGTCGATTTCCTCGAAGCCGTTCTCGGCGCCAAGAAGCGTGTAACGCTCCCCGATGGTGGCGTCCTCGATCTTGCGGTTCCCGAAGGCGTGGCCGACGGACAGGTACTTCGCCTCAAGGGCAAAGGCACGCTTGGTTCTCTCGGCGCGGAGGCGGGCGATGCGCTGATCGAGATCAAGGTGCGCCCGCATCCTGATTTCAAACGCGATGGCGACGACATTCTTTTCGAGCTTCCAATCACCATCGATGAAGCTGTGCTCGGCGGCCGCGTGGAGGTTCCAACGCCCGCCGGTCGCGTGCAACTGGCCATTCCGAAAGGCACGAGTTCCGGCAAGACGTTTCGCCTGAAGGGCAAGGGTGTTCGGACGAGAAGCGGCGCGGGCGATCAACTCGTGACGGTCAAAATCGTGCTGCCACACGACATCGACGAAAGTCTTTCATACTTTTTTTCAGAGTGGCGCCAGAAGCACGCCTACGATCCGGGCCGCAAATAGTCGCGATTGGTGGCCGGCTCTCCGGAGGAGAGTCGCCAATCGCCGTATAAAAATTCAGCTCTACTTCGCGGCAGGCACGGCGCGCACTTCACCGCCAACGAGCGTCAACGCTAGTTCGCCCCGCTTGAGCTTCAGTGCCGATTCACCGAATAGCGCGCGGCGCCATCCTTGAAGCACCAGAATGTCCGCGTCATTCGATACGGCCAGCTGTTCCAGGTCTTCGCTGCTTGCAATGATGCGTGGCGCGACACCGTGCTCGGCTGCTGCCGCTTTCAGCAGCACCTTCAAAAGCTCGAGCGTCGCGCTGGCCTCGGCCGACAACGACTCGTTTCGCTCGATTTTCGGAAGCGTTTTGGGATCGCGCGCCACTCCGGCTTTGACCGCTTCCAGGATATCCTTCGCCCGTTGCGAGCGAGCGAAACCGTCCGAAAGTGTGCGCAATTGCCCAAGGGCTTCCGTGCTTACGGGCATTTGGTTAGCGATATCATAGAGTGCGTCGTCGCGCAGCACGCGCCCGCGCGGCACATCGAGCGACTGGGCAAGGCGTTCGCGCCAGGCCGCGAGCTCCACCAGCACGCCAAGCGCCTTACGGCCTTTGACGCGCAATTTTAGCCGCTGCCAGGCATTCTCGGGCGACGTGTCGTACGTGGCGGGATTTGTGAGGACCGCCATCTCTTCCTGCAGCCACGGCGTGCGCTCGGTCTTATCGAGCGTCTGCCGCAGACGAACATAAACATCCCGCAAGTACGTGACGTCGGCCAATGCATAGTCGAGCTGTTTCGGCGAAAGGGGCCGCCGGCTCCAGTCTGTAAAACGCGAGCTTTTGTCGAGGTCCGTGCCCGTCGTCTTTTTCACGAGGTTGACGTAGCTGATACTGTCGCCGAAGCCGCAGACCATCGCCGCGACCTGCGAGTCGAAGACCGGCGTTGGTACAACTCCGGATTTGAGAAAAACGATTTCGATGTCCTGACGGGCCGCGTGGAAGACCTTGACCGTCGAAGTGTCGGCCATCAGTTGGTAAAACGGCGCGAGGTCGATTCCCGGCGCCAGCGGATCGACGATCGCCTCAGCTTCCGGGCCTGCGAGCTGGATCAGGCACAGCAACGGCCAAAACGTCTGCTCGCGCAGAAATTCTGTATCGACGGCAACATAGTCGCTTCTGGAGAGGGTTTCGCAAAGCGCGGCCAGCTCCGATGTGGTGGTAATGGTCTGCATTGAAGGACGCCTATAGCGTATCGATTTTCCGTTGTCGCCATCAGCTTGGTCGCGGCCCGATCCGACCCGCGATTCGCGGCGTTCTTGGGTTCCGGGTTGCAAAAAGGCCAGATAACATGACCGGATCGACGAAACTTGCCGGTCCTTGGGGTACTCCGGCCCCGCGCCGCGCAACCTTGACTTTCGCTCAGCCCCATGCGCTTTTCCGCGGCGATTTCCACCCATACCGAGCAAAGGGTTTCCGGCAATGGCCGAGGCAAAGTTGCATCGTTATCGCTCGCACACCTGCGGCGCGCTTCGGAAGGCCGACGTTGGAACGAACGTGCGGCTCTCGGGATGGGTGCACCGCGTCCGTGATCACGGCGGCGTACTATTCATCGATCTGCGCGATCATTATGGCGTGACGCAGGTCGTCGCCGATCCCGATAGTCCCGCCTTCAAGACGGCGGAAGCGGTCCGTTCGGAATGGGTCATACGCGTCGACGGCAAGGTCCGTAACCGGCCGGAAGGTACCGTAAACCCCGAGCTTCCGACAGGCGAGATCGAGCTTTACGCAACTGAGATCGAGGTGCTTTCCGCAGCCAAGGAGCTGCCCGTGCCGGTCTTCGGCGAACCGGAATATCCGGAAGATTTGCGCCTGCAGTATCGCTTCCTCGACCTGCGTCGCGAGACACTGCACGCGATCATCATGAAGCGGCTGGAGATTACGCGCGCCATTCGCAGGCGCATGCACGACGCCGGTTTCAACGAATTTCCGACACCGATCCTGACGGCTTCAAGCCCCGAAGGTGCGCGCGACTTTCTCGTACCGAGCCGTATTCATACGGGCAAATTCTATGCGCTCCCGCAGGCGCCGCAGCAGTACAAGCAATTGCTGATGGTGTCGGGTTTCGACCGCTATTTCCAGATCGCACCATGTTTCCGCGACGAAGATCCGCGTGCCGATCGTCTCCCCGGCGAGTTCTACCAGCTCGACGTTGAAATGAGCTTCGTCGAGCAGGAAGACGTGTTCTCGACGATGGAGCCCGTGCTCACGGGGCTTTTCGAAGAATTTGCAAATGGCAAGCCGGTGACCAAAGGCTGGCCGCGCATTTCGTACGACACAGCGATTGCAAAATACGGCTCCGACAAACCGGATCTTCGCAACCCGATCGAGATGCAGGACGTGACCGAGCATTTCCGCGGCTCGGGCTTCAAGGTCTTCGCCGGCATGATCGAGAAAGACCCGAAAGTCCGCGTTTGGGCGATCCCGGCGCCGACGGGTGGCTCGCGCGCCTTCTGCGACCGCATGAATTCGTGGGCGCAGGGCGAAGGCCAGCCGGGCCTCGGCTACATCTTCTGGCGCGATGGCGAGGACGGAGGCGCCGGACCTGTCGCGAAGAACATCGGACCGGAGCGCGCTGGCGCGATCAAAGCGCAGCTCGGCCTCAAGGACGGCGACGCCGTATTCTTCACGGCCGGCAACCCGGCGAACTTCTATAAGTTCGCAGGCGCCGCACGCGACCGCGTCGGCCAGGAGCTGAAGCTCATCAAGGAAGATCAGTTCGCGCTCGCCTGGATCGTCGACTTTCCGTTCTACGAGTGGAACGAGGACGAGAAGAAAATCGATTTCTCGCACAATCCGTTCTCGATGCCGCAAGGCGGCGGCGACGCGCTTGATGCTGCGAAGACGGACGAAGAGCGCTTGAAGCTCAAAGCCTATCAATACGACATCGTCTGCAATGGCTACGAGATTGCCTCCGGCGGCATCCGCAATCACAAGCCAGAGGTGATGATCAAGGCGTTCGGCATCGCGGGTCTCGGACCCGAGGTCGTCGAACAGCGCTTCGGCGGACTGTTCCGCGCGTTCCAGTACGGCGCACCGCCGCATGGCGGCATGGCTGCAGGAATCGAGCGCATCGTGATGCTGCTGACTGGCGGCAAGACGGTGCGCGAGGTTGCGCTCTTCCCGATGAATCAGCAGGCGAACGACTTGCTGATGGGTGCCCCGAGCGAAGTCTCGCCAAAGCAGCTGCGCGAGCTTTCGATCCGCGTCGTCGCGCCGGAGAAGAAGGCTTAGCCGTCACGAACGGACGCCGCGAAGCACAAATCTGTCGCTCAAAAAGCCGGCGCCCATTTCAGCTCGAAAGGGGCGCCGAGTCGGGTCGACTGAGCGAAGGATCGTCGGCCGAAATCAGTCTATGACGGCAGCCTTCTTAGGCACGTAAGGCCAGATCACTGCGACCGTGACGGGTTTTCCATTCTTCTCCGCAGTTCCGATCCAGCGGCCGGGCCGATCGTGGTCAAGCGCCGAGACGTGAGTGTAACCCTTATGCATGAGCATCAGGCGCGCTTGCTCACCTGTCGCTGCGTTATCGAGTATTGTGCTGAATGCAGCGCCCGTCGCAGCATCAGTTGAGGCGGGCGTTTGGGCCATGGCTGGAAGTACGAAGCCAACGCTCGCAAGTGCAGTAAGTACCAGAGTACGAATCATAGAAGACTCCAATTTCTCGAACGTGCGAGGCGCTGTTCTGCCTCGCTCCTTTCAGACACATAAGAGAGTGCGCGAGCCCTCGCCACACAACTCGGCGTGCGGAAATCGGCTGATGTCGTGAGCGTGCGTGATCGGCGCAGTGAAGAGTATGACGAATTGGATAAGATCCTGGCCGCATGCCGGCGCGTCGCAGTTGCGGACCGATGCGACCCTACGAACTTGGCAGCCAAGGATAGATCGGACTAGGAACGTAGACAGGATGGTGAAGAGAGGTCCATGTCGATGCGAATCCTGATCCTCGGTGCCGGCGCAACGGGCGGCTACTTCGGCAGCCTATTGGCCAAGGCAGGCGTCGATGTGACATTTCTTGTCAGGCCGAAGCGGCGCGAACAGCTGCAAAACGGCGGTCTAAGCATCAAAAGCCATCTCGGCGATATCACCACTTCTGTTACGGCGATTACGCGAGACGAGATCTCGAATACCTTTGATGCCGTCATTCTCAGTCCTAAGGCTTATGGGCTCACAGATGCGATTGAGACGATCCGGCCCGCTGTCGGCGCCACGACGCTCATACTTCCCTTGCTCAATGGCATGCGCCACCTCAACGATCTCGACGAAGCATTCGGCGCTTCGCGCGTGCTCGGCGGCACATGCCACATCAGCGTGGTGCTCGACGACGACGGAACAATCCGCCATCTCAGTCCCTTTGGTTCGCTGACGCAGGGGCCGAGAACTGCCGGCCAGCGAGAAGCAGCCACGCGGCTTCAGAAAGAGCTCGAGCGCGGCGGCTTCGACGCGCGATATTCCGACGACATTATCGGAACGATGTGGGAGAAGTGGTTCTTCCTCGCGACTCTTGCGGGTTCGACCTGCCTCATGCGTGCGCCGGTGGGCGAGATTGTCCGAACCGATGGGGGCGAGCGTTTTATTTCTCGCATGCTTGACGAGTGCTCGGCGGTCGCGGCGGCATGTGGTCACGCGCCGCAGCCCGCTGCTCAAGCGAGTGCGCAGGCAACGCTGACGGACCGCCAATCGAACATCTCGGCATCGATGCTGCGCGATATTCAGCGCGGAGGCGAGATCGAGTCGGATCATATCGTCGGCGATCTCATTCGGCGCGGCCGCGACCAGGGCGTGGCGACGCCATTGCTCGAACTCGCTTACGTGCATCTTCAGGCCTATCAAAACAGATTCAAGACCATCAAAGCGATCGCAGTTGAATAGGCAGAAAATTAACGGACGTTAATTTACCGCAAGTTCGCTGCGTCTTGTCTTTGCGGTCCAAAAGCGGGACAAGTTGGCAGTGGAAACGGGATGTCCGGCATGCTGCGCTCGATTGTCTGCGTCTTTTGTCTTTTGCTCGCCGTTCCGTCGACGGCGGCGCTGGCACGGACGCCCAATCATGCCGATGAGTGGAATGGCGCCGAGATCAACTGGCGGGATGCGCGCTCCGGTATTTATGAAGCCTCGCAGACCGGTCGTCCGGTCATCATGGTTTTCCACGCGACTTGGTGCTCGGTCTGCAAACGGTTTCGGGAGGTCTTCAAAGATCCGGGTATCGTCGCCGAGTCGCGCGACTTTGTGATGATCCTTGTCGATGCCGACGCCGAAAAGGAAATGAACGGCGCCTTCTCTCCCGACGGCTCCTACGTTCCGCGTACGCTTTTCATCGACTCTGACGGAAACGTTTCGGACAAGTTGGTCGGATCGGACCCGCAGTATCCGCACTCGCTTGCCGTCGACAAACCGGATGAACTCTTGGCGCTGATGAAGAAGGCACACGGCGTATACGATATGCCGCACAAAGAGTCGGCACCCGCCGCCTCCGGCGAAGGTCGCACCTGAAGCTCAGCCCCAATTCTTTTCCCTGCCCTCTGTTGCGCTCCAGGATTTGGCCCGGCATAAGGACCGTCGGCGCGGACGTGGTGGAACCGGTAGACACACAGGACTTAAAATCCTGAGACGGTAACGTCGTGAGGGTTCGAGTCCCTCCGTCCGCACCACGCCCGCGGACTGGCTACGTCGCCAGCTGCAGCGGGTTGGAGTGACGCCGCGATTTTCCCTCGAAATAGCAGCCATCCTCGAGCGAGAGATGCTTGTGAAAAATGTTCGCAGCGACGGATGACGCTTTTTTCAACGTCAAATGGTTCGCGAATATTTCGCCCGAGACCTCCCCAAGCACTGTGACGGCATCGGCGACGACCGCGCCGTCAACAATGCCACGCTCGGAGATGATAACCGACGCGCAGCGAACGTCACCGAGTACGGTGCCTTCGATGATCAGCGGTCCGGGAAAGTCGAGAGCGCCTTCGATAGTGGCTTTACGGGGAATGGTCAGGGTAGCGGGCAAGGGGCGGCTTGCATTATTCATTGATATGCACTCGGACCTGATATGTGTCATCCCGCTCGTCGCAACTGTCGTTTCAATCCGTGGCGAGATTCAGGCTCGGGGTATGGCAGAAATTGCAAATAAGCCGAGTGAGGCGGCGACGGCGTTTGCGATGTGCTCGCCGCTTCGCTTACCTCACTGGTCGCCGGAAAGCCTTTCGCGCTCTTTCAATAGAGCGGCCAGTTGAGCTTCCTGGTGCGCGATACGTTCGGATGTAAGTCCTTCGTCGGCCGCACCGGAAAAGGCGGCGGCTTGTTCGACAAGCTCTCGAATGTTGTCGCGGACCATGGCAATCCGCTTGTCGATCTCTATAAGATCAGCAGGGTCGGCCATCGGATATCCCCTTTCCGGTGCGAGCATTCTGCAGGGATGGCCATCTCAGTCGAGGACTTTCCATCTCTTGAACCAATTCGCCACCTGCTGCCAGGCGTCCTCGGCGGCTTCCTTATTGTAGCTTGGACGATAATCCGCATGGAAGCCGTGCTCGGCGCCTGGGTAAATTTTGAATTCGGCGGTCTTTCCCGCGGCTGCAAGGGCGGCCTTCATCTGTTCGACCTGAGCCGGCGGAATACCCTGATCTTCTGCGCCATAGAGCCCGAGCACGGGAGCCTTCATTTCTGGCGCGAGTTCTAGCGGGCTTTTCGGCCAAATCCGCTTCTGCGCGGTGGGATCGATCAGCGTCCCATAGAACGCGACACCTGCTTTTACCTCATCGCTCGCGACGCAATATTCCCAGACGGTTCGCCCGCCGCGGCAAAATCCGATGATGCCGACCCGGTTCTTGTCCCCTCCCTGGCCTTCGGCCCAGCGAACGGCGGCATTGAGGTCGGAGATCAGCTCTGCATCCGGCTTCGCATTCACGAGAGGCATCAGCTTACGGATATCGCCGACGCTGGCGAGCTGTCCCTGCCGAAAGTAATAGTCAGGCGCGACAGCAAGCGCACCGAGCTTGCCGAGGCGGCGCGTCACGTCCTTGATGTACTCGTGCAGTCCGAAGATTTCCATTGCGACCAAAACGATCGGCGGCTTTGCGCGATTGGCAGGCCGCGCGAAGTACAGAGGCATCTCGCCGCCGTCGACCTTGACACGAGCCATGCCGGCATCAAGCCCATTGGTGCCCGTCTTGATTGCCGCCGCACGCACGGGTCCCGCCGCCAGCGTGTAACCCGCGGCGACCGCTGCGGATGCGCTCATGAAGTCGCGCCGCGAAAGGGGAGGCTTCTTGGTTAGGCCGGAGATATCAGAAGCGAGGCGTTGCCGAGCCGTCATGAATTGCTCCACCCTTAAGGATCATCGCATAAGGATAGCAACGCGACAGCGTCCTGTCAGGCAGCAAAGCCGATTAAGATGCGCCCCAAGTTTCGTGAATCTTCTGCCGATGATCGAGCGAACTGTCGGCGTGATGAGGCGGAATCCATGTGCGCAAAAAAAGAGGCGATGGGCTTTCGCGCACCGCCTCGAGAAACTCAAACCGGAGTAGTCTTATTTCTTGACGCAGGTTTTGGTGGTCTTGTCCCACTTCATGTCTTTCGCCTTTTTGCATTCTGCTTTCGTCTTCGGCGCGTCGGCGGCGTTGGCGACAATCGGAGCCGAAAAAGCAACCAGCACGCCGGTGAGGACCGCGCCACGCACAATCTTGGAAATCATCTGTATTTCTCCTTCACGTTTCCTAGGTGTGTTGTTTCCTAGGCCCCGCTAGATACTCCAAGGATGTTGGTCGGTTTCTTACGGCGCATATACTTTTCCGTAAGGTCGGCGCATCGGCACCGGACAATATTTTTTTCGTCCGGTACCCGATGAAAATCGTCATCATGCGGATTAGAAAAAAACAAAATTTCGCCAAAAGCGATTTGCTCGCCGAATATTCAGCGTTCAATCGAAGACCGACGCAAAGCCCTGGGCTTGGAGTACCTAATTTCCTGCAGCGATCTTTCAACCTTCTCTCAGAAACGACAGCCAGTGCCTTCCTGCGCGGATAAGTCCGAATTTGCGGGGGTCGGAGAACGTCCCGCAGCGATTGTTGCATCTCTGAGCATCGTTTAAGAGACGGGGCGATATAAGCGCCTTACCACCGTGCCTTCACTCGCGGGACGGGCGCGAGCCTAGGGGAATAACAGAAACAATGAAGCTCGTTCGATTTGGCGCACCGGGCGCGGAAAAGCCTGGCATCCTGGACCGTAACGGAAACGTTCGTGACCTCTCCGGGCATATTCCCGATTTGTCCGGTGCCCATCTGGCGCCCGCGGCGCTTGCTAAGCTTGCCGCCATCGATCCGGCATCGCTGCCGAAGGCACCGGAAGGCGTTCGCCTTGGCCCTCCAGTCGCCGGCACTCACAACTTCATTGCGATTGGCCTCAACTACGCCGACCACGCCAAGGAGACGGGTCAGGAGATCCCGACCGAGCCCATCCTCTTCAACAAGGCGACGACGTCGATTTGCGGCCCCGACGATGACGTGATGATCCCGCGCAATTCACGGCACACGGACTGGGAGTGCGAGATCGCGTTTGTCATCGGCGCCCGCGCGCGCTACGTCGAAGCGAAAGACTGGGCGAAGTACATTGCCGGCTACTGCATCTGCAATGACGTCTCGGAGCGGAGCTTCCAGAGCAAACGTGGTGGCCAGTGGGTGAAAGGCAAATCAGCGGAAACGTTCGGGCCGATCGGGCCTTGGCTGGTGACACCGGATGAAATCGCAGATGTCGGTAATCTCGCGATGTCGCTCGACGTGAACGGAGTCCGCAAGCAGACCGGCTCGACCGCGACGATGATTTTCAAAATCCCGGATCTGCTCGCCTACGTCACCGAGTTCATGGTCCTCGAACCCGGCGACATCATAACGACCGGAACGCCGCCCGGCGTCGGCACGGCGCGCAAGCCGAAAGAGTTCCTCAATCCCGGCGACGTCGTGGAACTCAAGATCGATGGCCTCGGCACGCAGCGCCAAAAGGTCGTCCCGTTCGCGCTCTGATCAAACGTCGCCGTCGTTCGACGGCTCGTCACGGTCGATCGGGCGATTGAAGAAATTGCGGAAATCCGTTCCAGACCGCACGGCGAGCCGTTTTCGGATTTCATCCCATGATTGGGGATTGTCGAGATCCAGCCTGCCGAGCGCGTCGCGCACGGACCTGAGTTGATCCTTGAGCTGTTGCTCGCCGTCGACGAGACCGTCATCCGGTCGGGCAGCCGCTTCAAGCTCTTCGATCAAGTAGCTGACGAGACCTGTTTCCGGAAACAGCATGTAAAGGGGGAGGTCATCACGAACGCGACCGTCGACCCCTTCAAGCAGCGACAACTTACGCTCGTCGCCACCGGTCTCGCTCCGAAGTCCCGAAAAAACTTCGCTGAGAATGCGATCCTGATCGTTCTGGAATTCACGCAGCAGAAAACCGAGATTCTCGTTCTTCTTGCTATGCGAGTTGAGCGTCTTCCAAGCCTCCAATATCGCATCGCGCGATTGCGGGAGGCTCAGCCGCTTGTCGACGATATCGGACCCGAGATGAACGGCTTCGAGCAGAGTTTCCCGATAGTACGCGATGAGCTGCGCGCGCTCCTCGTCCGATAATGGACTGATGCGCGGCAGAGCGGGCCTGGGTTTCTCAAGCTCGCGGGGATGCGGTTCGAATTGAAGCTCGGGCTGGATCGCGTGCAGCGCTCCGCCATCGATGGCGCGTTGATCCTTGAATCCCTCGGCACGTGCGCGCTCCAGCCGATATTGCCGAGATTCCGGCGCCGTCGCCCTGATCGTCAAAAGGGTCTCGTAAAGCGTTGGGCGAATGTAATAGCGGTCCGCGATCTTGAGGTCCGGCGCCACGGCCTTGACGGCCGAACCCGCGTTCATCACCCGGCGCACGATGCGCGCGTCGTGATCATTGGAAATGTCGGTCAGCGTCACCATGGACGTGAAGCCTTCCGTTTCGCGGATCGGCTCCAGCGTGTTCAGCACGATTTCGGAATGTTCGCGCGGATGGGGAGCCAGCGCGGCCGAGACGAGCTGATCGAGGCGCGCTCGATCCTTCGCTGACGCATCTGTCTTGAACTGCCTATCGACGACGCTGGAAAGGTATTCGCGAAGTTCGCTGCGCACCCGATAGCGTTCAGGATCGTGGCTGATGGTTTCGACCGCGCCGATGTCGGCGCCGGCCGTCAGCACCATGCGCACACGATCCGCCTGCGAGCGCTCCATGGCGCTTAAATCGGCAAGCGCCGAAAAGCCGTCCTGGTTGGTGATCGGCCTGAAGGCCGTCAGTGTCTGCCAAGCCGTCTCGTAAGGATGTGCGCCAAGCGCGGCATTGATCGTCGCTTCGAGCTGAGAACCGGAGCGTGACCTGAAACTCGGAATATCCGACAGCGGCGAGCGGACGGCATTGGCGCCGAAAAGTCCGGACATGAAGATGAGACCGTCCAATCCGATCGCAATTGCAAGCGCCAGGTATGCCAGCCGGTTGCCATCCTGGAACGCGTTGAGCGTCACGACGAAGCGATGCGCCTTGTCATCGCGCGACAGCTCAATGCGATTGATCTTCGAGCGAAGTGCCGCGGTATCGTTGCTCGGCAAGGCGCTATCCGACAGGCACCGCCGCGCGAAGGCGAACAAATCGTCGGTCGACTTGTTCTCGACGAGCCTGTCGCCGCCGACGCAAGTATCTTGAAAAACCTTGGTGCCGGACTGCAGCGCAAAAAGCCCGGACGCCGCATCTGAGACCGCTTTTGGATCGCAGTCGATACCATTGAGAAGGGGCTTCGTCTCCGGCGTTGCCGACAATGCGCCGTAGATGTCGTTGCAGAACCTCTGAACGGCGGCGAGGCGGCCTGTGCTGGGATCGGCGCGGAACTCCGACTTGGAGCGGTCGAACGCCGGCATGATCTTCGAAGGATCGATTTTCGGCCCGCTGTCATCCTTCGCCGTATCGTCGGTCAGCGCAATGCGTTGTTTGGCCGTCTCGGCTTCGCCCTTATACTTCGCGAGATCGCCGTCGAGCGTTGCAAGCTCCGTATCGATGGCAGTTAACCGCGACTCGACCGTGTTGAGGCGCTTCTGCGCGTCCTTCATGCGTTCGCCCGCGATCTGCGCGGCGCCTTGCAGCATCGCGAGTTCGCTCATGCGCTGCCGATAGATAGGTCCGCGGCCCGCTTTCAAAGTGCCCTCGACACCTTTGTCTTCCGCGAGCGCTTCGACGCGCTTGGCGTCGACGTCCTTCATCTTGGCGTCGTATTCCGCTTTCTTCGTCGCGTAGTCGGCAGCAAGCTCGGGACGCTGGGCTGCAAGCCGGGATTTCTCATCTGTCAGCGATGTCTTGCGCCCGGCGAGGCCCGCCTGACCGGCCTCGGCCGACGCGATCCGTTCCTGCTGCTCCTTGACGGCTCGACTGCGCTCTTCGATCTGCGCATTGACATAGCGTTCGATCGCGCCTTGCGATTGGGTCGCGGCTTCGGTGATGGCATCGAGCTGATGCTCATAGTCCTTCCAGGCTTCGGTCGTGAAAATCTCTGCCGCGAGACTGCTGCTGCGCGTGCCAAGCGCCTGTTCAATATCGGAAAGAATGCCCGAAACCTGGTTCTGGGCGCGAAGTTCGGCGGCGCGGACGCGTTCGGATTGCGGGAAGATCGCAGTAAAGAAGCTGTCGAACGAGAAAAAGACGCTCGTCGCCATGCAGGCGAGAAACATCAGCCACAGCATCGAATTGCGGATGATGACCCGCACGACTTGAAGGTATGGGCGCACCAGATCGTTGGCGGCATAGAGAGCAAACAGCGAGACCATCAGCAGGCCCGCGCCGAGCATCAGGAACTTGTCGCCGGCGTTCGCCCAGCCGAGATTCTCGACGTTCGCGTGCTTGACGTCGGTCTGGCCGGTCCACTGCAGGAACAGCACGAACCCGGTGATGAAAAGAAGAAGGCCGATGAAGCTACCGAGCCACGGCTGCATAGCGGCGCTGACGAGGGATGATGTCCCGGGACGGGCGCGTGCGTTCATCCCCGTCGCAAAGCTCTCGCCGATCAGCCACGCGACGATCAGCATGATGCCCTGGATGCCGAACGTCACCATGCCGGAGAGCAGCGGCTCGCCGGTGAAATTGTACATTCCTTCCCAAGTTCGCCATCCGGCGGCCGCCGAGAGGACGATGCCGGTCGTGCCGAGGAGCGCCAGCCGCCAATTCGTGAAAACCGTTTCCTCGATAGTGTCGCGCAGACGCCGGGCGACGCGTGTGCGGAGCAGAAGCGCGAAGACGGAAATGAGGAAGATCGCAGTACCAAGAGGGCGGGCGTTCTCGGCCAACTTGTCGATCAGAAACTTGACGTCCATCGGGGGCACGTTTCCCAGCTATCGCATCGGCGAATCAATGAGGCACAACTCGTCATGTTTGCGCGGAGGACGCGGCCGATTGGCGGCAGGCCGGGTCGAATTTGGCTCCCCAAGCAAAAAATCCCGGAATTTGCGGCCAGCGGGGAAGGGCGCCGGAGCAGGATGTGGTCAATTTCGGGACAAGATCAAGTTGCGACGCGGAAAAAGCATCCAGAGAGCTTGAACGGAATAGCCGCCAGTCACGACATGTTATATTGTCCGCGCGCCCAAAACGGCCATTGTGGCCGAATTCACCCGGGGCGGCGCGGTCCAGAGGACTGTTCATGACGGCAAATTCAGGCGAAGAGCAACGCATACGGGACAAGGTCAAGCTGTCCGTTGACCAGGCCACCGCAATCTTTGCCGAAAAGAACCTTCGGTTTACGGACCTTCGCCGCAAGGTGTTCGAGGAAATCGCCTCAACCCAGGCGAGCGTCGGCGCATATGAGGTCTTGGATCGCCTCGCGAAGAAGGGCACACGGCTTGCACCCATCTCGATTTACCGGGCACTCGACGCGCTTCTCGAAGCAGGTGTCGTCCATCGTCTTGAGAGCAAGAACGCTTATTTCGCGTGCCGGCAACTTCACCGTCCGCGAACGGGCAAACGCCCGATGTTCCTGAGTTGCGAGAAGTGCGGCACCGTTCAGGAAGTCGACGGCGACGACATTTTTCGCGCGATCGACGCCGCCGCCCACGGAGCAAAATTCGAGCCGCGCGTGCGGTTCGCTGAAGTCTCCGGAACCTGTCACGAGTGCGCGGCGCGTCGCAAAGTTTGAGTTCGGCCTTCGCGCCGGCTGGAGAGATCCTTTTGTCTTTGTCCCAACAGAATGGACACGCATCCCCGCACCCCGCCGCGAGCTGTGGCCATGGTCAGAGCCATGATCGCGATGCCGCTCCGGCCGAGGACGCTCTCATCTCGGCACGCGGTCTTTGGCTCCGCCGCGGCGGTCGCGACATCGTTGCGGGCGTGGATCTTGACGTCCGGCGCGGCGAGATCGTCACGCTGATCGGACCCAACGGCGCGGGCAAGACGACGCTGGTGAGACTTGTTCTTGGTATCGAGAAGCCCGATAGCGGCTTGATCGTACGCCCGGCTTCGACCCGCATCGGCTATGTTCCGCAGCGCTTCGAGGTCGACGCGGCGATCCCGATGACGGTCCAGGGATTCCTCGGCCTTGGCGGTTCGGCATCAACGAAAGAGATGGGGAGCGCCCTGGACGAGGTCGGCGCACGTCGGATCGAGCACCAGCAATTATCGAAGCTTTCGGGCGGCGAGACGCAGCGCGTGTTGATTGCGCGGGCACTGTTGCGCCAGCCAAATCTGCTGATCCTTGACGAGCCTGCGAGCGGCGTCGATTTCGCGGGCGAGGCCGAACTCTATGAATTGGTCGAAAAGCTCCGTGACGAGCGTGATCTCGGTGTTCTGCTCGTTTCGCACGACCTCCACGTCGTGATGGCGAAAAGCGACCGGGTTATCTGCCTGAATGGTCACGTCTGCTGCTCGGGCGAACCGGAGCATGTGTCTCAGCACACCGAATATGCCCGCATCTTCGGACAGCAGGGGGCCGCAGCGTTGAGCGTCTACCGGCACCATCACGATCATGCTCACGATTTGACCGGAGAACCGAAACCTCTGGGCGCCGACGATACGCACGGACGAGGCTCCTGAGTGCTGTCCTGGCCTGAGCCGTTCGTCTGGCGCGCATTTTTGGCAGCCGTCGGTCTCGCGGTGATCGCGGCGCCGCTCGGCTGCATCGTCGTATGGCGAAGGATGTCCTACGTCGGCGAGACGCTCGCACAAGCCGGTCTTTTGGGTGTGGCGCTGGGCCTTGCCTTGAAAATCGACCTGACACTCGCCGTCGTCGTTGCAGCAGTTGCGGCCGTCGGTGTGCTGACGTTGCTCGGCCGCCAGCGTGTGGTCCCGCTGGATTCTGCGCTCGGCTTGACGCACCACGCCACGCTGGCTCTGGGCATTGTCGCCATCGCGTTGGCGAAGGGGCCGGGCATCGATCTGATGAGCTATCTCTTCGGCGATGTTTTCGCTGTGACCTCGACCGACTTGATATGGGTCTACGCAGGCGGAGCGGTGGTTCTGGCGGCAATTTTTTACCTTTGGGAGCCGCTCGTCCGGCTCTCCTTGCACGAAGATCTGGCGACCGCAGAGGGGATCAATCCACGACTGCCGCGCGCCGCGTTCGATCTTTTGCTTGCCCTCGTCATTGCCGTCGCGATGAAGATCGTCGGAGTTTTGCTCGTCATGGCATTTTTGGTCGTTCCCGCTGTTGCGGCCCGGCCGTTGTCGGGAACCCCGATCCGCATGGCCTTGCTCGCCGCGGCAATCGCGGTCGCCAGCACGATTTTCGGGTTTTGGCTGTCCCTTTCCAGCGATTTGCCGGGGGGGCCGAGCATCGTCATCGCGATGTGCACTGTCGCGGCCATATCCCTTCTGGCGGGAAGCCGCAGACAAGGCTAGAACGTCGCCATTGGGGCATTGAGAGGATTTCTGATGTCGCTCGGCGACAGCATCACGATGAAGCCGCGTCATGAAACTGTCGCGGTCAACGTTGGCGGCGTTACCGTTGGCGGTGGCGCGCCTGTTGTCGTCCAATCGATGACGAACACCGATACCGCCGACGTCGCATCGACGGTCAAGCAGGTCGCTGACTTGGCGCGCACCGGCTCCGAGCTCGTCCGCATCACGGTCGATCGCGATGAAGCTGCGAAAGCCGTCCCGCACATTCGCGACCAGTTGCACAAGCGCGGCGTGACCGTGCCGCTTATCGGCGACTTTCACTACATCGGACACAAGCTGCTCGGCGACAATCCGGACTGCGCCGAAGCGCTCGACAAGTATCGGATCAATCCCGGCAATGTCGGCTTCAAGGATAAACGCGACCGCCAGTTCGGTGCGATCATCGAGACGGCGTTACGTCATGGCAAGCCGGTGCGCATCGGCGTCAATTGGGGTTCGCTCGACGCCGAGCTTCTCACCCATTTGATGGACGAGAACGCGAAGGCTGCAGATCCGAAACCGGCCCGCGCCGTTATGCACGAGGCAATGGTGCAATCGGCACTGCTATCTGCCGAGCGTGCCGAGGAAATGGGTCTCGGTGCCGATCGCATCATCGTGTCCGGCAAAGTCTCGTCCGTGCAGGATCTGATCGCCGTTTATCACATGCTCGCTGAGCGCAGCCGGTATGCGCTGCACCTAGGATTGACCGAAGCGGGTATGGGATCGAAAGGCATCGTCGCGTCATCCGCCGCCATCGGCATTCTGCTGCAGAATGGCATCGGCGATACGATCCGGTTTTCCCTGACGCCGGAACCGGGCGGCGATCGCACCCAGGAGGTTCGCACCGCGCAGGAATTGCTGCAGACAATGGGCTTGAGATCCTTCGTCCCTGTCGTCGCGGCTTGCCCCGGTTGCGGGCGGACGACGTCGACCGTGTTCCAGGAGCTTGCGCGTGACATACAGGACATGATCCGCGACCGCATGCCGGACTGGAAAACGCAGTATCCGGGCGTCGAAACGCTGAACTTTGCAGTCATGGGCTGCATCGTGAACGGTCCGGGCGAGAGCAAGCAC
This sequence comes from Hyphomicrobium denitrificans 1NES1, assembly GCF_000230975.2. Lineage (NCBI taxonomy): Bacteria > Pseudomonadati > Pseudomonadota > Alphaproteobacteria > Hyphomicrobiales > Hyphomicrobiaceae > Hyphomicrobium > Hyphomicrobium denitrificans. The sequence goes on along the minus strand of NC_021172.1, from coordinate 3,001,816 downwards.
GCCGATGTGGGAATTTCGTTGCCGGGCACCGGGGAATCCCCGGCAGCGCCCGTCTTCATCGACGGCAAGAAGGCGATGACACTCCGTGGACCCAACATCGCCACCGAGTTCAAAGCCATTGTCGAGGACTACATCGCTCGCCGTTTTGCCAACCCCGCCATGGCAAAAAGCGACGCTGCCGAATAGTCCCGCCCGGGAGGTCTAAATTACAATTTATAATTCAAGGCGTTAATCCGCATTAACGATTTCCGGATCGTGGTTTGCGACTATCCTTCGCTCGCGCCGGTTTCTCAGCCGCGCTAAGTGGTAGTCGACGATTACCACTTCTGAAGATGAACCCTCGGAGCCCATTGAGGTTTGCTAGAGGGTGCGTCTCGGCAAATGGCCACGAAGGATCTCATTCGGAATGAGTGACAGAAGCAGCACCTCCGAACGCCACCTCGTTATCGGCGCCGGTCCGATCGGGCTTGCGATGGGCGCCGCATTAAAGCGCCGGGGTATCCCATTCGATATCGTGGATGTCGGATCGGGCGTTGGAGGCAACTGGCTGCACGGCGTTTATCGTTCCGCGCATATCGTCTCGTCCCGGAAGGCGACCGAATACGCCGACTATCCGATGCCCGAATATTTTCCGGACTTCCCCTCCGCCGATCAGATGCTCGCCTATCTTACCGCATTCGCGGAGGATCGTGGGCTTCTGCCGCACTGTGAGTTCAACAAAAAAGTATCCTCCGTCGTATCCGAAGACGCTAGTCATTGGACGGTGACATTCGCGGACGGCGAAACGCGAACTTACAAAGGCGTCGTCGTCTGCAACGGCCATCATTGGGATAAACGTTATCCTGAGTTGCGCGGCACGTTCACCGGCGAAATTCTCCATTCGAAGGATTATCGCGACGTCTCGCAGGTCGAGGGCAAGCGCGTGCTCGTCATCGGTGGCGGCAATTCCGGCGTTGACATGGCGTGCGATGCTGGCCGCTTCGGCAAAAGCTGCGACATCAGCCTGAAGTCCGGTTATTGGTATTTGCCAAAGACATTTCTCGGCCGCCCACTGACCGACGTCCCAATTTGGGGCCTGCCGATCTTCATGCAGCGCGCAATTCTAAGGACGATCGTCAAATTGAGTATCGGCGATTATCGCCGCTACGGGCTGCAGCGTCCGAACCACAAATTGTTCGATCGTCATCCGGCATTCGGAACGGATCTTTTGGGTGCAATTCGCCTTGGACGCGTGAAACCGCATCCTGCGATCGATCATGTCGACGGAAAGACGGTGACATTCGTTGACGGCTCGACCGGCACATACGACCTGATCATCGCCGCAACCGGTTTCTACACTTCGTTTCCGTTTCTTCCCGACGGACTCATCAAGGTCAAAGACAACGTCGTGCAAGTCTATGGCGGCGCGTTCCCGGCTGGAATCCGCGGTCTTTATATTGTCGGATGGGCGCAAGCGCGGAACGGCTTCGGCCGTCTCATAACGCCGCTCTCCGATCTTTACGCGCGCTTGATCGCGATGCAGGACGAGTTGGAGTTTCCGATTGGCACACTGATGGAGCAATCATTCACACAACGTTTGCCGACGACGCATCTCGTCGATCCCGAAAAAACACGGCGCGAAATCCGCTTGGCGCATTGGGTTCTGCCTCTGCTGAAGCTGCGCGACAGACGAATGGCTCGAAAGGAGGCATTTGCAGCGGAAAAGGGCCGCATCCCCGTAAGGGCTTAGTGCTGCGAAATGGAAAAGCCTTATCTAAAGGCCCCACAATAATGCTCACGGAATAGCAATTATTTTCCCTCATAGCAGCCATCTGTTTCGAGCATCGAAATCGCCCAATTGGAACCCTACATTTCGATAGGCGTTGATGCGGGCAACAAGCCCATGAGGCTGTTCTTACGGGGTAAAAAATGAAAGCGTCTAAGTTAAAGCCGGTGCTGCTTGCCAGCGCGACGATCATGGCTGCTGCGACCGGCAGCGCCTTTGCCGCGGATTTGGGACCGTATAAGCCGTACAACCCTCCGCCTGAGCCAGCCCCGATTTATCAACCTGCGATCTGGGACGGCGCATACATTGGTATCAACGGAGGCTACGGTTGGTCGAACGCGGACCCGACGGAGCCTGAGGGCGGATTTGGCGGCGGTCAGATCGGTTACAATTGGCAGCGGGATCGCATCGTTTTCGGTTTGGAAGGCGACTTCCAGGGCGCCGATATCAGCGGTCGAGCATCCGCGATTGATGGCAGTACCGCACGCAGCGACATGAATTGGTTCTCCACCGTTCGAGGCCGTCTCGGCTATGCCAGCGGGCCGTGGCTCTTCTACGCAACGGGCGGTCTTGCAATTGCCGATGTCGACAATCGGGTGAGCTTGGCCGGACCGGCTCCGACGACATTCCGCGATAGCGATACGTTGACGGGCTATGCCGTCGGCGGCGGTCTGGAATGGAAGTTCGCACAGAACTGGAGCGCCAAGGCTGAATACCTGTACCTCGGCTTGGGTGACTCCACGCTTCACAATGCCGATGGCGGCACCGACACGCTGCGCGTGAACAATGACGTTCAAACCGTGCGCGTCGGTCTCAACTATCACTTTTAAAGCAATGCGATTGAGCTGAGCCCCTGGTTAGCTGCCGCGACGTCCCATGTGGCGCGCGGCTTCGATCAGGGGCTCAGCTTTTGTGCCGAATGCATGCAACGCAGCGGTCGCTGCATCGATCGAGCGATCGAGATGCTCTCGCGCTTCCGGAATGCCTAGCAAACCGATAAGCGTCGCCTTGCCCGCGGCTGCATCCTTGCCTGTCGCTTTACCGACATCGGCCGCGGTACCTTCAGCATCGAGAAGATCGTCGCTGATCTGAAATGCCGAGCCGAGGTGCTCGCCATACGTCTTGAGCGCCGCTTTATCGCTCGCCGTGGCGCGTCCGAGAATAGCCCCCATTTCGCACGCCGCCGTGATCAGGCAGCCGGTCTTCATCGACTGCAGGCGCATGATATCGGCGATCGTCGCGGCGGGCTGCTCCGGCAGCCTCCCGGCGTCGAGATCGAGCATCTGGCCGCCGACCATTCCGATCGCGCCCGAAGCGACCGCAAGCGTGTGGGTCAGACCCGCCCGGACTTCGGCATCTTCATGCCGCCCCGGCTCGCTGATTAGCTCGAAGGCGAATGCCTGCAGAGCATCGCCGACGAGAATTGCGGTCCATTCGTCATAGGCCTTCCATACCGTAGGCCGGCCGCGCCTCAGTTCATCGTTGTCCATGGCGGGAAGGTCGTCATGGACCAGCGAATAGCAATGGATGCATTCGAGCGCCGCCGCGGCTGGGAGCGCCGCTTCACGCGTCACGCCGAAAAGCTTGGCGCTTTCGAAAACGAGGAATGGCCGAAACCGTTTTCCGCCGGCCAGGACAGCGTGGCGAAGCGCCTCCGCCAGGCGAGGGGGCGTCCCATTGGCCTGTTGTTCTGCCAGACATTCCGCGAGAAAAGCTTCTACAGCTGTTGCGGCATCGCCAAGCTGGGTAAGAAATTGTGACACTACCCCTCACCTTCCTCGTATGGCCCCGCCGGCACTCAACATGGCCATTGTTAGGTGTTACCGGCCGACGCGGTATCGCACTGCAATCGGCATAAGCAAAGCATGGATAGGTCGCAGGAGACATCAGAGCGAACTGCCGCGCCGCCTGCCGAGGCATCGGCGGAGGAGAGGCGATTGGCGTCGTGTGGGCAGGCGCTCGAGCCTGGCATCACGGGCGGCAGGTGTGAAGTGTTGGAGATAATGCCCCCGCGTCCCTTGCCGCCGATAGCATTTCGATATCGTTCCGAGCCTCCTCTCGAAGTCGCACCGCCGGCACCAATGCCGGCGCGCTTTTTCCAGCGTTCCGGCCCTGCTTTTGATCGACCACCCGCCGAACCGACGCGGCCCCGGGCAGAAGCCGGGGATCGACTTTCTGCAATCGACGCCGTGCTGTCTGAGATCGATGCTGAAGCTGCGGCGCGTTCCTTGACCGCCGTTGCAGGGCAGGCTCGGGAAACCCTCCAAAATCTCAATAGGTCTCAGCCTCAAACCTCGCCCGCCAGCGCAGCGACGCCCCCAAGCCTCGGGAGCCTGATCCCGGGTGCGCCGAGACTTGAAATGCCGTCGCGCCGGCAGGAGCTAGCGTTCACAGGGCTTCAGGCCGACGTCGCCATTCGTTCCGGCCCCGAGGACTTAGGAACCGGCTTCTCGGCGACGGAGGACGCGGGTTATCGCCCTATTGTGCGCCGGTTACTTCGGATCGTCGTGCGGGTTGCCGCAGGGTGGCTCACTGTTGTTCTGTTGCTGATGATCGCTTACCGCTTCGTCAATCCCCCGGCATCGATGCTCATGCTGCAGCAGTGGCTCTTCGGCCAAAAGATCGTGAATACCTGGGTGCCGATCGAGAAGATATCGCCGAACATCATTCGCGCCGTCATCGCGAGCGAAGACAGCCGGTTCTGTGAGCATCACGGCGTCGATTTCGAAGCCCTCATGGGAGCGGTCACAGAAGCCGGAACGGCGCGGGGTGCTAGTACAATCTCGATGCAGGTCGTGAAAAACCTCTTTCTCTGGTCGTCCAGGAGCTACGTACGCAAAGCCGTGGAGATGCCGCTGACGCTTGTCATGGAAATGCTTTGGCCCAAGCGGCGGATTATGGAGGTCTATCTCAATATCGCGGAGTGGGGCCCCGGTATCTTCGGTATAGAAGCTGCAGCCCAGTTCCGCTTCCATAAGCCGGCGAGCGGCCTCAGCGCCGGTGAGGCATCCCGGCTTGCCGTGGCCTTGCCCAATCCCAGGGTCCGAAACCCTGTAAAACCGGGCCCCGGCATGCAGCGTCTGGCCCGCATCGTCCAGATGCGCATGCGGTTGGCCTCGGCAGACCGGACGAGTTGCGTTCTGCCAAGACGTCGCAACTGAGACCCTTCCAGCCCGATTTTGCGACGGGGACTGGCGCTTCCCGTCTAATTTGCGTATAAGCCGCGCCCTGGGTTCTGAGCGTCGCCCAAGTCCGGCGTTGCCAGGCCAATAAGCAATCAATATAGCGTTCGGTATCCCCGCCGCGTATTCGGCGGCTCCGCAGCATTGGCGCGGGGGCAAATTGGAGCAAGACGATGGCAGTTCCGCGCAAGAAAATGTCCCCGATGAAGCGGGGTCAGCGGCGTTCTCATGACGCGCTGAAGGCTCCGGCCTATGTCGAGGACAAGGACAGCGGTGAGCGCCGCCGGCCGCACCATATCGACCTTAAGTCCGGCAAATACCGGGGCCGCCAGATCCTCCCTCCGGCGTCCGACGAATAGACACCGCTTCGATTGCCTTAAATTGGGCTAGGCTGGCGTCCTTGATGCCGGCCTTGTTGATTTTTGGACACGATCCCTTGCTTGGCAAATCAGAGCGAGCGTGCCAAAAAGCCGAGCACGCCCGGGCGTCAAATGTCAGGAGAGACTTATGTCGGTTAGAGCCATTCCGCTCTTGGTCCTCGCCTTCGTCCTCTACAACGCCATCGTTCTGACGTTGGGATCGGACGCCCTGACAAAAGAAATCTTCCACATCCAGCTCTTGAGCGGTGGCGATTGGCGGTTTACGTGGGGCGATTTCATCCTGCTCGTGACATTGGTTTTGCTCTTCATCGAAATTGTCAAATCGACCTTTACGACGACGTCGACGTTGATCGATCATGCGCTTTCGATGGTCGTGTTCATGGCGGTTGGTATCGAATTTCTCACAGTCCCGCAGGCGGCGACGTCCGTCTTCTTCCTGATTTTGATCGCGACAATGATTGACGTCATCGGCGGTTACACGATCGGTATTCGCGTGGCTCGCCGTGATCTCAATATTGGCGCCGACCAGTAATAACGGGGCACGGCTTTCAGTAAGGCCGTGCAGAAGCCGATCTAATTTCGTACAATACTTTAAGTGTTATTAGGTTATACTGTTTCGAGATCTGCTTTGTCGCGAGAATGCAACGATATTGAACTACGTTTGCGTGTTGCTCGCTGAGAAACCTGATTTGAGGTTGTGAATTGACTTCCCGGACCACCGTCCATGGACAAGGGAACGAGGGTGTGGCTGATCCGGACGCGGACCAGAAGCGCGACCCGTTGACTGAATCCGACGGTCTTGATCTCGTCGGCATCCTTTCATCGATCGAGGAGACCGCTTACGACTGGGACCTCGTCTCCGGCCGCCTTGAGTGGGAAAGTAATGCGGCTGCGATCCTCGGCGTCGCCGACTTGACCAAGATTTCGACGGGCGCAGCTTATCACGCCCTCATCGCACCCGAACATCTGAAGGACAGACTGGAAGTTTTTTCGCGTGGCGTCGCGACCGATCGCATCCGCGGGGTCCCCTACCGCGTCCAGTACCGGATAAGCCCCGGCGGTCCACGAAGCTGGAAGACGATCCGCGTCGAAGACCATGGCCGGTGGTGGCCGGGACCTGATGGTCACCCGATGCACGCCCGCGGCGTGATCAGGATCGTCCACGATCAATATCTCGAGCAACAGCGCCTGCTCGTTCGCAACGACTTCGACGAACTGACCGGACAACTCAATCGTATCCGCCTGACCGAGGCGCTGAGCGCCGTCCTGGCTCGTATCGAGCGCGAGCCTCAATCGTGCGGGTTTTTGATGGTGTCTGTAAATAACCTCGCGGTGATCAACGACACCTTCGGCATCTCGATCGGCGATGAAACTATTGCCGAAGTCGCGCGCCGCATCCGCGCCAAGCTGCGCGGGGGAGACATCATTGGCCGTTACTCTTCGAATAAATTCGGCATCATCATGATGAAGTGCGGACCCCGAGCGCTGCGCGTCGCCGCCGAGCGCTTCTTGAAGGCGGTCCGCGATTCGACGATCAAAACATCCGCCGGACAGCTATCAGCGACGATCTCGATCGGCGCCGTCGTTATTCCGGATCAGGCCAATGCGGTCCAGGACGCCGTGAACTTTGCCCTGCGCGCGCTCGATGCTGCGCGCTCGCAGCGGATCGATTGTTTCGTGCTTTACGAGCCGGTGCCGGGCGGGGAAACGGTCCGTGTGCGCAACAGGACGATCGCCAATAACGTGATCAGCGCGCTCGATGACAATCGCATGCGCCTCGTCCTGCAGCCGATGGTCTCGGCCAAGACCGGAAAGGCGGAAATATACGAATGTCTGCTCCGCATGGAGAGACCGGACGGGCAGCTCGTGTCGGCAGGCGAATTCGTTCCTGTCGCCGAGCAACTTGGACTTTCACGGCTGATCGACCGGCGAACGCTGGAACTGACGATCGCGCTTTTGAAAAAGCATCCGGATCTTGTGCTCTCGCTCAATGTATCGGGATTGACGTGCTCCGATAAGGAATGGATTGCCGCCCTTTGGCGCCTCACCGATGGGCGCAAAGATATTTTGAGCCGGCTAATCGTCGAGATTACGGAAACCGTTGCGATCGAGGATCTCGATCAGACGATCAACTTCGTCGATACGTTGAAAGAATTCGGCTGCCGCGTCGCGATCGACGACTTCGGCGCGGGTTACACGTCATTCAAGAATTTGAAGCTGCTCAACGTCGATATCGTCAAGATCGACGGCGTTTTCGTAAAGAATCTCGCGAACGACACAAGCGATCGGATCTTCATTAAGACGATGATAGACTTGGCAAGAATGTTCGGGATGGCAACGGTTGCTGAGTGGGTCGGTGACGAGCAGTCGGTCAAGCACTTGACCGAGGCCGGGATCGACTTCATGCAAGGGTTCTACTACGGCATGCCAATCGCCGCCGCCGAGTATGTATCGAAAGCCTGAACCGACCGTCGGACCAGATGGCAGCGTGCGGAATTCAGGGCCGCGATTGAGAAAGCTTCTCGATCTTTTGCTGCATCGCTGAGAGTTGCGATTTGAGTTCGCTTAGTTCGTCGCGGCCCTCCGCCGCGTCGCCCTGCGTTGGGGCCTGCTGCGCCTCCTCGGTCGATTTACTGTCGCCGCGCTGTCCGCTCGCCGCCGAGCCGAACGATGCCCACATCGACATCGCCTGCTCGAACATCGCCATGTTCTGCCGTGCCTGCTGTTGATAGAACTCGAACGCGGCGGCGGGGTTAGAAAATGCCGAGGCGAACTGCTCGCGGAAACGGACTTGCTCTTTCGCCAGATGCTCAAGGCTGAACTGCAGGTAGCTCGGCACCATCCGCGCGATGCTGTCATCGTAAAAACGGATGAGCTGACGCAGGAACGGAATCGGCAATAGCGCCTGTCCGCCTTCGCGGCTTTCCTGCTCGACAATGATCTGTGTGAGCACTGCGTGCGTAAGGTCGTCGCCGTTCTTGGCATCGTAAACAACGAAGTCACGATCTCCACGCACCATCTTGGCGAGATCTTCGAGCGTGACGTATGTACTCGTCTCGGTATTATAGAGACGCCTGTTCGCGTACTTCTTGATGACGACGGCTTCGCGTTTGGGAGCCTGGGCTTGAGGTTCTGGGTTGCTCAGCATCGCGTTAGCGTTCTCTATCTGGTAGGTTTGGGCGCCTGTTGCTGCACTGCGGCAGCGTACCACACCGAAGGGGTCGCCCGCCAGCCGTTTCTGTCACTCTTTTGGGCAGGGCGGAAACACTACGATTGGGCAGTCTAGCCAAGAGGTCGCAATTGCTGAAAATATCTGCGCACTGCAAAGTGTCTCCGCCTTTTGCTGATGCCCAGAACGGTCCGGCGTCGCGCGAGACATTCGATAAATTGTAAAGATGCCCAGGGAGGGGCCGCCTATGAGCGAAGATTCGTCGACAATTGTGATTGCAAGCGCAGCTCGAACGCCTGTCGGCTCGTTTAACGGCGCGCTGGCGTCCTTGCCGGCCTCTAAACTTGGCGAAATTGCAATCAAGGCCGCCCTTAAGCGCGCCAATGTTCAGCCTGGAGACGTTTCGGAGGTCATCCTTGGTCAGGTTCTGACGGCGGCGCAGGGCCAGGGGCCGGCACGTCAGGCATCCGTCGGTGCTGGGGTCCCGGTCGATTCTCCCGCCTGGAGCGTCAATCAGATTTGCGGTTCGGGTCTCAGAGCCGTCGCACTCGGCATGCAGCAGATCAAGACCGGAGACGCGAAGATTGTCGTTGCCGGTGGCCAGGAGAGCATGAGCCAGTCGAACCACGCGGCGCACATGCGCGACGGCACGAAGATGGGCGACTTGAAGCTTGTCGACACCATGGTCAAGGACGGCCTCTGGGACGCCTTCAACAATTACCACATGGGCACGACGGCCGAGAACGTTGCACGCCAGTGGCAGATCACGCGCGACGAGCAGGACAAGTTCGCTGTCGCTTCCCAGAACAAGGCTGAAGCCGCACGCAAGGCCGGCAAGTTCAAGGACGAGATCACGCCGGTCACGATCAAGACCAAGAAGGGCGAGACCGTCGTCGATCAGGACGAATACATCAAGGAAGGCGTAACGCTCGAAAGCGTCTCCAAACTCCGCCCGGCGTTCGATCCGAAGGAAGGCACGGTCACCGCTGCCAACGCGTCGGGCATTAACGACGGTGCTGCGGTCGTCGTGCTGATGACTGCGGAGGAAGCCAAGAAACGCGGTATCAAACCGCTCGCGCGCATCGTGTCGTGGGCGACCACCGGCGTCGATCCCTCCATCATGGGAACCGGCCCGATCTCGGCATCGAAGAAAGCGCTCGAAAAGGCCGGCTGGACGATCAATGATCTCGATCTCATCGAAGCCAACGAAGCTTTCGCGGCACAAGCTCTTGCCGTCAACAAGGGTCTCGGCTGGGATACCGACAAGGTCAACGTGAACGGTGGCGCGATCGCCATCGGACATCCGATCGGCGCCTCAGGCGCTCGCATTCTCAATACGCTTCTTTTCGAAATGCAGCGCCGTGACGCGAAGAAGGGCCTTGCCACCCTTTGCATCGGCGGCGGCATGGGTGTCGCCATGTGCGTCGCGCGCGACTAATACTCTCGTCATTTGCAGCCGGATCAATCCGATCCGGCTGCGCCATCTCGTCCACGCATTCCGAGACTAAAATCCAGGGAGAAAAAGTTATGGCACGGGTCGCCCTCGTAACCGGAGGCACGCGCGGCATTGGGCACGCGATTTCAATTGCCTTGAAAAATAGCGGCTATCGGGTCGCGGCAAGCTACGCAGGAAACGATGCGGCCGCCCAGGCCTTCTCGAGCGAAACCGGTATTCCAGTCTACAAGTTCGACGTCGGCAACTATGAGGCGACGGAAAAAGCCGTCCAGCAGATCGTCAAGGATCTCGGGCCGATCGACGTGCTCGTCAATAACGCCGGCATCACGCGCGATACCATGTTCCACAAGATGACGAAGCAGCAGTGGGACGAAGTGATCGGCACGAACCTCAACGGTCTCTTCAACGTGACGCGCCAGGTTTGGGAAAGCATGCGGTCGCGCAAGTTCGGCCGCGTCATCAACATTTCGTCCATCAACGGCCAGAAGGGCCAGATGGGCCAGGTGAACTATTCCGCCTCGAAGGCGGGCGACATCGGTTTCACGAAGGCGCTGGCTCAGGAAGGCGCCCGCGCGGGCATCACCGTCAACGCCATCTGCCCGGGCTATATCGCAACCGAAATGGTGATGGCGGTTCCGAAGGATGTGCTGGAAAAGAACATTATCCCGCAAATTCCGGTTGGTCGTCTCGGCGAACCCAATGAAATTGCGCGCTGCGTCGTGTTTCTTGCGTCCGACGATGCAGGCTTCATCACCGGCTCGACGCTGACGGCCAACGGTGGCCAGTACTTCGCATAGTGGGCCGCGATTTTCGGATCAAATCGAAATGGCCGCCCCTTTCGGGGCGGCCGTTTTTATTTCTACAGGCAGGCTGCCGGAAATCGAGCAGAGCACCTTTCAACCGCGGAACCGCGATCTCACGATACGCGGAAATTCTTCTTCGCTCTGGTTCTGGGGGTACGGGCTCATCCCCTTCTGCTCGGCTTCCCGCTGTTCCACGATATGCTGGCGGCCTTCTTCAAGGCTCCACCATTGTTCGCCCGCATGCGGTGTAGAGGAAAGAGGTTTGGACGCCGGTGCGGCAGGAGCAGCAGTCGCGCGACCGCCATACGGCAATGCGCGCGACGGTGCCGGTGGCTGCGGTGCCGAGAACCATGCCTCGACGAGATCGAGTTCATCGGCCGAAAGACTCAAGCCCTGGCTCCGGCAACGTGCCACGACGAAATTGCGGAACCGGCTCGCGAAGAGCGTCGCACTCGTTCCCTGCTCAAACCAGGGATCGCTTTCACTGACGACGTCGTAGATGAAACGAAGGTCGTCGCGCTTGATGTCGAGACCAAACTCGCGAGCGCGCTGCGTAATGTTCACGAGTGTCTGAGCACCCTGAAGGCCGTTTGCGGTGATTTCTTGCGCCATGACGTCGAACAACACGCGATATTCGGCAGGGGCCAGCGCCGGGGCCTGGCAGGCCTCGTGGATACGCGCAATTGACTGCTGGATTTGCGTCGCCTGTTCGCCGCTTCGCGGCGCCCCGGCCATCGGAGGTGGCGGCGTTTGCGACATCGGCGGTCGCTGAGCTTCGCGGGCGTGATCGGGTTGATAACCTGACGGCTGTCCAGGCGGCGGCATTGACGGCCGCTGTTGGGCCAAGGGCTGGCGCGGCATCTGCGGCGTAGCCGCGGAAATCTCAGAACCGCGGGCCGATGGCAACGGAGGTGCGGGCGGCACAGGCCCGGAGCTTGCCGGCGGAGCGTAACGCTGCTGCGGGGCAGACTGGAAGGCGCTCTGCATTGCCGGCTGAAGCGGCGCTGCTTGTTGCGAAGGCTTCTGCATGTTCGACATTGAAGGCCGCACAACCGCCTTCGCCTCCGCTGCGGAAATCTCGGCCGAAAGTTCGCGGCTCCGAGGCTCGGCAGTCGGCGGAGCAAGTTGCGGGGCAATCAAACCGGCAGCCGAGATGTGCCGGTTCGCATCGAAGACGGTGTAGGGGGGCGTATCGCTGAGATGAATGTCGTCAGGCAAATCGGCGAGCAATAGATCGCGGAACGAACCGTATCCGCCCCAGTTCGTCCCGACAGTCTTGTCGCGTCCGACGACACGGACCGCACGATCGGCGAGGGTCTCAAGCGGCACGGCCTGCGGTGCGCTGCGAACGAAATCGACGACTTCCGAAAGGATCGACTTACGCGCGGCTTCGACATCGATCACCGGCACCGCAGCCGTAATCTCGCGGGGACTCTCGGCACCCAGCACGCGGCTGCTGGTCAAGAGTGCCAGCAAGTCCGTTTCTTTGATCTCGCCGTCGCTGATGGCGGTGTACGGCAACGCCGTGTGATCGTTGGCGTAAACGACGGTGCGGCGTGCGTGCGCCCGAAGCCGGTGCAGCACAGGCGTGAAGTCGGCATCGCCCGACAAAATGATGAATTCGTCGAAGAACGTCGGATGATTGAGGATGTCGCTGACATCCATGACGATGCGAATGTCTGCCGAATTCTTCAGTTGCTGGGTCAGTGGCGGGCAGTCGATGACCTCGAATCCCGCGCGTTGGAAATGATGCCGGATGAAAGGAAACGAGCACATGTCCGTCGAGTTGTCGTGTGCGTTCCGGCGGGGCTGAGAGTTTCCATAGCAGCGGCTCATGACGATGCGCCGTTCGGTCGGCACACCCAAGGAGGTCTTGGATGTGATAAGCTCTCCCGACGCGATGCCCTGCAGCCAGACGCTGCTGTCTTTCGCGAAGCGCTTCGCAGCTTCTTCGTTTTTGCGCTTCAGAGAAAGATAGACGTTGTCGTAATCGACAAACACCGTTGTTAGGACGGGTCCTGAGGACTCGCGTTTCATGGACTACAACCCCCGTGTGAATCGGAACGTGATTCGTAGTCCACTGTTGACGAGTCTTTCGCCGCCAGCAAGAAGGCCCGGCTAACCCGCTAACTAAAGAGACAATTAAGCCGTGGATGGAAGGCGGATACGCCACGTGCGTCGTCATCGACTCTGGGGATGACATGTGGATGGTCATCGAAAGGCTTTGATCTGTTGCAGCTTCGCCGCTCAATCGAGCGGCGAGAAATCCGGCGCAGCCATCCTGAAGCCTGCAAAATCGAACCCCGGCGCGACGGTGCAACCGACCAGTGTCCAGGCGCCGAGACTCCGAGCTCGCTGCCAGTGATCTTTGGGAACCACAGCCTGCGGACGTTCGCCGGCGGCAAGATCAGGGCCGAGCCGAACGGCCGTGATCGGCCCTCCGATAGGCGAAATTTCAAGCATCAATGGCGCGCCAGCGTAGTAATGCCAGCCCTCGGCAGCATCGACGGCGTGCCAGTGCGACTGTTCTCCAACCTTGAGCAGGAAATATATTGCCGTCGAGGCTGCGCGGCCGCTGGTTTGGGTATCGTCGCGAAAAGTTTCGCGAAAGTGGCCGCCTTCGGGGTGCGGAGACAGTTCCAAAAGTTCGATGACATCGTCAGCTGAAAGATCGCGCTTCACCCGGACCTCTTGTTTTGGACGTCACGCTTTATTCTTCAGCTGCCTTAGACGTGCGAAGACCTCCCAATCCGGTGCACCGCCGAGGCCGAGCCGTGCGCGAATCATGCGCGAGTCGGGTCGGAGGAACGGGTTCGTTGCCTTCTCCAGATCGAGCGTTGTCGGGACCGTCGGTTCTCCGGCAGCGCGGAGCGCCTGGACCTCTGCAACGCGCGCCTTGAGCGCATCGTTCTCAGGCTCGACATTCATCGCAAAACGCGCATTTCCGAGCGTGTACTCGTGGCCGCAATAGATGCGCGTGTCGCCGGGAAGCGCGGCGATTTTGGAGATGGATGTCCACATCATCCGCGGATCGCCCTCGAAGATACGGCCGCATCCGAGCGAAAACAGCGTGTCGCCCGTAAAGACCAAGCCGTCCTCCGGCATATAGTACGTGACGTGACCGAGCGTGTGTCCTGGTGTCTCAAGGGCGCGAATGGGATGGCCGGCAAATTCGAGGCGCGTCGCCTCCGTGACCCCGCGCGTCAACCCGGGGATACGGTCCGCCTCGGCTTCCGGCCCCGTGACGCTTGAGCCATAATGACCTTTGAGTTCCGCGATACCGGCCGTGTGATCGGTATGATGATGCGTAATGAACAAGTGGTTGAGACGCCAGTTACGCGCGTCGAGCGCCGCTCTGATGGTCGCGGCGTGCGGCGCGTCGATCGCTGCAGTCTCACTTGAAGCGGGATCGTGCAGGAGGACGGAATAGTTGTCGGCGAGACAAGGTAAAAGAACGATTTCAAAGGCTCCCATATTGAGAGTCTGGTAGGGCTCAACGCCGGTGTCAAACAAAACGAGACAACGCAGGGGTTCTCCCAAAGTAGGCCTTCTGAAGCTGGCGGGGCTGGACCGTTTGGTCCCGCGGCGGCAGAATTGGGATAAGCCCGGCCGTTAGACTCATGCCGATGGATGCTAAAAACCTTAGAGATTTCTACCGCACGCCGCTTGGCAGGCTCGCACGCCGCCAGTTGTCGCTCGCAATCCGGCAACGCTGGAAGAACCTTGACGGTCTGACCGTTGCGGGATCAGGCTTCGCGTCGCCCTTTCTCGGGCCCTTTCGGGCCGAAGTGGCGCGTCTCGCCTGCCTGATGCCGGAACGCCAGGGTGCGCTCGTCTGGCCGCATTCGGGCCGATGTCATTCCGTGCTCGTGGGCGAGACGCAGTGGCCGCTGCCGGACAATTCGATCGATCGTCTGCTTGCGATCCATTGCCTCGAGCAAGCCGAGCGCGTTGGACCGCTGCTGCGTGAGATGTGGCGGGTCCTGAAACCCAACGGCCGCATACTGATTATCGTCCCCAATCGCCGCGGGCTGTGGTCCCGCATCGACACGACACCATTCGGATATGGCCTCCCGTTCAGTCGCGGTCAGCTCGAAACGCAACTGAATGATGCGCTGTTCGCCCCGGACGATTGGGGCGAAGCGCTCTACTTTCCGCCGCTCAACAATCGTCTGCTGCTGCGCATGGCGCCGACGCTCGAACGGTTCGGCTCAAGCATGTCGATCGGTGTCGCCGGCGTCATTCTTGTCGAAGCGCATAAGGAAGTCATGGCGCCGGTCACCGGCAGCGTGAAAGCTGTTCCCGCGCAGCCCGTGTTAAAGCCCGTCAATACAACGAGGCCGGCCGGCGTACGTCGCCACTAGGACTTCGACCGCTTCGAATTGTGCAGGAGAAACACGGCTTTCTCACCGAACAGGTTCTGCATCGAGAGCGACCATTTGATCGGCAGCCGTCGCTCGTAATCGTTAAACGCGACGGCACGCTCGACGGTAGCATCGACTCGCTCGCAGAGGTCGGCGAAATCGCGGATCGTACAGAGGTGAGCATTCGGCGTCAGATACCAGAGGTCCGGCAGATTGTCGGTCACCGGCATGCGCCCGCCCATCAGGAGGCTCGCGCGCACGCGCCAGTGGCCGAAATTCGGAAACGAGACGATAGCGCGCCGGCCGATGCGCAAAAGATTTTCAAGAACGATCTTCGGTTGCCGGGTCGCCTGGATCGTCAGTGAAAGAATGACGTAGTCGAACGCCTGATCTGGATAGTCGTCGAGGTCCCGGTCCGCATCGCCCTGGATGACCGAAAGCCCCCTGGCAACGCACGCGTTGACTTTATCGCGTTGCAACTCGACGCCGCGTCCGTCGACGCCGCGACGCTCCGAGAGGAGTTGAAGCAGATCGCCGTCCCCGCATCCGACATCGAGCACGCGGGCGCCGGGCTCGACCATTTCGGCGATCAGAATGTGATCGACCCGCGGAGCTTTTTCGTTGGCGATCTGCCTCGATCGAACCGGAGCATTCATGCCTGCACCTCCGGTCACGAGCCGAGGCCGCGCTTCAGCGCTGCCGCGTTGAGAAAGCCCCGCACCGTTGCGTGGAACGTCGGCTCGTCGAGCAGGAATGCGTCGTGGCCTTTGTCACTCTCAATTTCGACGAACGAGACGTCGGCGGCAACCGCGTTCAGGGCCCGCACGATCCGGCGGCTTTCGCGCGTCGGATAAAGCCAGTCCGACGTGAACGACACGACGCAGAAGCGCGTCTGCGTCCCGCGAAATGCGTCGGCAAGGACGCTGCCGCGGCCCTCGCGCATATCGAAGTAATCCATGGCGCGCGTAATGTAGAGATAGCTGTTGGCATCGAAGCGGTCGACGAACGTCGAGCCCTGATGGCGCAAATAGCTCTCGACCTGAAAATCGGCGCTGAATGAAAAGGTGACGGCTGACCGGTCCTGCAGGCTGCGCCCGAATTTCTGGTGTAAGGCCTCTTCCGACAGGTACGTGATATGCGCGGCCATGCGCGCGACGGCAAGGCCGTTCCGCGGCACTTTCCCGGTCGCGTAGTAATCGCCGCCGGCCCAGTCGGGATCGGCCATGACGGCTTGCCGCCCGACTTCATGAAATGCGATGTTCTGCGAGGAGTGCCAGGCTGTCGTCGCGATCGGCACCGCGGCGAAAACACGATCCTTGAACCGCGACGCCCATTCGAGCACCTGCATGCCGCCCATCGATCCGCCGATGACGGCAAAGAGCTGGTCGATGCCGAGATAGTCGATCAGGCGCGCCTGAGCTTCGACGATGTCGCCGATGGTGATGACCGGAAAACCGAGGCCGTAAGGCGCGCTCGTCTTCGGGTTGATCGAGGCCGGCCCAGTCGATCCCATGCAGCCGCCGAGCACGTTCGAGCAGATGACGTAGAACCGCTCCGTGTCGATCGGCTTGCCCGGCCCGACCATAATGTCCCACCATCCCGGCTTGCCGGTAATCGGGTGCCGGGTTGCGACGTATTGATCTGCAGTCAGCGCATGGCAGATCAGGATGGCGTTGGACTTCGCCGCATTAAGGGTCCCGTAAGTCTCGTAGGCGACCGAAAACGGCGCGAGATCCTGCTGGCAGGCGAGATGCAGCGGCGCACCCACGTCGAAATGCACGACTGGGCTCGACGGTGCGTCAATCTCCGACTGTCGCCGTGCGACGGAGGCCATAATGTCAGACGGGGCGACGGTCATCGAGTCGGCCGGAATCCGGGGGTGAAGAGTTTGGCGGCTTGCTAGGCCTGCTGTCATTAAAGTCAACTTTAAACTTTGATTTCAACTGGTGAAGACCCTATCAATGCGCCCGCTGACGGCAAATCCTTACAATAGTTCGAGACGAATATGGTAACGACGGCGCCAATTGCACGCCCAGGCATTCTGAGCATTGAGGCCTATGTCCCCGGCGAGAGCAGGGCAGTGGGCGACATCAAGCCGGCGAAGCTGTCATCGAACGAAACGCCGCTAGGTCCGAGTCCGAACGCCATCGCCGCCTTCAAGGCCGCTGCGTCCGAGCTTGAACGATATCCGGATGGGCAGGCGTTGCTCTTGCGCAATGCTTTGGCGCGCCGCTATGGCCTCGATGCCGCACGAATCGTCTGTGGCTCGGGTTCCGATGAGCTTCTGGGTTTGCTTGCGCGTGGCTACCTCGGCCCAGGCGACGAAGCGATCTACACAGAGCATGGCTTCCTCGTTTATCGCATTGCTATCCTGACGAACGGCGCGACGCCGGTCGTGGCGCCGGAACGCGACCTGAAAACCGACGTCGATGCGATCCTTGAGCGCGTCACGCCGCGGACGCGGGTCGTATTCATCGCCAACCCGAACAACCCGACCGGCACTTACATCCCGATCGAGGAAGTCCGCCGCCTGCGAGCAGGCCTCCGCGACGACATTCTGCTCGTCCTCGACGCCGCCTATGCCGAATACGTCAGCCGCAATGATTATGAGGCGGGACTCGAACTCGTTGCGACGACGACGAACACCGTGATGACGCGGACGTTCTCGAAAATCCACGGCCTCGCGGCATTGCGCATCGGCTGGGCCTACTGCCCGGCGAACGTTGCCAACGTGCTCAATCGCATTCGCGGGCCGTTCAATTTGTCTGCGCCCGCCATCGCCAGCGGCGCAGCTGCGATCGATGATATCGAGCACATGGAACGCGCCAAGCGTCACAACGACGAGTGGCTGCCATGGGTCGTACGAGAGCTGACGAAACTCGGCCTCGATGTGACTCCGAG
Source organism: Hyphomicrobium denitrificans 1NES1 (assembly GCF_000230975.2). NCBI lineage: Bacteria > Pseudomonadati > Pseudomonadota > Alphaproteobacteria > Hyphomicrobiales > Hyphomicrobiaceae > Hyphomicrobium > Hyphomicrobium denitrificans. The sequence continues at coordinate 2,983,796 of NC_021172.1, read as the reverse complement.
CGTCGCCAATTTCGTCCTCTTTCACTTCAAGGAGAACGGCGGCAAGAACGCGGCGGCGGCTGACGAGTACCTGAAGTCGCAAGGCGTCATCCTGCGGAAGGTCGGCGCTTACGGCTTCCCCAACGCGCTGCGCATGACAATCGGATCGGAAGATGACAACAGGCGCGCCATCGCGGCGCTGGCGCAATTTCTGAAGGGCGCGGCTTGATGGAAAATGCTGTGGGACGCGCTGGCGAACCGATATTCAAGCGCTTGGCGCTGATCGGCGTCGGGCTCATTGGCTCATCGATCAGTCACGCCGCGCGCCGTGCCGGATTGGTCGGAGACATCGTCGGCGCCTCCCCGACGCCCGGAACGCGCAAACGGGCCGAAGAGCTTGGCCTCGTTGCGAAGATGTACGCGGAGCCTGCCGATGCGGTGCGCGGTGCCGATCTCGTCATCCTGTGCTCGCCGGTCGGCACGTACGCCGATATCGCAAAGACCATCGGCCCACACCTGGAGAAGGGAGCAATTGTCTCGGACGTCGGTTCGGTTAAGAGCGCCGCCGTGCGCGATATCGCGCCTCATATGCCTCAAGGCGTGCACTTCATCGCAGGCCATCCGGTCGCCGGCACCGAGCAGTCGGGACCGGACGCAGGATTTGCCGAGCTCTTTGATGGACGCTGGTGCATTCTGACGCCGGGCGAGGATGTCGACAAATCGGCTCTCGCGAAGCTCCAGGAATTCTGGCAGCGGCTCGGCTCGGAGGTCGAGATCATGTCGCCGGAGCATCATGACATGGTGCTCGCGATCACGAGCCATGTGCCGCATCTTATCGCTTACAACATCGTCAACACGGCCGCACACCTCGAGCGCGTGACGGACAAGGAAGTCATTAAGTTTTCCGCCGGCGGGTTCCGCGATTTCACGCGTATCGCAGCATCCGACCCGGTGATGTGGAGGGATGTCTTTTTGAACAACAAGGAAGCGGTGCTTGAGATGCTCGGCCGCTTCTCGGAGGATTTGACCGCACTTCAGCGAGCCATCCGCTTCGGAGACGGCGCGACGCTGGAGAAGCTGTTCAGTGAGGCTCGTGCGATTCGGCGCGGCGTGATCCACGCCAACCAGGATACGCCGCAGCCGGATTTCGGCCGCCGCGCGACGAGCGACGCAAAAGCGCCGCAACGTTAGCGCTGGTGACCCTGACTTTACGCGGAGCGCGGTCCGGCCGTGAATTGTGCGGTGATGAGATCCTCTTCCACGGCCAGGGCTTCCTGCTCCGAAGCCGCGAGCAGATGAACATGCACTTCGTCGGCGCCGAGAGCCGAAGCATGCTGACGGATTTCCGCCAAGTTCAATGACGCGTTCTGATTGCGCAGGCGGCCGATGGCAAGCACGGCGCGGGTCGCTTTATTCGTGCGGCGAACGAGAATGTAGTTGGCGTCCTCGATCGCCGGGCAGTCGAAGAGACTATAAACGGTGTGTACGTAGCGCTTGCCCGACGCGCCCGTCCAAAAATGAAATCGCGGCGGATTTTCCGAAACTGTCGGTGCCGCGTCTTCGAACGGCGGGCTGGCTTCCTTGCTGGTGCGACGCGTACGGACGTCGGCAAGCCAGATGATCTCGGCACTCATAACGCACATCCCTGATCGGCGAACTTCGCCGTAGATTTCTTTGCGTTTGTCTTACCCCGCTGGGATGTGAGGAATCGTGAACTTTGGATCGAAAATTTGACCGGCTCGCCAAACCCGAGCGCACTTGGTCAATGAAGTGTTGAGAACCACGCGGATTACGCACACTCCGCCTGAGCATTGGCGGGAAACGGGCGCGCAAATATCAACATCTGCTAACGGTCGGGACATTTGCCGGTGCAGAATTGAGGCCGTCCTGCGGCGGCGGCCACGCTGGCCGATACGCGGCGTAGCAATCCATTAATGCATGGACTCAGCCGCAGCGCGAATACATGCAACTCGCGCATGTCCAGCAGCCTTCGACGCGCCGCAACGCCCGGTCTCCACATCGCGGGCAGATCCGCGCGCCGGAGATCGGCGCGGAATGGGGCAGGTCGTTATCGCGCGACGTCTCCGTGAGATGCGCCCCCGGGCCGTGCGCTGAGCCTCGGGCAAGTGCTACCGGGCGCCGATGAACATCATCATCGTCTGCGCGTTCCGGCTCGTCGCGGTTCAGGAAGCCGATCCGAAGCATGTGCTCCTCGATGACATCCCCGATGGCCGCGAGCAGGCTCGGAACGTAACGCCCACCCATCCAGCGGCCGCCCTCGGGATCGAAAACGGCTTTTAATTCTTCGGCAACGAATGCGACGTCGCCACCGCGGCGGAACACGGCGCTGATCATCCGTGTCAGAGCCACCGTCCACGCGTAGTGCTCGAGGTTCTTCGTGTTGATGAAAACTTCGAATGGGCGCCTGCGCCCATCGCGCACGATATCGTTGATCGTGACGTAAAGCGCATGCGCGCTTGCGGGCCATTTGATCTTGTACGTCACGCCTTCGAGTGCCGCGTCGCGCTCGAGCGGTTTCGTCATATAGACGATGCCCGGCGTCGCTGGGTCTTCAACCGGCATGTTGATGAGAGACGGTTTGTCGAGTGCAAGGGCTTCGCCCTTACCCACGTCCACCCTCTCTTCGCCGGTCGCGAGTGTTTCGCGCGACAGCACGGCGCCGGTGATGGCATTCGGGCGATACGTCGTGCAGCCCTTGAGGCCGGAATCGTAAGCTTCGAGATAGACGTCGCGAAAACTCTCGAAGCTGATGTCTTCCGGGCAATTGATCGTCTTCGAAATGGCGCTGTCGACATAAGGCTGCAGCGCCGCTTGCATCGCGACGTGCTCCGATGGCGCCAGAGTCTCCGCCGTTACGAAGGCTTCCGGAAGCGCCACGTCGTCTCCGAAGGCGTCGCGGAACGTGCGGTGCGCGAAGTCCTCGACCGTTTCCTCGTCTGCGGTCTTGCCGTCATTGAGAACGCGCCGCCGGAAAACGAAATCGAACACGGGTTCGACGCCGCTCGACACGTTGCCTGCGAGCAGCGAGATCGTCCCCGTCGGTGCAATCGACGTGAGGCAGCCATGGCGCAGTCCGTTCGCCGCAATCGCCTCGCGCACGTCCTTGTCGAGACGCCCGATGTTCGGGCGCGCGAGCAAAGCCTCTGCGTCATAAAGCGGGAATGGCCCCTTCTCGGCGGCAAGCGCAGCGCTCGCCCGATAAGCGGCATTCTGGATGATCGCCATCCAATGCGCCGCCTTTTCGCGCGCCGCCGCGCTGCCATAAGGCAGGCCAAGGAAAATCAGTGCATCCGCGAGCCCGGTCACGCCGAGGCCAATGCGTCGCTTCGCGCGCGCTTCCTGCGCCTGCTGCGGCAGCGGATAACGCGAAATGTCGATGACGTTATCGAGGAAGCGAACGGCCGTCGCAACGCGCGCTTCGAGTTTCGCGATGTCGATCTGCGCCGTCGCGGTAAACGGCTCTTCGACGAGACGCGCCAGATTGATCGAGCCGAGAAGACACGCGCCATAAGGGGGCAGCGGCTGTTCTCCGCACGGGTTCGTCGCCGAAATCGTCTCGCAATATTGAAGATTGTTGGCTGCGTTGACACGATCGATGAAGATTACGCCTGGCTCGGCATAATCGAACGTCGCGCGCATGATCTGGTCCCACAACGCCCGCGCGGGAATCGTCTTGTAGACCTTGCCGGCAAAGACGAGGTCCCACGATGCACCGCGTCGCACGGCATCCATGAAGGCGTCAGTGACGAGAACCGACAGATTGAAATTCCGGAGACGTTGGGAGTCTGCTTTCGCCGTGATGAACGCTTCGATGTCCGGATGATCGCATCGGAGCGTCGCCATCATCGCGCCGCGCCGTTGCCCGGCCGACATGATCGTACGGCACATGGCGTCCCAGACGTCCATGAAGCTGATAGGGCCCGAGGCATCGGCGCCGATGCTCTTGACGGGCGCGCCGCGCGGCCGGAGGGTCGAGAAATCGTGCCCGATGCCGCCGCCGGCCTGCATCGTCAATGCCGCTTCCTTGACGCTCTCGAAAATGCTCGAAAGATCGTCGGCGATTTCACCCAGCACGAAGCAATTGAAGAGGGTTACGTTGCGGTCGGTGCCTGCGCCGGCCAGAATTCGCCCGGCCGGCTGAAAGCCGAAATCGGCCATCGCCTCGTAAAATGTATTTGCCCATTTCTGCTGCTGGCGCTTCCCGCCCTTTTCGACGGTCGCTGCCGCCGAAGCCACGCGCCGGAAAGTATCTTCAAGCGTCTGGTCGGCAGCGACGCTCGGTGATCCGGCAAAGCGGTATTTACGCCGCCAGATAGCGTCGGAAATCGCGGGCAAACCTGAAAAAATCGCGCTCATTGGGAGGACAGAATATGGGGTCAGAAAAGTCCATTTTCAATTCATGTTCATGTTATGTTCTAAGGGCCATCGTGTCAATCGATTTCGTATCGCCCGCCGAATCTCTGTGAAGCGCTTCAACGTCTTTGAAACGGCCTCGAAGCAGGTTATCTGGCGATGAAGGGAGGACGGCCTCTCCATCAATGCATCAACGACCGGGACGACCCGGCCCTCAAAAGGAGGCCGGACATGGCCTGGGTTTTTCTCATTTCCGCGGGACTGCTCGAAACCGTCTGGGCGTTCTACATGAAGAAGTCGGACGGTTTCACCTTGCTTTGGCCGACGGTGATCACCGCTGTTGCGATGCTTGGCAGCGTCGTTCTGCTGTCGCTGTCGATGAAGACGCTGCCGCTTAGCAGCGCGTATGTCGTCTGGACGGGAATTGGCTCGGTCGGCGCATTTCTGCTCGGAGTCACGGTTCTCGGCGAAGAGGCGGCGCTGATGCGATTTTTCGCCGCCACGCTCATCGTTGGCGGGATCGCTTTGATGAAACTGTCGAGTTCCGACTGAGGCCGAAGTGGACGACGGAACGTCAAGCCGATGCGCGCGTAGCCTCGCGTGCCAGGGGCGGCGGTGACGGCGCCATCGCCGCTTCCTTGATGAGCTGCCGGCTCGCGTCTTCAATGGCTGTCTCGATGCGGGTACGGAATTCAGCACGTGGCAAACCCGGCGGCAGGGACGGCAGAAACTCGACGACGATCGTGCCGGGATAGCGCCACAGGCTTCGTCGCGGCCAGAACAGGCCCGAGTTCAGCGCCATCGGAACGGTGACGACGTTGAGAGCCTCGTAAAGCGCGATGTAACCCGGCTTGTAGTCTGGGGGCGAGCCCGGCACAGTGCGTGTCCCTTCAGGAAAAATCACGACCTCGCGACCGATGCTGATGCGCTGCTTGGCGTCGCGGATCAGCGCCTTCAGTGCCGCGGATGCTTTCTCCCGTTTGACGAGGATATGCTCGAACTTGACGCAAAACCAGCCGTAGAACGGGATCCACTTGAGCTCGTCCTTCAGCACGATTGCCGGGTCGCGGAAGAGCGAGATGAGCCCGAAGGTATCCCATGCTGATTGATGTTTGGCGATGACGAGGCAACCGCTTTTAGGAAGGTGCTGCCGACCGCGCACTTGGAGCTTCGTGCCGCAGATCAGGCGAAGCAGCCAGACGCAGGTTCGCCCGTGAAGTTCCAGTCCCTTCATTGCCCACCGTCGCGGTCCGACGAGCAGCCAGGAGCCGAGCACGAGGTAGAGGGTGGTCACGACGTAGAAGACGGCGAAATAGATAAGCGAGCGCACGATGACGAGGGGGCCGGGCCCCGGCTTCGAGGTGTCAGCCATCGGCACGCTTCGATCCTGCCGTAGCGATGAAGCGGTCATCGCGCCAAGTCAGGACGCGTTGCGCCGCGAGCCGTGCAACAGCCGGCAAATACTTCAAATATTCGGAGACGAGAACGCGCGTCGTCGTCGTGTGCAACCACCAGGCGGTCTCGGGAAAATGCCGCGGCGTAACGGGATAGGGAATGAGCGTAACGTTCGGCATGACGAGCGCAAGCTCGGCGAGGCTTCGCGGCATGTGATAGCGCGACGTCACGATAATCAGCTTGGTATAGTTGTTGTTTTTGGCCCACGTGCGCGTTTCGTCGGCATTGCCGACGGTGTCGAGCGCCTCGTAGCCGAGATCGACACAGCAGTTGAAAGTCTTTGCGTCGAGACCGAGAAGCCGTTGCATCTCTTCGCGCCTGACTTTCCGATTGACTCCTGAGATTAACAGCCGCTTGGCCCGGCCTTCATTCATCAGCTTGGCGCCCGCTTCGACTCTGAGGTCGCCGCCGGTCAGAACCACGATGCCGTCCGCCTTGTCCCAGCCGCCGACGTCGTCGCGTGTCACCGACACCGAGAAAAGCACGAATCCGAAGACGAGCGCCCCGATCCCGAGCGCCAGCAGCAGAACAAAGATTTTCAACAGTGCCTTCATTGCAGGTCGCGGTCGCGAATGATGCGAAAATTAAGTCGTCGACGGGCTCCCCGGACTCTCGCCGTTGGGTCGGTCGGGATGTCCCGGGCAAGTCGCATTCTCATTTCGCATTTCGCCGATCGTCGCAAGCCCCTTGGTCATGTGCCCGACAGATATCAGTGCTTGCCATTCAGGATACGGTGAACGCCGACCCGCGAGGTGCCCATGCAAAGTCCTGCAATGATGATGACCACAAGGCCGAGGATGAGGTAGCCGAGCGCGTCGAGCGCGCCGGTGCCGACAAGTCGCTGCATCTCTACGGCGCTGACGGCGCCGCCGCCGAGAAGTTCCGTTAATGCAGGCATACTCATGAAGACGACCATCGCGCACGTCGCGCCGACGATTCCCGCCTTTATCCCAAGGCGCAGGAAATGCTTTTCGAATTCTCGCGATATGAACTTGTCGGTGGCGCCGACGAAGTGCAGCACTTCGACGATCTCGCGGTTCGACGCCATGGCGCTGCGCGTCGCGGACACGATGATCGCAGTCGTTGCGGCGGCAACGAGCGCGAGGATGGCAAGACCGCCCAATGCCAGAGACCGGGTCACTGCGCGGATTTGCTGCTGCCAGCGGCGATGATCGTCGAGCGAGACGCCTTTGAAATCGCGGCCGAGAGCGCCGCCAATCTCGGCGAGATTCGGCGGTTGCGTCCGGTCGACCTCAACCGCGATGAGGCGCGGCACGGGTAGCGACTTGAGCGCATCTCCCGAGCCGAGCCAAGGTTGCAGGAGATCTGCGGATTCATTGAGATTCAAGGCCCGGACGTTTGCGATCCCGCGCTGCTTCCGCAGATAGCTCACGACGTCGGCGACGGCCTTGTCCGTATCGCCGCTCTCCTGCGGTGTTACCTGAACGGTCACCTCGCTCGATATGTCTTTAAGCCAAGCGTCCGACGATTCCTTGATCATCCAGACCGCGCCGGCCGTGAGACAGGCGAGAAAGCACATAATCGCGATGACGAGCGTCAAGGAGCGGCCGGTCACGGAGCCGGGCGGCACGACGGGCGCCGTGACCTTCATCTTGCGTCCGCGATCGCTGCTGCGTGTCGGAACGTAAAGGTCGCTTGTTGGCTCTCCCGCTGGCGCATGCGCGCCGGAAAGACCCTGGCGCGCATAGGCCGGTTCCGTCGGCACCATCGTCGTCGGCTCGTCGTAGGGATCGTAGCCCGGCATAGGAATCGCGGGCTCTGCGCGTCCGGGAAAGCGGCTAGATGATCCGGACATGGCCCCTGTGCACCTCGATGCGCGGCGCCTTGAACTGCCGCATGAGTTGATGATCGTGCGTCGCAATCACGACGGAGGTGCCGAGCCTGTTCAATTCCACGAACAGGCGAAGCAATCGCCGTGCCATCTGGGGGTCGACGTTACCGGTCGGCTCATCCGCCAGCAGCACTTCGGGCTTGCCGATGACCGCCCTGGCTATGGCTGCGCGCTGCTTTTCCCCACCCGATAGCACCGAAGGATTAGCATACATCCGGTCGCCGAGACCAACCCATTGCAAAAGGTCGGTGACGTCCTCCCGGTAATCGGAGGGTTTCTTGCCGATCACCTGCAGCGGCAACGCCACGTTTTCCCAGACGGTCAGGTGGTCGAGAAGCCGGAAGTCCTGAAAGACGATGCCGATGCGGCGGCGCATTTGAGAGCGTTTCTGCGGCTTTACAGCGGTGATGTCTTCATTGAACATGCGAATTTCGCCACGACTTGGGTGCAGCGACATGAACATCAGCCGGAGCAGCGAGGTCTTACCGGCTCCCGATTCCCCATGCAGGAAGTGGAACGAACCCGGGCGCAAATGAAATGTGACATCGGTCAATACATCCGGGCCGCTGTCGTATTTCAATCCGACGTTCGTCAAGCGAATCACGGGGTTTTAGCCTTGGCAGGAAGGATTGCGACACGTGTTTGAAGCTTAGGCGCGTATAGACACGTCAAAGCCGGATGGATCAATCGATTACGATTGTGGCGCAGTCGTGTACACAGGAAGCTTGGCGACCTTCCAAACCCCAGTGCACCACCGGATTATGCAGGATGTAAGCATGTCGAATACGGGTACGGGACATTCCATTGAAACAATCTATTCCGCTGAGGAAATCCTCTGTCGGCTGCAGGTATTGGCGCGCGAGATTGCCTCAAAGCGGCCCAAAAATTTGCTTGTTGTACCAATACTCAAGGGAAGTTTCGTCTTTGCGGCCGACCTTCTGCGGGCGCTTCATGCGGCAGGGCTTGCTCCGGAAGTCGACTTCCTGACATTGTCGAGCTACCGGAAGAGCCGTTCGTCTTCCGGCCAAGTCTCCATCCTTCGCGACCTCGATCTCGATGTGCACCAGCGTCACGTGATCCTGATCGATGACGTCCTCGATTCAGGCCGCACCCTGGCCTTCGCGAAAGATCTGATTTCGGCGCGGGGCGCGGCGAAGATCGAAACCTGCGTGCTGCTCGATAAGCGCGCGGCGCGTGCCGTTTCGATCGAGCCGGATTATTGCGCGTTCACCTGCCCCGACGTGTTTGTCGTCGGCTACGGCATGGACGTGGGGCATCGCTACAGGGAGCTGCCGTTCGTCGGCCGGCTCGCCGACTGATACGACCATTGGGTCGCGCGTAAGAGGTGTGGTGAGATGGCGACGATCCTGCTTGCAGATGATGATGCCGCCGTGCGCGATCTCGTCAGGCGCGCATTGAGCGCCGATGGCCATACGGTGCACGTGACCCAGGACGGCCTCGAAGCCCTTGATTATATCAACGCGAACGGCAGCTCGGTCGATCTGCTCGTGACGGACGTCGACATGCCTCAGCTCGACGGCATCTCGCTTGCGGAAAGGGCTCTGACGGCAAAGAGTAATCTCGCAGTGGTCCTGATGTCCGGCTTTTCCGATCAGCTCGAACGCGCCGCCAAGCTTCGCGCACGCCGTCTGCTGTCGATCGAGAAACCATTCACGCTCGAGCAGATCAAGCAGGTCGTGAGGGCGGTGCTCTCTTAAGCTCGAAGCGCGGAATTAACCGCCGGTGACGCTCATGTGGCGTGCAACGGACGGCTTTTTCGTGCGCCGGTCGATGACGAAATCGTGCCCTTTCGGCTTCCGCGCAATCGCATCGCTGATCGCAGCGTCGAGCAATGTATCGTCTGCCGATGCACGGAGCGGCGTCCGCAAGTCTGCAGCGTCGTTCTGGCCGAGACACATGAAAAGCGTGCCCGTGCAGGTCAGGCGGACGCGATTGCAGCTTTCGCAGAAATTGTGCGTCAGCGGCGTAATGAACCCAAGTCGCCCGCCGGTCTCCTTGACCGTTACGTAGCGCGCCGGTCCTCCCGTGCGATACGGGGTATCCTGCAGCGTGAAATGATCCATCAGCTGCGACCGGACGATCGACAACGGCAAATATTGTGCGGTGCGATCTTCGCCGACATCGCCGAGCGGCATCGTTTCGATCAGCGTGACATCCGCACCACGAGCATGCGCGAAGCGAACGAGATCGGGAATCTCTCCCTCATTGACGTCCTTCAGCGCCACCACGTTGATCTTGATCTTGATGCCGGCTTTTTCCGCCGCATCGAGACCGCGCATCACGGTAGAGAGGTCGCCCCATCGCGTGATCGTTTTGAATTTGTCGGGATCAATCGTGTCGAGTGAGACATTGATCCGCTCGACCCCGGTGGCCTTCAGATCGCCCGCATATTTCTCGAGCTGGCTGCCGTTCGTCGTCAGCGTAAGCTCGCGCAGGCGGCCGCTTTCGAGATGCTGGCCAAGGGCCCGGAAAAGCCACATGATGTTCTTGCGAACGAGGGGTTCTCCGCCTGTTATCCGAAGCTTCTTGACGCCGTGTCGGACGAAGGCGGTGCATAGCCGGTGGAGTTCTTCCAGCGACAGGAGGTCGCGCTTCGGAAGAAACGTCATGTGTTCCGACATGCAGTAGACGCAACGAAAATCGCAGCGGTCGGTAACCGACACACGTAAGTATTCGATCTCCCGGCCGAAGGGATCGATGAGACGTTCCCCGTCCCGTGCTGGCTGATCAGTTACCAAGTCTCTGCCAATCTTCTATCGTTTTTTCCAATATCGGAGGTTGCGGCCTCTCCGGCAAGAGTGCGCCGGGCCGCATGGGTTTTCAGGCTCTCTGGCGCAGGTTTTTGCCCAGTCCCAGTTTTTTTTCGATCAGCGCGGCGATGCCCGCGATATCGTCGAGGTTAAAAACCGGTTTGCCTTGCCCGTCGACTTCATAGTCGGACGCAATGGCGAGGACGAATGCATCGTTGGCCGCGAGCAGTTTTTCCGGCGCAACGGCCGCCCGCCGCACCTCGATCTTCGGAATAGAGGCCGATTTGTAGCCTTCGACCAGAATGACATCGGCCGGTCCGAGACGGGCCGCTACGGTTTCAAGCGCCGGTTCTCCTGCCGCCTCGATCTCCTCGATGATCGCGACGCGCGTGCCTGACACGATTGCCGACTCCGCCGCCCCCGCAGCGCGATGTCGTTGCGTGTCGCTTCCCGGCGCATCGATGTCGAATTTGTGATGCGTGTGCTTGATTGTTGCGACGCGCAAACCTCGGTCCGCGAAATACCGTGCCAGCTTCTCGATGAGCGTCGTCTTGCCGGAGTTCGACCAGCCCGCGATCCCGAACAGCGGTATCGAGGAATTACGGGAATGTGAATCTGAGGCCATGTCCGTCTTTCATGCTTTGCCGATCAGCGCGCGTGCAGCCGCAAGATCGTCCGGCGTATTGACGTTGAGGAAGGGGTCCATCGCCGTGCCGTCAATGTCGCGCATCGCGAACGGCACTGCAACTGCGTTCAGCCGTTCCGTGAGGGCATTGACGCTGAGTTGGCGCTGTTGCAGCGCATCAGCGATCGCCGCGCGAGCGGTCACCGGCCAAATCGCGATGGTTGGATGACGCCAGCCGCCGGACGTTGCAATCGCGATGCCGTCGGCGCGTTCGGCATCGAGCCGTTGAATGAGATCGAGAGGAAGAAACGGCACGTCCGTCGAGACCGTCGCGACCGCAGTGCAATCGTGCGCATGCTGATTCTGCCAGTCGAGAGCAGCAAGAATGCCGCTGAGCGGTCCGAGTCCGGCATTTTCTTGGTCGGTAATGGTTGGAAGATTGAAGCAAGCGAAGCGTCGTGCGTCCCCGTTGATGCTCAAGATCAGACGCCCGACCTGCGGATGAAAGCGCGCGATGATGTGCGACAGCACCGGCCTGCCGGCGAGATCGGCCAGGCCTTTATCGCCGCCGCCGAAACGGCGAGACTGGCCGCCTGCCAGGATGACGCCGAGGATGTCGTCGCGCGCTGCCATGCACGACGCTTTAGCATCCTTCTGCGGCGCCGCAAGTTGCGCGCCGACAAACCGTGACCCAGCCCATTCGCCGCGCGCGCCCGGCTTCCATCCTCTGCCGCATCGACTTATACCGGACGCAACATCGGATGGTTTCGCGCAGCGGTTCGCCGCGCATTGGAGATGCCTCAAATGGCGTTTGAAAAAGCCGAGGTGCTTTCGGCACTTCGCCGGGTCAAGGGCCCTGATCTCACGAGCAACATTGTCGATCTCGGTCTTGTTTCCGAAATCCTGATCAAGGACGACCGCGTCTATTTTTCGATTACCGTTCCGGCCGATCGCGCCGAGGATCTCGAACAGTTGCGGCTCGCAGCCGAGAAGGTCGTATCGGACATCAAGGGCGTCCAGGGCGTCACTGCCGTGCTGACGGCAGAAGCGAGCGAGGCAGCCCCGGCGCCGAAGCGGCGCACGATTTTACCGATCGGAAGAACCGAGCACCCGCGCGTCCAGGCAGCGCGCGCCAAAGGCGCAACCGGCGATGGTGCCGGTCCGCGCCAGGCCGCCGCCGCCGCCGGGCAGGGCGTCAAGGCTCAGGGCGTTCCCGGCGTGAAGCGCATCATCGCGGTCGCGTCAGGCAAGGGTGGCGTCGGTAAATCGACGATCGCCGCCAACCTGGCTCTCGGCCTACAGGCCATCGGGTTGAAGGTCGGCGTCATTGACGCCGACATTTACGGGCCCTCACAGCCGCGCCTGCTCGGCGTTTCCGGAAAGCCGCAGGTCGCGCAGGGCAAAGTCATAAAGCCGCTCGAAGGCTGGGGCCTGAAAGTCATGTCGATGGGCTTCCTCGTCGACGAGGACACGCCCGTCGTCTGGCGCGGTCCGATGGTCGTCTCGGCGTTGAACCAGATGCTGCGTGAAACTGACTGGGCGGGTAACGGCGGCGATCTCGATGCGCTCATCATCGATATGCCGCCCGGGACCGGCGACATCCAGCTTTCCATTTCCCAAGGTGTGCCGCTGTCCGGGGCAATCATCGTTTCGACGCCGCAAGACCTGGCGCTGATCGATGCCCGCAAGGGCATCGCGATGTTCAAGCGCGTCGAGGTGCCAATTCTCGGCATCGTCGAAAACATGAGCTACTTCCTCTGTCCGAAGTGCGGCGAACGCTCCGACATCTTCGGACACGGCGGTGCGCGCAACGAAGCGCAAAAACTCGGCGTGCCGTTCCTTGGCGAAGTGCCGCTGCGCATGGAGATTCGCGAGGCGTCGGACAATGGCAAGCCGGTAACGGCGGTAGAGCCCGACAGCAAATACGCGCAGATCTTTCGTGATGTTGCCGCCCAGGTCTGGAGCGAAGTCGAGCGCGCCAAGGACTCGCTGACGCCGCCGCCGCATCTCGAACTGGTCGATGGCGGAAAGACCTTGAAAGCCGCATTCCCCGACGGACGCACGTTCGATCTATCTGCGGAGTTTCTGCGCGTCGTTAGCCCGTCCGCCGAGGTTCAGGGTCACTCGCCGTCGCAGCGCATCACGGTGCCGAAAAAGAAGCACGTCAAGATCGTCGGCATGACGCCGGTCGGCAATTACGCGACGCGCATCGCCTTTGACGACGGCCATAACTCCGGCCTTTATACATGGGGTTATCTGCACCTGCTCGGCCGTGAAAAGGACGCGCGCTGGGGCAAGTACCTCGAAGAGCTGTCTGCCAAAGGCATGACGCGGGAATAACTTTACTACGTGGGCGGCCGGCTCGACGAAGGAGAGTCGCCCGCGCAATCGCGTTTTCGCGCGGGCGGCCGGCTCGACGAAGGAGAGTCGCCCGCGCAATCGAATAAGGCTAGTTCCGCTCTTCTGGAACGATCGAAAATTCCAGCTTCTCGCCATTCCGGAGCACGTGCGCGGCAACCTTCTGACTGATGCGCTTCGCATCGAGCACGCGCGCCACGTCGTCGACAGCCGCAGTCGGTATGCTGTCGAGCACAATCAGAATGTCTCCGGCAACAAACCCGGCCCGTTCTGCGGGTCCACCCGGCTGAACGGCGCGAATGCCGATGCCGCTTGCCTGAGCCAAACCGTGACGATGGCGCACGCTTTGCGGCAACACGACGTGCTCGGCGACGATGCCCATCACGCCGCGCCGCACGCGCCCGTGCGCCAGGATCTGCATCAGTACGTATTCCGCCGTGTTCGACGCAACCGCAAAGCAGAGGCCCTGCGCGCCCATGATCGTCGCCGTATTGATGCCGATCACGTGGCCGCCGGAATTGACCAGCGGCCCGCCGGAGTTACCCGGATTGAGCGCGGCATCGGTCTGGATGACGTCGTCGATCAGCCGCCCGTTCTCCGCCCGGAGCGAGCGCCCGACCGCGCTGATGATGCCAGCCGTAACCGTCGACTGAAAGCCGAGCGGATTGCCGATGGCGATCGCGATTTGCCCGGGCCGCAGCATCTTGGAATCGGCAAGCCGGGCATATTGGAGCCGCTCCGACGTTTCCGCACGCAGCACCGCAAGATCCGTATCCGGATCGCGGCCGATGAGACGCGCGCCGAACCTCTGCCCATCGCCTTGCGATAGACTGATATTCTGAGCGCCGTCGATCACGTGATTGTTCGTGAGCACAAGCCCATCGGGCGAAACGACGACGCCGCTGCCCGCGCCTTGGCTCATGCGGCCATTGCGCGACCCGCGAACCTGCACATGCACGACAGCCGGCGAAACGCGGTCGACGACGTTGACAACGGCGTTGCTGCAAGCGTCCATCAGCGCCGCATCGTCGTGACTATCGTTTGCCTGGTGGTCGCTGCGCTCGGCTTCGGCGTCGGTTTCGTCCAGGACGCGGAAAATAGGATGTTCCAAGGCCTATCCTGACGATAAATGAGAAGGTCAGGTAAATGGCGACGCCGCGGGCGCGCATCAAGAGTGGCGGCCTTGGCAAGCGCTACGACAGGCACAATGAACCGCCCAAAACAACATGGCCGGGCGATAACCCGGCCATATCCAAGACAGATCGTTAGAACGTCTATTCGACTTATTCCGCAGCCATCTGCTCAAGCGATGCGTTGGCGTCTTCGGCGTTCTCGAAGACACGCGTTTGGAGGCCGCGCCGCCGCAACGCGTCCTGCAGCTTCTGCCGCGTGAGCGCGCTCGTCGCGTAGCGTGCGGTCCGCGCATAATAGTTTTTCGCGAGATACGCCACCATGTCGGCATACGCGTCGTAAAGGTCTTCAGCGATGCGGCAGCCATCCTGGTTGATGAGCGTGTTGACGCGCTGGCCCGCCTTCTCGCACGCTCCGGCGATCGCTTTCTGCAAGTCCGTGATATCGCTTTTCTTCCGGACGCTCCACGAGCTGAGATCGACGGACAGCACGTTGCGCGCCGCGTCGTAGCTGATGCGCTCGCCGAGCTTCTGGTTGAGAAGATCGGCCAGAAGGTCCATCGGCGTATCGCGGAAGATCGCCGGATTCATCGTGATCGGCTTATGGATGTGCGGCTTGAACGCCATATGCGGGAGAATATCGCGCTCGATGTCGATTCCCGGCGCAACCTCGATCAGTTCAAGTCCATGATCGGTGAGCTGGAACACGCAGCGCTCTGTGACGTAGAGTACCGGCTGCGATTTCTGCGCCGCATATTTACCCGAGAACGTGACCTGCTCGACCTGCTTCACGAACTTCTTGGCACGGCCCTCTTTCACGATCCTGAGCTTGCCGTCCTCGATCGCGATCTCGAGTCCGCCAGCCGTGAACGTGCCTGCAAAGACGACAGCTCGCGCGTTCTGAGAAATATCGATGAAGCCGCCGCAGCCGTTGAGCCGGCCGCCGAACTTGCTGGTATTGACGTTCCCAAGACTGTCGCATTCCGCCATGCCGAGGCACGTCAGATCGAGGCCGCCGCCGTGGTAGAAGTCGAACATCTGGTTCTGATCGAGGATCGCGTGCGCGTTGGCCGATGAGCCGAAGCTCGAACCACCCGCCAACACCCCGCCGACCGCGCCCGCTTCCGTCGTCATCACGAGGTAGGGCGTGACCTTCTCCTCGTTTGCGACGTTCGCAACGCCGTCGGGCGCACCGACGCCGAGATTGATGACTCCGTTCGGCGGCAATTCGAACGCCGCGCGCCGCGCGATGATTTTGCGCTCGTCGAGCTTCATCTTCGGTAAGCTGTCGACGGTTACGCGAACTTCGCCTGCCAGCGCCGGATCGTACATGACGCCGTAGTTCATGCGGTGCATCTCGGGCGATTCTGCAACGACGACGCAATCGACGAGAATGCCGGGCACCTTGACGTCTTTTGGCTTGATCGAGCCGTCGGCCACAAGCCGCTCGACCTGTGCGATCACGACGCCGCCGTTGTTGTGCGCGGCCATCGCCTGCGCCAGCACGTCAAGCGTCAAAGCCTCTTTTTCCATACTGAGGTTGCCGAGCGGATCGGCGCTGGTCGCGCGAATGAGCGCGACGTTGATCGGCGTGGCTTTGTAGAACAGCCACTCCTTGCCTTCGACCTCGACGAGCCTGACGAGGTCTTCCTTCGTCACCGAGTTGACCTTGCCGCCGCCAAGACGCGGATCGACGTAGGTGTGCAAGCCAACTTTCGTGAATAGGCCCGGGCTTCCTGATGCGCAGCTCCGATAGAGTTTCGAGATGACCCCCTGCGGCAGGTTATAGCCCTGGATTTTGTCGTCCTGCGCGGCGGCGGCGACTTTCGGCATGCGCCCGAAGTTGGCCGCGATCACGCGCTTCAGCAAACCTTCGTGATGGAGACGCCCGGTGCCGAGGCCCTTGCTGTCGCCGGCGCCGGCGCACATGATCAGAGTCAGGTCGCGCGGCGCACCCGTTTCGACGAACCGCTTTTCCAGCGCGGCATGAAGCGATTCGGGAATACAGCTCTGGACAAAGCCGGTGGTCGCAATGACGTCGCCTTGACGGATACGTGCAATGGCTTCATCGGCCGAAACAACTTTGTTGATAGGCATGTTTTGGCGCTTCCCGGATGCTCCCTCGCTCGGCTTCGGCGGACATATGGAAGTCCGGCTCAAACCCGGGAGGTGTTGTTGTTTTGTTCATGTTCGAGCGGGCTGCTGACGAGCCTGCCCAAGCGCCATAGCTTAGCTCCGGTATGGGCGCACCACTCAACCGGGTAAGCTCGCACTATCCGGCAACAATCTCGGGGCTTTTGCCGCACCCTGAAGAGTGCTTCCGTCGCGTCGGAATGCAGGGGCTCGGGCGTTTGGAAGCATGGTAGGGAGCCCCCGATGACTGAACTCCTCCGCCGCAATCTCATACCTCTCATCGCCGCCACTGCTCTGTTCATGGAGAATATGGACGCGACGGTGCTTGCGACCTCGTTGCCGGCGATCGCGACCGATCTCGGCGTCAATCCCATTAACCTCAAACTGGCGCTTACGACATATCTGCTGGCGCTGGCTGTTTTCATCCCGGCATCGGGATGGATGGCGGACCGCTTCGGCGCCAAAAACATCTTTCGCGTCGCGATGGTGGTGTTTGCCATCGGCTCCATCGCCTGCGCGCTTTCGACCGGCCTCATTTCACTCGTCGCGGCACGCGTGCTGCAAGGCATGGGTGGCGCAATGATGACACCCGTCGGCCGCCTGATCGTCTTGCGCACGGTGCCGCGCGCCGAAATCATCGGCGCGATTGCATGGCTTTCCATCCCGGCGCTCGTCGGTCCTGTTGTCGGCCCTCCGCTCGGCGGCTTCATCACGACATACTTCACGTGGCGTTGGATCTTCTGGATCAACATCCCCGTGGCGCTGCTGGGCCTCGCACTGATCACGCGCTTCATCCCAGAAGTGCGCGAGGACGCGCCGTCCGGATTCGATCTTCGCGGCTTCCTGTTGATCGGCCCGGGCCTATCGCTGTTTCTCACCGGAGTGACGTTGCTGGGCGTCGGCCTCGCGACACCGGAGGCAATCGCAATCGTCACCGTGTTAGGTGCGCTGCTGCTCGTCGCCTACGTTTGGCACGCGATGCGCGTTTCCGAGCCGATCATCGATTTGAGGCTGCTGTCGATCCAGACTTACCGTGCGGGCGTCGTCGGCGGCTTCCTGTTCCGTGTCGGGCTCGGTGCCGGACCGTTCCTGTTGCCGCTCTTGTTCCAGGCGGGCTTCGGCCTGACTGCATTCCAATCGGGGATGCTGACGTTTGCGACCGGCGTCGGCGCGCTGTTCATGAAAACCCAGGTCGCGACGATCCTCAAGCGCTACGGGTTCCGCCGTGTGCTGCTCGTCAATGCCATCATATCGAGCTCGTTTGCTCTGCTGCCCGCGGTCTTTACGATCGATACTCCGGCACTTTTGATCATCGCATTGTTCCTCGCAGGTGGCCTGTCGCGCTCGTTGCAGTTCACGAGCTTGAACACGCTCGCGTACGCCGACGTGCCGCCTGAGCTGCTGAGTCGCGCGACGAGTTTCGCCGCCGTCTGCCAAAACCTTGCAGGCTCGGTCGGCATCACCATCGCAGCAATAGGGCTGGAACTCATGCAGAAGATCGAAGGCGGCAACGCGATCGACGCCGGACACTTTCCCCCGGTATTCTTCCTGATCGCGGCGATCTCGGCGTCGTCCGTGTTTATGTTCATGCAACTTTCAAAATCGTCCGGCGCGTCGCTGCTGCCGACGGAAGCCCTGCAAGCCGCCGAGCCCGCCAAGGACGCCGCCCGCCTGAGCGAGCCGCTTTAGATGAGGTTCGACAAAGTTCGGCAGACCGCAACGGTGGTCAAGCTCATGCCCAACTGAGGAATATGATCGCTTTGCGAGGCGAGCATGAAGAAACCGACGTCCAATACAGGGAAGGCCCAACCGAAGGACGCCAAGGGCAAAGCGACATCCTCTCAGCTCATTGACGCCAAGATCAAAACGCTGGGCGATTGGCGTGGTGAGATGCTCTCCCGCATCCGCGGCCTCATCAAAGAGGCCGATCCCGATGTAGTCGAAGAGGTGAAATGGAGGAAGCCTTCCAACCCCGTGGGCGTTCCGGTGTGGGAGCACGACGGCATCATCTGTACGGGCGAAACGTATAAGGCTGTGGTGAAGCTGACCTTCGCCAGCGGCGCGTCGTTGCAGGACCCGGCGCACTTGTTCAACTCCAGTCTCGAAGGCAGCACGAGGCGCGCTATCGACATCCCTCAAGGCGGCAAGATCGACGAACGAGCTTTCAAGGCGCTCATCCGCGCCGCCGTGGCGTTGAACACATCGGCAGCGGCGGCCCGGTCGGTCCGCCCGCGGAAGAAACCAAAGAGCGCATAAAGCCCGTTCGCGCCTCCGGTCGACTGGCGCTATTGCCCAGATCGCAGGCAGCACGAAAGCCGCGACCGGAAAACCGATCGCGGCATCTGTCACTGATCGAATAAAGTCGAGGCGAGTGATGCGCCGGACGGCCGGCTCTCCGGAGGGGAGTCGCCCGGCGCAAACATTAAGCCGCCTTCGCCTGGGCCCGCTGGCGCTGAGCTTTGCGTGGCGCTTTCGCAATCACACGCAAAGCCGGCACGTCGAGGTCCGACAGCGCCCGCTTGCGCTGGATGACCGCCTCGCGCGCCCCGAAGGCATCCGCGAGCGCGAGCAAAGCCACTTCCGGTTTCAGCCCTGCGCATCCACGCGCGTCGACGGCTGCGAAGCCCGTCCGCGAGCATGCCTGCAGGGAGAAGTGCCCGGAGCTCAGGAGCGCGACACCCGACACACCGCCACCAGCGACGCGGTCAAGATGGAGACTCTTGAGCTTGAGGCCCAGACTCTCGACGGCACGTTTCGTCGCGCGCTCGGCCGACTTGACGTCGTCGAGGCGCTTGGCGCCGTGGAGATCGATAAAGATCGTAGTCCCTGCAGTGTTTACGCTTTGCTCGACGACCGGGCTCGTTACCGGGCCCTGAACTTCCGCGTTGAACTCAGCGCGCGAGTGATCTTCCTTTTGGGCGGTGCTTGAACGAGTCAAGTCCATCCCCAATTGGAAGAGGGTGTCATTAAAGGCCATATGACCCTCCCCAACCAGTAGACAGGTTTGACTCGCCCGCTCCTTACCTCATTGGTTCTGGAAAACCTCGACCATGTTGGCAGGTGGACAGACGAGAGAGGGTGCATATGAGGCCTATGCCCCCCCTGCGCAAGATTTTTTTTGCCCCATGCCGAATTTTTTTTCGCCCCGACTTTACCGTGACTTAACAGAAGTGTTTTGGGGGCGTCATCTGAACGCACTTGAGCAGCGTCGTGCGTGACGTTGGGAACCTTTTGCCGAATGCTCGAGAGTGCAGGAAACCCGCAGAAAATCTAGTTATCTTGATTGCCGAGGAACTTGTTCAGCAGCGCCTTTGCCTTCCGTTTCCTATCCGCGGTCGATCCTGTCGCATCGTCGTCGCCCTTGCCGAAAATCTTGTCGACGATTTCGTCGCCGTTCTTGCCCTTAAGCTTCTTGCCGATCTCTTTGATCGCTTCGACCGTCTTGCCGGGGTCCGAAAGCACACCTTTGAGATCGGGGCGATAAGTTGGCCGCTCCCACGAGCCGGTGATTCGCACCGGAACCTCGATGCCGGTGGGCGCCTCTTCGCCTTGCTGGCCTTCGAGCGACGCGACGAGCTTCGGCTTGACGGTATAGTCGACGGTTCGTTCGGGCATGTGAATGGTTCCAGAACCCGTCACCCGCAGCATCGGGCTCGCAAGTTGCAGATCCTGGTTCTGGGCAACGCCGTTCGTAACGGTGAAGGACGCGCCGAGAGCGCTGAAATCGGTCTTTTCCGAGGGCGATTTCCTGAAGCCCGAGAAATCGCCGTGCGACAGGCCGCGGATCGCCCCCGGCAGATTGAACCCAACGACGGCTCCGTCCGAAAAGCGGAACGCCGCGGTGCCGTTGAGACTTTCGACGATCTGAAGCTGGCTTTGGCCGTTCGCCGTAAGCTGCAGAGCCACGTTGGCCTTGCCCGCGAGCCATTCGAAATTGGCGGCATCTCTCAGGAACGGCAGCGCCGAGACGCCCTGGAGATTGATATTCGCGCCGAGATTGGCTGTGCCCGCCGAGCCATCGAGGGTCACGATGCCTTTGCCATGTCCCTCGTAAAGCTCCACGTCGTCGAAGTTGGCCTGCATCGCGGTGTTCTTGATCGCGACGGCGACGGACGACCGGCCAAGTATCATGTTCTTGAAGTGGATTTTCCCGACATTCGCCCGCGCATTGCCGTCCGCGATCCCGAGAAGCGTTAAATTGAGTTTCTCGCTCGACCACCCGGCCCGCTGGACTGCGCCATAGACCTTGGTCGCCGGAGCGTTGAGCAGCTTTTCGATTTCATCGGGCTGCTTTGATGCGCCGCCTGAATCCGGAGCAGAAGGTGCTGCGCCGGGCGCATCCGGCGCGCCGCCGCCCTCCGTCGCGAGCACACCCGTCACCGCGCTCGTCAGATACTTGTTGAGATCGAGTTCGGTGATCGCGAGGTTGGCTTCGACGAACGGCCGGACACCGCCGGTCGTAACCCTGATCGTGCCTTTGCCTGATGCGCCATCAAGTCCGAAGAGCGCGTCTTGAAAGTCCGTGACGTTGCCGCTCGTTTTCAGCGTGCCCTGGATCGACAGCGGTCCAAATCCGGAAACGGGCGGAAGCCGCGTCCCAAACCATTGGGCGAGTGCACGCGCCGAATCCGACTGCGCCTTGACCTGACCGTCGAGCGCGACACCGTCATCGATCAGAACGTTGCCTTCGTAAGACGCGGCCAGCACGTCGCTCTTAGCGGTGAAGGTAAGATGCGTCGGCTGTCGCTTGTTGATATTGAGCACATCCGTCACGGTGCCCTCGAAATCAAGCTGCTTGTCATGCCACGCGAGATTACCCGTTGCGGAGAGGGGCTGGCTCAGCGACGGAAGCCCGAATTTCACATTGACGTCGCCGATTTGTTCACTTCGTCCTGTGCGCTCATCCGTGAAGCGGAACGTGCCGCCTTCGATCCTGACGTCATCGAGCTGGACATCGCCCATCGCAACGCGCGCTGATGCGCCATGTGCTGCGTCGGCCGCAGCCACGTCGAACTGCTCGGTGTCACGGCGCGTATTGGGCGTCTGAAGCTCGGCATAGCGGATCGGCATCGCCCCGAACGCGAAGTGCCAGTTCTTACGTCCGTCCTTGCCGATCCGAAAATCGAATGTCGGATTCCTGAGCACTAGCGAATGAATTTCCGCGCGCCTCGAAAACAGGGCCGAGGGGCTGATGCTCACATTCAACGTCGGCATCTGGACGAGCTTGCCGTCCATGCCCGGCGGACCCGATAGCGACACATCTTTGAGCGAGATACCGATCGCCGGATAGAACGTGAAAGACGCCGGCCCAGCCATCACGAGTTCACGCCCCGTCTTGGCGTGAACCGCGTCGGCAATGCGCTGCCGGATGAGATCGCTCGGCGGATTGAGAGCGAGGTAAGCAACGCCCGCTCCGCCGACGAGAAGCACGAAAAGGAAGAAATATACGATGCCGAGCAAAAGCCCGCTCCGCCGCTGCGGCGGAGGCGGTGGGCGGCGGCGTGGGCCCGAACCGAGCGGCGCTCGCACATAGTTCCCCCTTGAACCGGGAAGCTGCGGTGGCGGGCCAGGGGGCTGCGGTCCCATTCAAATCCTCAAAAGGCGGTTGCTGGCTGGTACGTAAAACATCGGGCCATTATATGATCCGTCGTTTAGGCTTCGGACGTTTTATCGCCGCGGAGGGCGGATGTCTGGCATGTTGAAGGCACTAGCTTGGATCATGCTCTGCTCTGTAGCAGTCTCCGAGGCGCATGCGGCCGATATGACGGCCCGGCAGGTGACGGCATTCCTCTTCGCGGTGCCTGAAGGTAGAACGCCGAATCTTGCAAACAAAGACCTTTCCGGCCTCGATCTGAGCGGACTCGATTTCAAAAAGGCGAACCTCGACGGCGCCAATCTCTATGGTGCCGATTTGGCAGGCGCCAATCTCTCCGGTGCCAGCCTCAAATCTGCGCGGCTCGACCGCGCAACGCTGATCGGAACGGATTTGTCCCGCGCCGATCTGTCCGGTGCCAGCATACTAAGGCCGAACGTGTTTGTTGATATGGAGGCGCCGCGGCACCCTGTACTGTCGTTCCAGGGTGCGCGGCTGGTCGGCGCCAATTTGAACGGCCGGTTTGATGGCGTGGATTTCAGCAAGGCCGACCTGACGGCGGCGATCTTCGGCCCGCGCGATCCGCGGGAGGAAGTGTTGATTACCCCGATGGCAAGCCTTGCCGCCGCGAATTTTACGGATGCGAACCTGAGCGGCGCCAACCTCAGCATGAACAGCCTGGAAAACGCGAATTTCGCCCGAGCGAACCTGACGCACGCGAATTTGCGAGGCGCCCGATTGGGCGGTGCCAATTTCTCCGGAGCCGATCTGGAGGGCGCCAATCTGAGTGAAACGACGAGGCGCGGCGCCAACCTCAGCGACGCCCGCGGCCTGCAATCGGTCATCGGGCTATCTGCAACCCGCTGACATCCGTTTTGCCGTCCTCCCGCCGGTTGGGCGCCTATACCTTCACGCCAAGTAAAAGTTGCTTGCAATCTTCCCGTGTTCCCGGCAGCGTGCGCTGACCGAGCCCACAGGGAGGCACATATGACTCTGGCAATCGTATTTAAGGGACCGGAAGGTCTTGTCCTGGCTGCTGACAGCCGGGTAACACTTAACACGCAATTGGTTGTTGGTGGCGTGACTTCCGTAATGCCAGCGTACTTCGACAACGCGACGAAGTTGCTACGAGTCGATAGTCAAACGCATGTGGCCGCAGTCACTTATGGGCTTGGCACCATCGGTACCGACAACCCCCGGACGGCGCACAGCTTCATTCCAGAATTTGAAGCAGAGATTGCAAACGATGGACGCTTGTCCGTCAAGGATTTCGCTCAAAAGCTGAGCGACTTTTTCGCCGCGCAGTTTAAAGCAGCGAAAATGCCCGTTACCGACGATATGCGTTTCCTCATTGGCGGCATTGATCAAGGCGCGCCTTACGGAACGATCTATGAATTTGCGATTCCGTCCTCTCCGAGCCCGGTAGAGACGAACGTCGGAATATATGGGCTCCGATGGGGTGGGCAAACGGAGATTACCTCTCGCATTCTGAACGCGATTGCACCCGAGATTATGCACACTATTGGAAGCAAGTTGAACCTCGATGCCAAGCAGATGGAAGAACTAAACAAAGCAATAACCGAGCAGCACGCTTTACCAATCCCTTACCAATTTTTACCACTCCAAGACTGCGTTGACTTGGCAATTCTGCTCGTAGAAACGACCGCACAACTTATGCGTTATACGATTGGAATACGCGGAGTGGGTGGCGACGTGGACGTGGCCACAATCACGCGAATTGAAGGCTATCGCCCAGTTCAAGTTAAAAAACTTAAGGGGAAGATAAATGGAACAGTCACTTAAGAGCGGAGTCGGCGGCGCCACCACCGAAACGTGGAACCTTCGCAAGTCATCAATGAAGCTGATCTATGGCATTGAGTCCGGACGACCGACTGTCACGACGTGCAATTCCGAAGATGGTCGTCACCACGCCGATGGACACAAAGAGCGGTTCAATCGCCTAGTGTCTAAGGCGGCTAAACCGAAGAAATAAGACGTTCAAACATTTGTTCTGGCGTCTTCCTCATGTTGTAACGGTAGGAAAACTCAGCAGCGTATTTCCAAAGGTGTTGGCGTGAAACGCTTACGTGCGTGCCTTTGATACTAACTTTAAGGCGGCTCCAAAAACCTTCGATGCTGTTCACATGTACGTCGCCGCGCGCAAATTCTTTTTTCGCGTGCGCGACGCGGGCATGTTCATAACCAGCGTAGGGTAAAAATCCGTACGACTTCAGTTCGTCCGTGCTGACCTTGCTTCCCTTGGCGACATTCTCAACGATGTGAGGATGCAGCGTTCCCATCTGGACGTTGGGAACGACGCGCGTCCGCACCCGGCCGCCACGCTCGACCATCCCAAACAGGACAGTTTTATTTGGCCCCGTATGGCCTTTCTTATTTTGACCTTGTGGCAAACGATTGCGAGGACGACCGCCGATAACGGTCTCGTCCATCTCAATGTGTCCAGCTAAAGGGCTTGCGTCGTCAGCCTCCGCCATCAGTTCGCGGAGTTGGTGGCACATGCGCCATGCCGTTTTGTACGTCACGCCCGTTTGACGCTGTATCTCTTTCGCCGGAACGCCGTGGCGCGTCGTCGTCATGAGATACATCGCGAAAAACCAGTGCGTGAGCTTCGTGCTCGACTTGTGAAAGATCGTATTGGCGCAGGGGTGGATGTGATGGCCGCAATGCTGGCAGGCGAAAGCCTTGCGCTTGCTCATCAAGTGGAATTTCGAACGCTTCTGGCACTCTGGGCAGACGATGTCCGTTCCGCCGTGCTGAACTTCCATCAGCTTGAACAGGCAGGCGTCGTCATTCGGGTATTCCGCCTGAAATGCCTTGAAGCTGTAGGTCGCCTGCTTCGCCATGATCGCCCCCCACTTGCAGTTGCGGGATGAATATAGCTAACGACGTACTTGGCGTCAAGGGATACACACGGCCGGTTGCGCTTGCAATATATGATTGCATAACAAGATCACGAGTCCGCCAAGGTTGTGACACACGACTCACTGAGTCTCGTCGTCATGAGCTTTGTGGCGTCCGTCCTGTCCGCAAAACTGAGCCGCACCGGTCGCGAGGCCGGTGCGTTTTTCGTTTCATCGGCCGCGCTGCTTCTTGTGCCTGCCATCGCTGTTGCTGTGACGGGACCTGGAGCGAACGATCCGGCAATCATCACCGGCCAGGGTCGTGTGGTCGATGGCGATACGCTTGATGTCGGTCCGACGCGCGTTCGCTTGGAAGGCATCGACGCGCCCGAGTTGGCGCAGACGTGCCGGACCGCGACTGGCGAAAGATGGGGCTGCGGCAAGGCCTCAGCGGCATTCCTGCGAGCCTTGGTGCAACAGAAAGGCCTCGCATGCGACCGCACCGGCAGTGATCTTTATCATCGCGCGCTCGCCACATGCTTCGAGGACGGCGCCGATATCAACGAAGCCATGGTCCGTGCCGGAATGGCGTGGGCGTTTGTCAGGTATTCGAAGGTCTACGTCGCCGTCGAAGCTGATGCACGAGGAAGAAAGGTCGGCGTCTGGCAGGGTCCTGCCGAAGCGCCTTGGGATTTTCGGCACGCGGAATGGCAGGTGGCCGAAACGGCAGCACCGAGCGGCTGCGCGATCAAGGGCAATATCTCTTCGCACGGCCGCATCTACCACATGCCGTGGAGCCCTTGGTATGGCCGCGTGAAGATCGACGAGTCGTGCGGCGAACGGTGGTTCTGTTCTGAAGCCGAGGCGCTCGCGGCAGGCTGGCGTCCCGCCGCGGCCAATTGATCAATTCGGCAACCAGCACGAGCGTCGATGAGCGCGGCAAAAGAAAAAAGGCGCACCGTTGTGATGCGCCTTTTCTTCT
Source organism: Hyphomicrobium denitrificans 1NES1 (assembly GCF_000230975.2). NCBI lineage: Bacteria > Pseudomonadati > Pseudomonadota > Alphaproteobacteria > Hyphomicrobiales > Hyphomicrobiaceae > Hyphomicrobium > Hyphomicrobium denitrificans. The sequence continues at coordinate 2,957,683 of NC_021172.1, read as the reverse complement.
GATCAGTCCGCGTCCGGACCGCCCGGACCTGGGCCGCCGTCATCCGGGCCCGGTCCCGAATCATAACGGTCGCCGCGGTTGCCAGGAGGCGGTACGGGCTGGCCCGGCGGCTGATCGCCTCGCGCCAGCAGTGGCGTAATGCGGCGAACGGCGACGCGCCGGTTAAGCCGTTCCGCCTGTTGCGTCGGAACTTTGAGATAGTCTTCCCCGTAACCCTGCGTCACCAGGTTCTCGAACGGCACCTGGAACTCCTCGGTCAGAACCTCTGCAACGGATTCGGCGCGGCGGTCAGAGAGCGACAGGTTATCTTCCGGCGAGCCGACCGCATCCGTGTAGCCTTCGATCATGAAGACTTCGTCGGGGTTGCGAGAGATGACGCGCTTCATGGCACGCGCCACGCGTTCGAGCTTGCCGTATTCGCTCGGATCGACTTCCCACGAACCGAACTCGAAGTTGATGTCGTCGAGGTCGATGCGGCGCATGCGGTCGCGCAGCGCTGCTGTCGCGCGGATTTCGTCGAGCGTGTAGCGATCGCTGAAGTCGTCCACCGGCGGCGCGCTCAGGGCATCATAGACGTCCTCGTCGCTCGCGCCTTCGTATTCGACGATGTACTGGTCGCGCGGGATGCGCACGCGCGGCGGCGGCACATCGAGGACGGAGTTGAGAAGTGCCGCACCGGCCACGACGCCGATGCCGATCCCGACGCCCGCCGCGATGTCTCGCCCGACACCGCCACCGCCATGCCGTCTGCGGCGATTGTCGATGATGATCACGTCGCGGCCGTCAGGCCCACGCCGGTATCTTCGGATCAGATTTCCGCTGGCGTCCGTCTCGGAATAGATTTTCACGTTTCCAGGCCTGTCGACGACGGCGATGTTCGTGCCGCTCTTGCCCTTCTCGAAGCGGGCATTCGGGGCGACGCGCCTCAGCCGTTCCGTCTCGTCATGCTGGATGACGAAACGGTTGTTCTGCTTGATGATCGTTCGGTTGCCGGGCTCCTTGATCACGACGTTGCCGCCCGCTTCCACCTTCTCGGTCCGCGCCTTGCGGAGATTGTCGAAGCGTTTCCGGGCATCCGCCGCAGACGGGGGCCTCGGAAGATTCGTTGCGCGATTGGGCGATGCCGCGCCGAATGACGGAGGCGGAACGTTCGTCGGCTTCGCGAAGGTTGGCTTGGACGCCGGTCCAGATCCAGGCCCGTTGACGGGAGCAGAACCCGGGCCGTTAGCTGGTCCGGGCCGCGGTCCTTGATCGCCGAAATGCTTCTGGTCTCGCTTGCCGTGGTCGCCCGCCTTGAACTGATCTTGCGTGCGCTCTTTCGAGAACGTGCTTGGCGGAGCGTTCGGTGTCTTTGGCGCCGCGTTGATAACAGGAGGTTGCGCAAGCGGTGTCTTCGGCGGCTGTTTGGTGAAGGCTGGCTTGTTGCCGCTGTTGTTATTGTTGCCGGGCGCAAAGGCTGGCTTGTTCGGTTGCGGATTATTTCCAAAACCCTGATTCCGTTGCGGCCGCGGCTGCTGTCCGAATGTCCTGCCTTGTGGATTCTCGCTTGGTGGCGGCCCGCCACGGTGTTTTTCCTCGCGCGGCCCTTGCCGCTCGCCGCCGTCCCTTCCATGCGCTCCTTTTTTATTGTGGTCTTTCTCGGACGCCGCGTCGCCCTGAGGTGGTTTGTCGTCCGCAAGAGTCGCGGGCGGCACCAGTATGAGGGCCGATAGAAGGGAAGCCGCTGCAACAGCTGCCTGTCGGGACGAGATCATTGAGTTCCTCTCGAATTCTGACGCCAACGCGCGTCGTCGCCGCGAATTGGACGCGCGGCCCACTAACCTCGTGAGCAAAAGAAGGTAGGTAAGGCAATTCTACGGCAGAGATCTGACCCTGGCCTGAATAAAACTATAAAACCGCGCCTTCTCGCGGAAGAATGGCTCGCCGGGCCGGCACAGAGAACTCAAGAACCGGCAATATCGAATTGCTCATTATCGGAGCAAATATCGGCAGCCCTCGCGAAATTCTAGGTCGCGAGCACTTTCGCAAGCTCAGCATCTTTCGTCACCGCACGGACGAACGCCGGCCGGTGCGTCACGCGATCGGCATAGTTCGTAAATTCCGGCTGCTCGGGCAGCAGCTTGAACATCAGCATCCAGCGCACGCCCGATCCAACGACGACGTCGGCCGCGGAAAAACTATCGCCTAGAATGTAAGGGCCCTTGGCGAGTGCGCCGGCAAAGGCCTTCATCGTTTCGTCATACGTGCCATAAGGCATCATCGACGGTTGTCCCGGTTCTCGCTTCAATGCGAAATCGCATATCGCGGGCTCAACCGCGCTTTGATTGAAGATGATCCATCGCAAATACGTTCCGCGCTCGGGATCGCCGATTGCCGGAGCAAGGCCAGCTTCCGGAAAGAGATCGGCCAGATAGATCGCGATCGCACCGACTTCGGTGACGGGCGTACTGCCATGCACAATCGTCGGAACCTTGCCCATCGGATTGATGGTCAGATATTCGGGCGTTTTGTGCTCGCCCTTCTTCAGGTTGAGAACTTTCAGCTCGTGCGGCGCGCCGAGCTCTTCGAACAGCCAGCGAATCGTCAGCGAGCGTGTATTCGGCGCATGATAATGCGTTAGCGTTTTCTCAGTCATCCGGCAGGTTCCCTCGCCAAAACTTACGTCGCGAGCGCCGCGCGATGCGTGACCTTGATGTCGAACGCCGCGGCGAGCAGGGCCTTCGTATAGTCGTCTTTCGGATAATCGAAGATTTCCCGCGCCGGACCTTCCTCGACGACCTTACCGTTTTTCATCACGATAACGTAGTTGCATAACGCTCTGACGACTTTGAGGTCGTGGCTGATGAACAGATAGGCGAGATCGCGCTTTCTCTGCAGGTCGCGCAGGAGATCGACGATCTGCGCTTGCACGCTCATGTCGAGCGCGCTCGTCGGCTCATCGAGCATGACGAACTTCGGTTGCAAGACCATGGCCCGTGCAATGGCGATGCGCTGGCGCTGTCCGCCCGAGAACTCGTGCGGATAGCGGTCGCGGGTTGCGGGATCGAGCCCGACTTCCTGGAGTGCCGTTGCGACGCGCTCGCTCCGGCCGTCCTCATCGAGTTCCGGATTCTGGATCAGAAGACCTTCTTCGATGATCTGTTCGATCGTCAAACGCGGCGACAGCGACCCGTAAGGGTCCTGGAAAACGATCTGCATTTCCTTGCGCAGCGGCCGCATCTGTTTGCTGTTGAGACTGTCGATGCGCTTGCCGACGTAGGCGATCGGCCCTTCGGACGAGAGCAGTCGCAGGATCGCCAGCCCGAGTGTCGTCTTGCCCGATCCGGATTCTCCGACAACGCCCAGCGTCTCGCCCGCGCGGACCTTCATCGAAAGCCCGTCGACCGCCTTGACGTAATCGACCGTCCTTTTCAGCAGCCCGTGCTTGATCGGAAACCAGACCTTGAGATTATCCGTCTCGACGACGACGGGGCGGGAGGTGTCGACAGCAGGCGGCTCGCCCTTGGGCTCGGCTTCGATCAGATGCCGCGTATAGGGGTGCTTCGGAGACGTGAAAACCGCTTCCGTATTTCCCGTCTCGACGATTTCACCGCTCTTCATGACATAGACGCGCTCGGCCATGCGCCGGACGATGCCGAGATCATGCGTGATCAGCAGCATCGCCATGCCCATCTCTTTCTGCAGCGCCTTCAAGAGCTCCAGAATTTGCGCCTGGATCGTGACATCGAGTGCCGTCGTCGGTTCGTCCGCGATGAGAAGATCGGGCTGGTTGGCAAGGGCGATCGCGATCATCACGCGCTGGCGCTGGCCGCCGGACAGCTGGTGCGGATAAGCGGAAAGCCGTTTTTCCGGATCGCGGATGCCGACCTTGGTCAAAAGCTCGACGACCCGTTCACGCGTATCGCTGTCGGAAAGTTTCTGGTGCAGCTTGATGATCTCGCCCACCTGCACCTCGATCGTGTGCAGCGGATTGAGCGTCGTCATCGGCTCCTGGAAGATGATCGAAATCCGCTTGCCCCGGATGCCGCGCAACTGCGCTTCGGTGGCTTTCAGGATATCCTTGCCTTCGAACAGGATTTCGCCTGTCGGATACGACGCGGATGTCGGAAGAAGTTGCAGGATCGACATCGCCGAGACGGTCTTGCCGGAGCCCGATTCCCCGACGAGCGCAGCGATCTCGCCCTTGCCGATATGGAAAGAGACGCCTTTGACGACGCGCACGTCATCCGCGCCGTCGCCAAAAGCGACTGAGAGATTGCGCACGTCGACGAGTGGAGTGGTGTTGGCCATCATTCCTTCCCCCGCATCCGGAACGTCTTGCGCGGATCGAGCGCGTCACGCACCGCTTCACCCATGAAGATCGCAAGCGAAAGAATGATCGACACGGAGATAAAGCCCGAGATACCGAGCCAGGGCGCTTCGAGATGTTTCTTGCCTTCGAGCAAAAGCTCGCCCAGCGACGGCGATCCTGGCGGCATGCCGAGGCCCAGGAAGTCGAGCGCCGTCAGCGCCGCGATGCCGCCCGACAGTTTGAACGGCAGGAATGTCAGCGTCGCAACCGTCGCGTTGGGTAACAGGTGCTTGAAGATAATCTGCCAGTCGGAAAGCCCGAGCGCGCGCGCCGCACGCACGTATTCGAGATTGCGCCCGCGCAGAAATTCGGCGCGCACGAGCCCGACGAGCGATGTCCAGCTGAAGATCATCAGAATGCCGAGCAGCGTCCAGAATCCCGGAATGAACAGCGACGACAGGATCAGCAGCACGAAGAGTTCCGGTATCGAATTCCAGATTTCGAGCAGCCGCTGGAAGATGAGGTCGACCTTGCCGCCGAAGTAGCCCTGCACCGCGCCCGCGACGATGCCGAGCGCCGACGACACGATGGTCAGCAGAAGCCCGAAAAGAACCGAAATCCGGAACCCGTAAATGACGCGCGCAACGACATCGCGCCCCTGGCTGTCGAGGCCGAGCCAATTGGTATTTCCGAGTTCATGGAAGCGCGCCAATTGATCGGCCGGCGCATCGCAGAGCTTCATCGAGGAAGCCCAGGGTGGCGGCGCCGGATAGCCGAGGCAGATGCCGCCGGTGCCGATACGGCCGGGGTAATCCTTGTTGATCGTGTCGTAGGAATACCGGATCGGCGGCCAGATCATCCAGCCGTTGGCATTGATCTCGTTGGCGATGTCGGGCGTTCGGTAGTCCGTGACGGCAAGGAATCCGCCGAACTTCTCTTCCGGATAATCGACAAGCACCGGAAACAGGATTTCGCCCTTGTAGCTGACGATCAACGGCCGGTCGTTGGCGATGAATTCCGCGAAGAGCGAGATCAGGAACAACCCGGTGAAAATGACAAACGAACGATACCCGAGCTTGTGCGCCTTGAAGCGCGCAAGCCGCCGCCGGTTGACGGGCGACAGGTGAAAGCGCCGCTTGAAGCGTTGCCAGCGTGTCAGCCCCACGGGCGCGGTGGTCTCAATCCGTTTGTTGTCGGTTTTCTGATCCATCGGTTCAGACCTCGCGCGTCTCGAAATCGATGCGCGGATCGACAAGGGTGTAGACGAAGTCGGATAGAATTCCGACGAACAGCCCGACCAGCGAGAAAATGTAGAGGGACGCGAACACGACGGGATAGTCGCGCTTTTCGATGCTTTCGAACGACAGAAGCCCGAGCCCGTCGAGCGAGAAGATCGTCTCGATCAGCAGGGCACCCGAGAAGAACGCGCTGATGAATGCCGACGGGAAGCCCGAAATAACGAGCAGCATCGCGTTGCGGAAGACGTGGCCGTAAAGAACCTGATTTTCCGTAAGGCCCTTGGCGCGCGCCGCGACGACGTACTGCTTACGGATTTCATCGAGAAACGAATTCTTAGTCAGGAACGTCATCGCCGTGAATGACCCGACCGCCATTGCGATGATCGGCAGCGTCAGGTGCCAGAGGTAATCGGTGATCTTCCCGAAAAGCGAGAGCTGATCCCAGTTGTCGGAGAACAGTCCCCGCGACGGAAACCATTGGAAGAACGACGAGCCGGCGAACAGAATGAGCAGCAGAACCGCGAACAGGAATCCCGGAATCGCATAACCGATGACCAGAACGGCGCTCGACCAGGCATCAAAAGGCTGGCCGTCTTTCACGGCCTTGCGGATGCCGAGCGGGATCGAGATCAGATAGGTCAGCAGCGTCATCCACAACCCGAGAGAAATCGAAACGGGCAGCTTCTCCTTGATCAACTCAAGGACGGATACGTCGCGGAAATAGCTCTTGCCGAAATTGAAGGTGGCATAATTCTTCATCATCAGGAGAAAGCGCTCGTGCGCCGGCTTGTCGAAGCCGAATTGCTTCTCGAGGCTCTTGATGAAGGCCGGATCGAGCCCCTGTGCGCCGCGATATTTGGATGTGATCGCATCGGCAGCGCCTTGCCCGAGTTGCGCCGTCGCGGCATTGCCGCCGCCGAGCGCATCGCCGCCTCCGCCGCCCATGCGGCTGACGATCGAGGAGGAGTTCCCGGTGAGTTGTGCGATCATCTGTTCGACCGGACCGCCCGGTGCGAACTGAATGATGATAAACGAGAACAGCATGATGCCGAACAGCGTCGGTATGACGAGCAGCACCCGTTTCAGAAGATATATGGCCATCAGGGCTTCGCCGGTTGCTCTTGGGATTGGGCTTCAGGTTTGCCGGAAGCTAACACTTCGGCCTTCTTCGGATCGAACCACCACGTATCGAGCACGCCTGCATCATACTTCGGCTGTACGGCCGGACGCGAGTACTTGTTCCAATAGGCGATCCCGTAGGATGCCTTGTACCAATGCGGGACCCAGTAATGTCCAGCGCGGAGCACCCGGTCGCTGGCGTGCGTTGCGGTGACGAGTTCCGCGCGCGATTTCGCTGCCGTCACCTTGTCGATGAGACCGTCGACAGCGGGATCTGCAATACCCGGAAGATTGAACGAGCCGTCGAGCTTTGCCGCCTCCGAGCCCCAATAGCTGCGCAATTCGATGCCCGGCGTCAGCCGTAACGCGTAGCGCTGCGTCGTCACGTCGAAATCGAAGGATTTGACGCGCCGCTCATATTGGCTTGGATCGACGAGGCGCCAGGAGGCGTCGACGCCGATGCGCTTGAGATTGTCGGTATAGGGAACGGTGATGCGCTCGAACGCGGCTTCGAAGTCGAGGAACTCGATCGTCAGCAATTCGCCCTTGGCGTTGTGCAGCATGTGGTCGGCGCCAGGCTTCCATCCGGCTGCGATGAGAAGGTCGCGGGCTTTCTTGAGATTGTCGCGATTGTTGCCGCTGCCGTCGGTGACGGGCGGCACATAAGGCTCACCAAAGACTTCCGGAGAAAGCTTGTCCTTGTAGGGATCGAGCAGGTTCAATTCCTCGGGGCTCGGCAAGCCCGTCGCCTTCATGTCGGAATTTTCGAAGTAGCTCGTCGTCCGCTTGTAGAGCCCGTAAAACAGCTTCTTGTTCGACCACTCGAAATCGAACACAAGATCGAGCGCCAAACGCACGCGCGGGTCTTTGAACTTGTCGCGGCGCGTGTTGATGAAAAATCCTTGCGCGCCGGAAGGGCGGTTGTCGGGCAGCGATGTCTTGATGAGGCGGCCATCCCGAACGGCGGGGATGTCGTAGCCCGTCGCCCATGAGACGCTCGAAAACTCTTCGCGAAAATCGATCTGCCCGGATTTCAGGGCTTCGAGCTCGATGTTCCGGTCGCGGTAATAGTCATAGCGAACCTCGTCGAAGTTGAAGCGTCCGCGGTTGACCGGCAAATCCTTCGCCCAGTAATCGTTACGCCGCGTATACGTGATGAATGTGCCCGGCTTGAAATCCTTGATCCTGTAAGGACCGGAACCCAGCGGCGGCTTCAGCGACGTTTCTTCGAACGGCTGCGTCGAATAATAAGCCTTGGAAAGCACCGGAAGCTGCGCAACCGTAATCGGCAAATCGCGCGTCAGCGTTCCTTTGAAAGTATAGCGCACCGTTTCCGGGTCCACCGCTTCTGCCGACACGACATCGTGCAGCGGCTGCGAAATCGCCGGATGGCCTTTCTCCTTCAGCGTCTTGAACGAAAAGACGACGTCGTCCGCCGTGATCGGTGTGCCGTCCGAAAACTTCGCTTCGGGGCGCAGCTTGAACGTCACCGACAGACCGTCCGGCGCGACGTCCGCCGACTTCGCGACCAAGCCGTACACCGCATCGGGCTCGTCCTGCGCGCGAACCATCAATGCATCAAACAGGAAATCGAGCCCCTGGGCCGCATCGCCCTTCAAAATATACGGATTGAGATTGTCGAACGTGTTCGCCCCGCCGGTCCCGAGCGTCACCATCCGGCCGCCCTTCGGTGCATCGGGATTGACATAGTCGAAGTGCTGAAAATCGGCTGGATATTTCAGCTCACCAAAAACGGAGAGTCCATGACGTGGCTCTGCCTCAGCGCTTGTCGCCGCCGAGAAAATAAGCGCAATCGCTGCAGCGAGAATCGATAATCTCGGCACCATGATCATTCGTGTCTGAAAAGAGACCGGCACCGGATCATTTTGCCTTTGCTGTTGCGACGGCCTTCTGCTTTTCGGGGTCGATCCACCAGACCTGCATCAACGATGCAGACTGCGAGGGCAGGATTTTCGGTCGGCCGAAGATATCCCAATACGCAATACGCTCATAAGGGTAGTACCATTGCGGAACGACGTAGAAGTTCCAGAGAAGCACGCGGTCGAGCGCGTGTGTCGCGGCAACGAGATCGGCACGGTCTTTCGCGAACACGATCTTGTCGATCAATGTGTCGACCGCCGGATTCTTGATGCCGATGGTGTTACGGCTGCCGGGCTTGTCGGCCGCAGCTGATCCCCAGAAGTCGCGCTGCTCATTTCCGGGCGAATTCGATTGCGCGAAGTTGTCGACGATGATGTCGAAGTCGCGACTGTCTTCGCGTTGTTTGTATTGCGCATCGTCGACCGCCCGAACCGAAGCATTGATGCCGAGCGCCTTGAGGTTCTGGACGTAGGGCAGAATGATGTTCTGGAACGTGTCGCCGTCGATCAGGAATTCGGCGGTCATCTGCTCGCCCTTGGCGTTCCTCAGAACGCGTGCTGTCTGCGCCGACGACAATCCGACTACGCGCATCGCCTTGCAGAAAAATCCGCAGGAGCCGTCGTCGGCCACTTCGCTCTTGATTTGCCAGCCAGCAGCCTCGAAAAGCTTCAGCGCTTCCTGCTGGTGCTTGCGATAGTCGCCTTCCTTATTGTTGACCGGGTTTTTCCACTCCGTCGTGAAAACCTCCGGCGGCACCTCGGATTTGACCTCGTTCAGAATTTCGAGTTCGCGCCCTTCGGGCAGCCCCTTGGACGCGAGATCGGAGTTCGCAAAAAAGCTGTTGAGACGCACATACGATCCGTAGAACAGCTTCTTGTTCGTCTCCTCGAAATTGAACAGTAGATTGAACGCCTGACGCACGCGCGGATCTTGGAACTGAGGCCGCCGGATATTGAACGCGAACGACTGCATCCCGGCAACCCGCTTAACCGGCAGCGCCTCTTTCTTGACGAGGCCTTTTTTCAGCGCGTCGAAATCGTATTGCGAGGCCCACGCGGCAGCCCGGTTCTCCATCCAGAAATCGAGCTTGCCCGTCTTAAAGTCCTCGAACGCCGGAGACCGGTCGCGGTAATACGTTACTTCGAGCGTATCGAAGTTATATTGTCCGCGCATCACCGGCAGATCTTTCGCCCAATAGTCGGGAACGCGCTCGTAGACGATCTTGCGGCCCATATCGACCGACTTGATCCTGTAGACGCCGCTGCCGAGCGGCGGTTCGACCGTCGTCTCGCTAAGGCTGCGCTGGCGGCCGTTGGCGTCTTTGCCTTCCCAATACGCCTTCGGCACCACGCTCATCTGGCCGACGATCATCGGCAACTCGCGGTTGCCTTTGGAGTCGAAGGTGAACTTCACCTCGTGATCGCCGGTCTTTTCCGCCTTGACGACGTTCTTGTAGTAGAAGGCATAGAACGGATTGACCTTCTTGAACTCATCGAACGAGAAAATCACGTCCTCGGGCGTGATCGGCGTGCCGTCGTTGAATTTGGCTTCGGGGCGCAGCTTGAACGTCACGGAGGAAAAATCATCCGGGTAGGATGCGCATTCTGCGATCAGGCCATATTGCGTCTCGGGCTCGTCGGGACTGTTCGCGAACAGGCTGTCATAGATAAGGTTAAGTCCGCCGGCCTTGACGCCCTTATCCGAGAACGGATTGAGCGTATCGAACGTACCGTCCGCCCACTGACGGAGTGTGCCGCCTTTCGGCGCATCCGGGTTTACCCAGTCGAAATTCTTGAAATCGGGACCGTACTTCGGTTCGCCGATGAGCGAGATCGCCGTGCGGCATTGGGACTCGTCGGCGTGCGCCACGTTCGAAACCGGCGGAGAACTCAGGAACGCCATGGCGGCAAGGGCTAACGTCGTCAGGCGTATCCGCATATTCGATTTCGTCCTTTCTCGGGCTCGAAAGCCTACCACAGCCTGCGGACACGGGGATAAGTCTGCGTCCGGATACGAAGCGACCCCGCCAACGGCTCGGCAGGGTCGCAAACTTTAGGCAGCATAGCGAGTTAACTTGCCGTCATTTTGGCAAGGGAACGGGCGTATCGGCAAGAGTTGCGAGATAGGCGAGGACGTCTGCTTCGTCGCTCTCCGAAGGCAGGCCTGCGAACACCATTTTCGTGCCCGGAATGTAGGTCTTCGGGCTGTGGATAAATTTCGCGAGTTCCTCGAACGACCACTCGCCGCCCTTGGCTTTCATCGCGTCGGAATAGGCAAATCCCGGATATGAAGCCCGTTTACGATTGACGACGTCCCAGAGGTTCGGGCCGACCGTCGGATTCTTGCCTTTTTCGGCAACGTGGCAGGCAGCGCACTTCTTGAAGATCGCCTTGCCGTTGTCGGCGCTGGCTTTGGGCAGCAACGCCAAAACCTTTTTAGCGGCATCGTCTGGCGTTTCGGCTGCAGCCGGAGCGGCGCCTCCGGACGCTTCCGCTTTAGCACCGCCCTCGGTCGCGGCCGGAAGCGTAAAACCCGGTTTTTCCGGAGCATGCCCGACGTTCATGTCGATGATTGTTCTTGCCCCGAAGATCAGCAGCAGTGCGGGAAGAATCGCCCCGGCGATCTTGATGAACTCGATTTCGTCTATTCTCATTTCAAAGCCCCCGGTTTCGGCTAGACGGTAATGCACAGGCGAGATGCGAAGAGACCATTCCATTCAACTAGTACGAGCCCACGGGGAGAGGTATATAAGCTCACCTCTCCCATGCAAGCGTACAAACGATTTCGCACCTGCTAGGGTGGCGAGACAGTTTGTCACCGAACGATGATTCTCAAGCCCGTGTCCCAGCATAATCTGATCGTTATACCCGCCCGCATGCAGGCGACCCGGCTGCCCGGTAAACCGCTTGCCGACATTGCCGGCACCCCCATGGTCGTCCACGTCTGGCGTCGCGCCGTCGCCGCAAATGCCGGAGAAGTCATCGTCGCGACCGACAGCGGGGAAATTGCGGATGCCGTTACGGCCGCCGGAGGCAACGCCGTGTTGACGCGCGCCGATCATGCCTCGGGCTCCGACAGGGTTTTCGAAGCCGTCACGAAAGCGGACCCCGGACGGCGCGCGAGTATCATCGTCAACTTGCAGGGCGATCTCCCGACGCTCGATCCAAATCTGGTGACACGCTGCATCGCGCCGCTCGAAACGCCGGGCGTAGATATTGCAACCCTGACCGCTGTCATCTCCGAGACCGAGGAGCGGACGAACCCGAACGTGGTCAAGATCGTCGGCACGCCGATTGCGGACGATCGCCTTCGTGCTTTGTACTTCACGCGTGCCACGGCGCCCTCGGGCGATGGGCCGCTTTACCATCACATCGGCATTTATGCGTATCGTCGCTCGAGCCTCGAACGCTTCGTCGCGTTGCCGCCGTCGCCGCTTGAAAAGCGTGAAAAGCTGGAGCAATTGCGCGCCCTCGAAGCCGGGATGCGCATCGACGTCGCAATCGTTGACACCGTTCCTCTCGGTGTCGATACTCCCGCCGATCTTGAGCGCGCCCGCCGTCTCATCGCGCCATGATCCACCCGCCTCTCGCATCTCCGCTCGCCTCCTAACCTCAAGCGCCCATACGCCATGCCGCATCGAACCGAGCCTCCCGACACGCCTGCAAAAATTTCTTATCAGGGAGAGCCCGGCGCAAATTCGCATCTCGCGGCGCGCGAGGCTTATTCCGATCTTGAGCCAGTCGCTTATCCGACGTTCGAAGATGCGATTCTGGCTGTGAAATCCGGCGAGGCGCGCTACGCGATGATCCCGATCGAGAACTCGGTTGCCGGGCGCGTTGCGGACATCCACCATCTGCTTCCCCACGCCGGCCTTTACATCGTTGCCGAATACTTCCTGCGTGTTCGCCACCAGCTGATGGCAAAGGAGGGCGCCAGTCTGGAGACCGTCAAGCGCGTGATGAGCCACACGCAGGCGCTGGGACAATGCCGGACGACGCTTCGCAGACTCGGACTGACACCGGTTCCGGAGGCAGACACCGCAGGCTCCGCGCGTCTCGTCGCCGAAAGGAATGATCTGACGACGGCGGCCATAGCCTCGCGTCTTGCCGCTGAGATCTATGGCCTCAAAATCTTGAAAAGCGACATGGAGGACGAAACGCACAACACGACGCGTTTCGTCATTCTCGCCAAAGACCCCGACGATGCCGAGCCCGGTAACGGTCCGGTCATGACGACGTTTTTGTTCCGCGTGCGCAACGTACCGGCAGCGCTTTACAAAGCACTTGGCGGTTTTGCGACCAACGGCGTCAACATGACGAAGCTCGAAAGCTATCAGGAAGAAGGCACGTTCAACGCTACGATGTTCTTCGCAGACATCGAAGGCCACCCGGTCGACCGGCCTGTCCAGCTCGCGCTTGAGGAGCTGTCGTTCTTCTCGACGCAGATTACGATTTTCGGGACGTATCCGGCGAGTCCCTTCCGTAAGGAAGCCGCTGAACTGGCAGCGAGCGGCCAAGTGCCGCTCAAGCGCTCGAGCTGATCGAATGCGCCTGAAAGACAGAGTCGCGATTATCACCGGTTCCGCCTCGGGCTTCGGCCGCGGTATCGCCGAGCTGTTCGCGGCCGAGGGTGCCAAGGTCGTCATCGCCGACATCAATGGCGCGGCTGCCACCGCACTCGCGGACCAGATCGGCGAGGGCAATGCCATCGCGACGACGACCGACGTCACGAAGCGCAGCGATGTCGACACAATGATCGCTGCTGCAGTGAACCGGTTCGGTGGCGTCGACATTCTCGTCAACAACGCCGGCGTTACGCACAAGAATCAATCGCTGATGCAAGTCAGCGAAGACGACTTCGACCGCATCTACGCCGTCAACGTCAAATCCATCTACCTGACGACGCTCGCCGTCGTGCCGGTGATGGAGAAACGCGGGGGCGGTTCGATCATCACGACGGCTTCGACGGCCGGTATCCGGCCGCGCCCGGGCCTGACTTGGTACAATGGTTCGAAGGGCGCGGCGATCACGCTGACGAAGTCGATGGCGGCGGAACTTGCGCCGAAGAATATCCGCGTCAACGCCATCAACCCGGTCATCGGCGAGACTGGAATGCTCGAGCAGTTTATGGGCCTGCCCGACACGCCCGAGAACCGCGCCAAGTTTGTCGCCGGAATTCCGCTCGGCCGCATGTCGAAGCCGATCGACATCGCGAACGCCGCCCTCTTTCTCGCCGACCCCGCAAGCGCCTTCATCACCGGCGTCGCCATTGAGGTCGACGGCGGCCGCTGTATCTGACGCCGAGATTCTTGCAATGTCTCGTGCAAGTTGACTTAGGCCGGGCGTGTTCCGAGTTTATTTTTTTAGATCAATAGCTTGTATCACACTGCGACTTTTGGGGGTTGCGGTATCGCGGGGTTGTACTTCTCCGCTGTTCCCCCCATTATAGGCTTGGGCTGGCGGCGGACGAATTCGTCGCCAACCGGGTCAGGTCCGGAAGGAAGCAGCCCTAACGATCGGAAGTCGGGTCGTTCGCCAGCCTCTTTTGATTGCGCGCCCAGGCCGAACGGCCTCGGCAGCGGCGCAGGTTTTGGACAAGGTTCGGCGCGGGTCGCCTTGCTCCCTCGCCCTTTGGGCGGAAGTATCGATCCGGAGAACATGGCCAAAAAGAAATCAGATACGTCTGAGGGCGTTGCGGCCTCACCCGGTGCCGAGGCGGCGAAGCCGTATGTCGTGCTCGCGCGCAAGTATCGTCCTGCGACCTTCGATGATCTGATTGGCCAGTCGGCAATGGTGACGACGCTCCGGAACGCCTTCGCGTCGGGGCGCATCGCGCAGGGTTACATGTTGACCGGCGTGCGCGGCGTCGGCAAGACGACGACCGCCCGCATTCTTGCACGCGCTCTGAATTACGAAGCGCCGGGTTTCGATAAGCCGACCATCGACATGCCGGGGCTGGGCGTCCACTGCAAGGACATCATGGAGGGCCGTCATCCGGACGTGCTCGAAATGGACGCTGCGTCCAACACCGGCGTCGACAACATCCGCGAGATCATCGAAAGCGCGCAATATACGCCGCTCGTCGCGCGCACGAAGGTCTTCATCATCGACGAGGTTCACATGCTGTCCAAGGGCGCGTTCAACGCGCTGCTGAAGACGCTCGAAGAACCGCCCGCGCACGTCCGCTTCATTTTCGCGACGACGGAGATCCGCAAAGTCCCGGTCACGGTGCTGTCGCGTTGCCAGCGCTTCGATCTGCGTCGCGTCGAGCAGCCGGTACTTGCCGCGCATTTCAAGAAGATTTCCGAGGCCGAAGGCGCGGAAGCAGATTCCGACGCTTTGCAATTGATCGCCCGCGCCGCCGAAGGATCGGTGCGCGACGGCCTTTCGATCCTGGACCAGGCGATTGCGATGGGCGAGGGCCACGTCACGGCAATGAGCGTTCGCGACATGCTGGGCCTGGCCGATCGCGCGCGTATCTTCGATTTGGCCGAAGCGATTTTCCGTGGCGATCTTCCAGCCGCGCTCAATGGATTTTCCAGCCTGCATCGCGACGGCGCCGAAGCCCAAGAGGTCATCGCCGATCTTGCGGAAGCGGTGCACGCCATCGCCCGCGTCAAAGCTGTCGGTGAAGAGCCGGCGAGCGAGGGCTTGACGGCGGAAGAGAAGAAACGCTGCAGCGATCTCGCGGCACGGCTCTCGATGCCCTATCTGTCGCGCGCTTGGCAGATGCTGATCAAAGGCCTCGAAGATGTCGGCCGCGCGCCGAACCCCGATGTCGCGGCCGAGATGGTCTTGATCCGGCTCGCCTATACGGCCGACCTGCCGACGCCTGACGAATTGATCAAGAGCCTCGGCGGCGCCGCGCTTCCCGCCCGCCGTCCGGCGCTAGCACCAGCAGAAACGCGTACGCCTGAAGCGCGGCCGACCGTCAACACGACGACGACTGCTCCGAGTGCTCAGCAAGCGGATAGCGAGACGGACGAGTCTTTCGATTTCGACAGCGACGATGGCCAGCTTGATGATGGCTTCGGCGATGCGATCGAAGACGATGAACTTGCGTCACCCGCGCCGCGCGGGAGTGCAACCCCCGATCCGCGCTCTTTTGCTGAGGTCGTGGCGCTTGTCGGCGAAAAGCGCGACGCAAAACTCAAAATCCATCTCGAAGACCACGTCAGCCTCGTTAAGTTCGACGCGGTGGCGGGCTCGATCGATATTTTCCTTTTACCGGATGCTCCGCCCGAGCTTGCCAACGATCTCCGCGAAAAGCTCAATTTGTGGACGGGGCGGCGATGGGTCGTGGTGCTTTCGAAAGAGGCGGGCCAGAAGCCCATAGGCGTCGTGCGCCGCGAACGCGAAGCCGCCGAGTTCGAACAGCTCAAGGCGCATCCCGCCGTGCGCGCCGTGCTTCAGGCATTTCCCGAGGCGAAGATCGAAGTGCGCCCATTAGCCGGTGGGGCGACCGGTACCGACGAAGATAAAGAGAGCGAAGCCGGTTGACGCGCGTCGCCGAGAATTGCCGCAACGCAGAGGATTGCATGAAAGACTTGATGGGTATGATGAAGCAAATGGGTCAGATGCAGGCCCGTTTCAAAGAGATGCAGGAAGAACTCGCACGCACCGAGATCGAAGGCCAATCCGGCGGCGGTCTCGTACATCTGACAGTCGACGGCAAGGGCGAGGTCAAGCGCGTTCGCATTGACCCAAGCCTGATCAAGCCCGACGAGGTCGAGATTCTCGAAGACCTGATCGTCGCCGCAGCGGCTGACGCTCGCGCCAAGGCCGATAATGCCATGCAGACGAAAATGGCTGAGATCACCGGCGGGATTCCCTTGCCGCCGGGAATGAAATTATTCTAGTCCTCCAGCGTATTGGAAACGTCACCGCCGCGTCATGGCCGCCCTCCGAGGCGGCCATCCAGTGCCGAGATTACAGAGAGCGGATCGCGCGGCTCTGGATGGCGGGGGCAAGCCCGGCCATGGAGCGGATGAACTCCGGCAGTCTTGGCTTTCTGATAAGCGGTCACATGAAGAATTAGAGGATGTCCCGGAAAATCGCAGGACCGGAGATCGAGCGCCTCGTGCAGCTCCTGTCGCGCTTGCCGGGCCTTGGGCCCCGCTCGGCGCGCAAGGCGGTGCTGTCGCTGCTGAAGCGGCGCAACGATCTGCTGCTGCCCTTGTCGGACGCGCTTCAGCAAGCCGTCGAAAAAATTTCCGAATGCCCGGTCTGCGGCAATCTCGATACGGTCGCGCCCTGCAGCATCTGCGCCGATCCGCGCCGCGATCAAAGCCTCATCGTTGTGGTCGAGGAGGTCGGCGACCTCTGGGCCTTGGAACGCGCGAGCATCGTCTCGGCGCGCTATCACGTGCTTGGCGGCCACTTGTCGCCGCTCGACGGCATCGGACCGGAGCAGTTGAATGTCGCAAGTCTCTTGACGAGGGCGCAATCACCCGAAGTCAAAGAAATCCTGCTCGCTCTCAATGCCACCGTCGAAGGCCAGTCGACGGCCCATTACATATCCGATCAGCTCGCGACGATCGACGTTACGGTATCGCGGCTCGCGCAAGGCGTGCCAATTGGCGGCGAACTCGATTATCTCGACGACGGCACGCTCGCAGCAGCCTTCAAGGCTCGGCGCAAGCTTTAGAGCGGCGAATTGCAAAAGGCAGGCCCGAACTTGGCCGTCCAGGGCGGGAAAAAAGGGACGATGAACAATATCGAGACGACGCGGCGCCCCTCTGCTCAGGCCCCCAGATTCGTCACCGGCTCCCTGCTGCGCCACATCCTGACGATGACCGGTGCGGGCGCGCTCGGCCTCATGGCGATCTTCGTCGGCGATCTCGCCAATATCTACTTTCTCTCGCGGCTGAACGACGAGGCGATCGTCGCGGCCGTCGGTTACGCAAGTTCGATCCTGTTCTTCGCGACGTCCGTCGGCATCGGATTGTCGATCGCCGCGACGTCGCTTGTCGCGCCCGCTCTCGGTGCCGGGCGGCGCATGCGGGCGCGGCGTCTGGCGACGAACGCACATTTGCTCGCGCTGATCGCCTCGGTTTTGATCGCGGTCGTCTTGTGGTTCGCGATCGAGCCTCTGCTGGAGCTCATCGGAGCCAGCGGGCGAACGCTCGATCTCGCGGCAGTCTATCTGAGAATTCTTGTGCCGACACTGCCCGTTCTCGCGCTCGCGATTACATCGTCGGCGGTTCTGCGCTCGGCTGGAGACGCGCGTCGCGCGATGTTCGTCACGTTGTTCGGCGCGATCGTCAATACGATCCTGGACTTGATCCTGATCGTACACTTCGGCTTCGGGATCGAAGGCGCGGCGGTGTCGTCGCTGATCGCCCGCTTGGTGATGATGGGGATCGGCTTCTACGGTGTCATGATTGTGCATGATCTTCTTTCGCGCCCGAAAAGCGCAACGCTCATGCAGGATGCGCCCGCCTTCCTGCAGATCGCTGCACCGGCCGTTTTGACGAATATCGCGCCGGCCATCGGCAATGGCTACGTCACCTACGCGATCGCTGCTTATGGCGATGCGGCAGTCGCAGCCTGGGCGATCCTCGCGCGGCTGACACCGGTTGCCTTCGGCGCCATCTATGCGCTCTCGGGTGCCGTCGGCCCGATCATAGGCCAGAACTTCGGCGCGCGCTCCCCGCAGCGCATGCGCGACGTATTCACGTTCTCGCTGCTGACGATGGCGGCATTTACGGGCATTGCATGGTTCGGCCTCGGAGTTCTCGCGAACGAGATCGCGGCGGTCTTCAACGCGGGCGGTGAAGCGCGCGAGCTGATCGTCTTCTTCTGCCGTTGGCTGTCGCCGCTTTTCGTTTTCATGGGCGCATTGTTCGTCGCAAACGCTGCATTCAACACGCTGGGCCGGCCGCATTTTTCGACGATGCTGAACTGGGGTAGGGCGACGCTCGGAACCGTTCCGTTCGTTCTGCTTGGTGGCAGGTTCTTCGGCGCGCCGGGCGTGCTCGCGGGCAACATGGTCGGCGGCGTCGCATTCGGTATCGTTGCCATTTTTTCGGCCTATAAGCTGATCGACGCGATTGGAGAAACGTTTAAGCCGCCCGAGAATCCTGTTGGTCACGAAGTGGTGTAGCTTCGTCCGACTGGGAAATTGCCTCTTGCAGGGGAGCAAGGGAGTCTGGCCATGACCGTCAAGCCGCGAATTCTCGTGACCGGAGCGTCCGGATTCATCGGGAAGCATCTCGTTCGCAGCCTGTCTGAAAGCGGTTACCTGGTCCGGGCGGCGGCGCGCCAGCCCGTCATCTTCGACGATCCGAATGTCGAAGGAATTGCACTCGGTGATATGTCGCGGTCATTCGCCGCCGAGTATGTCGTGCGCGGTGTCGATGCCGTCATTCACGCCGCCGGCATGGCGCATGCCCGGGCGGGAATTCCGGACGCCGCCTATACCGCGATCAATGTCGATGCAACGCGCCAGCTCGCAAGAGCCGCACGCGCGGCTCGCGTCAAACGTTTCGTCTTGATATCGTCGGTCCGCGCCCAGGTCGGCGCCTCGCACGATGGCGTCGTCACCGAGGCAACGCCCGCCAGCCCAACCGACGCCTACGGACGTTCAAAGATCGCGGCCGAAGCGATCACTGCCGAGCTGCTCGCGGGCTCAGGCACGCATTGGACCGTCCTCCGCCCCGTTCTGGTTTACGGACCGGGCGTCAAGGGCAACATGGCAGCGCTGATGCGGCTCGCGGCCAGCCCCTATCCCCTGCCGTTCGGCGCGATGAAAGGACGGCGGTCGCTGCTGAGCATCGGCAATCTGCTCGCGGCGATTAAACATGTGCTCGGGGCCGAGGCCGCCAAGGATGCATCCTTCATCGTTGCCGACAGCACGCCCGTTACGATTGCGGACATCATCCGGGCATTGCGAAAAGGCCGCGGCCATCCGTCCATGCTGCTCCCCATTCCCGAGGTCGCGATTGCCGCCGCGCTCCGCATGGCCGGTAAGGCCGAGATTGCCGATCGCCTGAGCGGCGACCTCGTCGCGGACGCCGGCCGGTTACGGCAAACAGGCTGGCAGCCCGTCGAGGCGACCGCCGAAGCCCTTGCATCCGCTGCGCGCGGATAGCACACGCCATTGACCGCCGCCATCGCCTTCCATATGTCAGCGTCATGGCCATTCTACCCATCATAAAAATTCCCGATCCCGTCCTCCGCAAGATCTCCGATCCGGTCGAGCGGGTCGACGATGCCGTCGTCAAGTTGATGGACGACATGCTGGAGACGATGTACGACGCGCCGGGCATCGGCCTTGCCGCCGTGCAGGTCGGCGTTTTGAAACGCATCCTCGTCGTCGATGCCGCCGAGGAAGGCGCGCCCCCAAACCCAATAGCGATGGCGAACCCCGAGCTTGTCGCGCTCGGATCGACGACCCGGCTTCATGAGGAGGGCTGTCTTTCGATTCCCGACGTGCACGTGGAAATCGAACGGCCCGCCAGCGTAACGGTCCGCTACATCGACCGGCATGGGAAGGAGCAGGAGCTTGCCGCCGAAGGCTTGCTTGCGACGGCCCTTCAGCACGAGCTTGACCACCTCGACGGGCAACTGATCATCGACTTCCTGTCGCGCCTGAAACGCGACATGATCATCCGGAAATTCAAGAAGCAGGGGCGCGAGGCGCGGAGCTAGCGAGCACGCCGGTTTCGGGCCGAACAATTCCTGCACGTGCGGCCAGCCGACCGCAGATTGATCGCACGCGCAAATGAGGATTCGCGGGATGCCGCTCGACATCGTGTTCATGGGCACGCCGGACTTCGCCGTGCCGGTTCTCGACGCTGTCGCCGCGGCTGGCCATCGCATCGTAGCGGTCTACAGCCAACCGCCGCGGCCCGCCGGGCGGGGTTTATCGGAAGTTAAATCACCTGTTCACCGCCGCGCCGAGGCGCTCGGCATTCCGGTCCGAACACCGAAGAATTTTAAGGCGGATACAGATCGCGCCGAGTTCGCGGCACTCAACGCAGATGCCGCCGTCGTGGTCGCCTACGGGCTTTTGCTGCCTGCCACCGTGCTCGATGCGCCGCGATTCGGATGCTTCAACGTCCATGCCTCGAAGCTGCCGCGCTGGCGCGGCGCGGCACCGATCCAGCGCGCCATCATGGCAGGCGATACGGTAACCGCCGTCAACATCATGCGCATGGATGCAGGACTCGACACCGGTCCCGTCTGTCTCGGACGCGATATGCCGATCTCCACCGACATGACCGCCGGGGAATTGCACGACAAGCTATCGGCACTCGGCGCCGAGTTGATGGTCGATGCCTTGGCTCAGCTCGAAGCCGGAACTTTGAAAGCGATGCCGCAGCCACAAGAAGGTGTGACCTACGCCGCCAAAATCGACAAACGCGAAACGCGCATCGACTTCGCAAAACCCGCGCATGAGATCGTCAATCACATTCGCGGTCTGTCGCCTTTTCCCGGCGCATGGTTCGAGGCAAACCTCAGCGGCAACCCGGAACGGATCAAGGTGCTGCGCGCATCTGCCGTCTCTAAAAACGGCGAACCGGGCGTTCTGCTCGACAGCGAACTGACGGTCGCTTGCGGCGAAGGCGCCATCCGTATCGAGGAGCTGCAGCGCGCCGGAAAGCAGCCGATGAAAGCCGCCGATTTCCTGCGGGGCGCGCGTCTTGCGCCGGGAACGCATCTGGCCTGAGCCGGAATTAAGCATGCTCGACAAACGCGCTGCGACTTTCGTGAGGTAAGGCTAATCTTGCGTTCTCGCCCGTTCTATTCCGAGGACCAAGCATGCGCCGTCCGTTTTCGATTTTTCTGATTGCGGTGGGGTCGGCGTTGCTGACGCTGACCGGAGTAGCCCGCGCCGACGGTTTCACGACGCGCATCGTGACGCAGCCGTACTATGGTGCCGTCACGACCCTCGAGCACGGCGTGCGCGTCATCCGTCCATTGCCGCCGGATCGTTATGTGATCGTCAATCCAAACCGTACGCCGCTCGCGCTGAGCTTCAGCGAGAACAATGTCTACGATTACAGCTCCAATGCTGCGGACAGCACGTACAACGGTCGCAGCGATCTCGGTGCCTACAACCCCGATGGGCCGATCTACACTTATCCGTCTTACGGCCGGCGTTTCTTTAGAGGCCAAAGGGGCTTCCACCATTTCAGGAATGGCCATCCCGGCAAGTTCGGCCGCGGCCCGCATGGCAAAGGCAGCCCGGGCGCCATCGGGCTGCATTGAGCGACGGCGCCGCAACCGTTAGGGATGGCGTTCCCATCCCACGTTGCGCACTGGTCCTGAATGTCTCGCTATCGCATCACCATTGAATATGACGGCACGCCTTTCATCGGCTGGCAGCGCCAAGCCGAAGGCGTGTCGATTCAAGGAGCACTAGAAACTGCAATCCGCAGATTCTCGGGCGAAGCGCCGGGCGTGCGCGGCGCCGGACGAACCGATGCGGGCGTTCACGCGCTTGGACAAGTTGCACACTTCGATCTTGAAAAGACGTGGGAGCCGGGCCGCATCCGCGATGCGATGAACTTTCACTTGCGGCCGAACCCGATCGCGGTGCTTTCCGCAGCTCGGGTTGATGATACCTTCGACGCGCGCTTCAGCGCCGTGAAGCGGCACTACGAATATCGAATCCTGACGCGGCGCTCGCCGCCGATCCTGCAACGCAATCGTGTCTGGTGGACCATGCGCGATCTCGATGCGGGCGCCATGCACGAGGCGGCGCAGGTGCTCCTCGGAAAGCACGATTTCACGACGTTTCGCGCTGCTCAATGCCAGGCGCAGTCGCCGGTCAAGACGCTTGATGTCTTCGATGTCTCACGGCAGGGCGAAGAAATCGTCTGCCGCGTCTCCGCGCGATCGTTCCTGCACCATCAGGTGCGGTCGATGGTCGGCAGCCTGAAGCTCGTGGGCGAAGGAAAGTGGACCCGACAAGATCTGGCAGACTCACTCGAAGCGGCCGACCGTGAAGCTTGCGGGCCTGTGGCGCCCGCTGCCGGCCTTTATCTCGTACGGGTCGATTACGAATAGCTGACTGGCGGAAACGCCGTCAGCCAATTCTCTGATCCTCGGTGACGAGCGCCAGGAATTCTTGCCGCGTAATCGGGTTGTCGCGAAACACGCCGAGCATCCGGCTTGTCACCATGTCGGTGCCCGGCTTGTGCGCGCCGCGCGTCGTCATGCAATGGTGTTCCGCCTTGAGAACGACAGCAACGCCCTGCGGGTCGAGGACCTCCTGGATTGTGTTCGCAATCTGCGCCGTCATCTTCTCTTGAATTTGAAGGCGCTTGGCGAAGGCATCGACAGAACGCGCCAGCTTCGAGATGCCGACGACGCGCCCGCGCGGAATGTAGGCGACCCAGGCGCGCCCGATGATCGGCGCCATGTGGTGCTCGCAGTGGCTTTCGAAACGGATGCCGCGAAGCACGATCATCTCGTCGTAGCCTTCGATCTCCTCGAACGTCTTTTGCAGGATCGCTTTTGGATCCTCGTTATAGCCTGCGAAGTATTCTTCATAAGCGCGCACGACGCGGGCCGGCGTTTCGAGAAGGCCGTCGCGCGTGGGATCGTCACCGGTCCAGCGGAGGATCGTTCTAACCGCAGCCTCGACCTCGGCGCGTGTCGGCTTCTTATCTGAGTTCATCTGATCACTGATTTCAGGATTTTGGTTCGCAGGCTTGATGAGCTGATTTTGGCTCACTTTTCGTTCGGACGAAAGATCCGGGAAGATGGATATTGGGTTGCGATAGCCCCGGACAAGGGGTGAATCCGTGAATTCCAGCGTATCCGAGCTATCCTGTAGATTCTCCAGTAGACACCTCCACGTCGTCGTGTGCCGTCGGGGAAAGCTTGCGAACGATGACGTAGAAGACCGGCGTGAAGATCAGGCCGAAAAGCGTCACGCCGAGCATGCCGGAGAAAACCGCCGTACCGAGCGATTGCCGCATTTCAGCGCCTGCACCTGTCGCGAAGACGAGTGGAACGACGCCAAGAATGAACGCGAGAGACGTCATCAGAATGGGCCTGAGCCGCGTGCGCGCGGCTTCGACCGCGGCCTCGTTGCGCGACAGTCCTTGATCTTCGCCCTGCTTGGCGAACTCGACAATCAGAATGGCGTTCTTCGCCGCGAGGCCGACGAGCACGATCAAACCGATCTCGACCAGGATGTTGCGGTCGAGGCCGCGGATATTGACGCCGACCATCGCCGCGAAAATACACATCGGCACGATCAGGATGACCGACAGCGGCAGCATCCAGCTTTCATAAAGCGCCGACAGTAAGAGGAATACGAAGACGACCGACAGGCCGAATGCGAAAATCGCCGTGTTGCCTGCGAGCTTTTCCTGCAGTGCGATTTCCGTCCACTCGAAGCCAAATCCGGATGGCAGCACCTTCTCCGCGATCGCTTCCATCGTCTTGATGGCTTCGCCCGTCGCATACCCGCGCTGCAACTGGACCTGAACTTCGGCGGCGGGGTAGAGATTGTAGCGCGGGACGCGGTAGGCGCCTGTTGTATCCTTGAAGGTTGCAACGGAGCCGATGGGAACCATCTCGCCGGTATTGCTTCGGGTCTTGAGATTGGCGACATCGCGCAGCGAAAGGCGGAACGGATTATCGGCCTGCGCCGTCACCCGATACGTTCGACCGAGAATATTGAAGTCGTTGACGAACGCCGAGCCCATGTAGATCGACAGTGTTTCGAAAACACGGCTGATCGGAACGCCGAACTGCTCGGCTTTGGTTCGATCGATGTCCGCATAGATCTCCGGCGTACGCACGTTGAAGAGCGTGAACGCTTGCACGAAACCGGGCTGTTGTCCCGTGGCGCCCGCCATTGCCCAGGCGGCGTTCTCGAGCGCCGGAAGTCCGCGCCCGCCCTTGTCCTGAACATAACCCTTGAGGCCTCCTCCTGTGCCGATGCCCGGCACCGACGGCGGCTCGATGACGAGCACGAACGCTTCTTTCAGCTGCGCCATTTGCTGACGCAGGTCGGCAAGGATTTTGTCTTTCGTCAGGCCCGAGTGCACGCGATCTTCGAACGGAGCGAGGTTGACGAAGATGACGCCTGTATTCGGCGCGTTCGTGAACGTCGCTCCGTCGAAACCGACGAACGCGACGGAGTGGATGATGCCCGGGCGCGACAGCAGGATATCGCCCGCTTTGCGAACGACTGCGTCCGTGCGGCTCAGCGTCGATCCCGGGGGAAGCTGCAAGGCAACGATCAAATATGCACGGTCGAGCGGCGGAATGAGGCCCGTAGGCGTCGACACCAGCCGGCCGTAGGTCATGTACAGCAGGCCGCCGTAGGCGAGGAGCAGAATGAAGCTGATCCGGATCAGCTTACCCGTCAGCCAGGCATAGCCGTGCGAAAGTGCGCCGAACGCCCAGTTGAATCCGCGGAAGAACAATCTGAGTGGCGCACCGAGAATTCGGATAAAGATGTTTTGCTTCTCGTCCGCCGAACGATGCGGCTTCAAGAGCAGGGCGGCCATCGCAGGCGACAGCGTCAGCGAAACGATGAGCGACAGTGCCGTCGACGCCGCGATCGTGATGGCGAACTGTTTGAAGAACGTGCCCTGCAGGCCGGTGATGAAGGCCGTCGGCAGAAACACGCCGATGAGCACGAGCGAGATTGCAATCAGCGCCGTTCCGACTTCGTCCATCGTCTTGTGGGCTGCCGCCTTCGGGTTCATCCCGTGTTCAATATAGCGCTCGACGTTTTCCACGACCACGATTGCGTCATCGACGACGATGCCGATGGCAAGCACAAGCCCGAACAGCGAGAGCGTGTTGAACGTGATGCCGAGAAGACCCATGATGAAGAATGTGCCGATCAGCGATACTGGGATCGCCAGGATCGGGATGATCGCCGCACGCCACGTCTGCAGAAACAGAATGACGACCAGAACGACAAGTAGAATCGCTTCGGCGAGCGTCCTGACGACGGCGTCGATCGAGAACTGAATGAATTCGGTCGGATTATAGACGACAGTGTAGTCGAGCCCGGGCGGGAAACTCTTCTTCAGCATCTCCATCTGCTGTTTGACGGCGGCCGCGGTGGCAAGAGCATTGGAGCCGGGCTTCTGAAACAGAACGAGCGCCGTCGCATTGCGATTATCGAGGTAGGCGTTGACGGTGTAGTCCTGGGCACCGAGTTCGACACGTGCGATGTCGCGAACGCGGATGACCTGCCCGTCAGGCTCCGCCCGCACGACGATGTCTTCGAACTGGCTCGGGGATTTGAGACGCCCGAGAGTCTGCACGTTGAGCGTGAACGCTCCGTCCGATGTCGCTGGCGGCTGATTGATCGAACCGGCAGCGACCTGCAAATTCGCCGCCTGCAGCGCAGCGACGACATCGGCCGCAGTCAGTCCGCGCGTCGACACCTTGTCGGGGTCGAGCCAAATTCGCATCGAATAATCGCGCGCGCCGAAGACGTTGACGTCACCGACGCCGTCGATACGCGTCAGCACGTCTTTCACATAAAGCGTCGCATAGTTCGAAATATACTGCTGATCGCGCGAGCCGTCCGGCGACACCATGTGCACGACCATCATCAGGTCGGGCGAGGCCTTGCGCACGGAAATGCCGAGCCGGCGCACGTCTTCCGGCAGGCGCGGCTCCGCGACGGAGACGCGGTTCTGCACCAGCACCTGCGCCTGATCGACGTTGGTGCCGGGCTTGAAGATGACGCTGATCGTCACTTGCCCGTCGCCCGTCGACTGCGAGTTGATGTAGAGCATGTCGTCGACGCCGTTGACTTCCTGCTCGATCGGCGTCGCGACCGTCTCTGCGATCACCTGCGCGGAAGCGCCGGGATAGGTCGCGTGGATGCTGACTGTCGGCGGTGCGATTTCGGGATATTCGGCGATCGGCAGAAAGTTCACCGAAATCAATCCGAGGATCGTGATGATCAGCGACACGACGGACGCAAAAATCGGCCGGTCTATGAAGAAATGGGTGAGGCGCATCGGACTTTCGGCTTTTTGGGCGCGGGATTATTTCTGAGCGGTTTTTTCAGGAGCCTTGATCGTGCCGGTCGTGGGCGCGACCTTCGTTCCAGGGCGGATAGCGGGGTTCGCAACGCCCTCGATGACCACGCGGTCATTGGCTTTGAGCCCCGATTTGATCACGCGCAGACCCTCGTAAATCTGGCCGAGTTTGACTGGGGTCGCGACGATCACGTCGTCGGCGTTGACCGTGTAGACGATCTTATGAGCCTGATCCGAGACGATTGCGTCGTCGGGAACGAGAAGCGCATCGATGTCGCCCGCATAAAGTGCAAGCCGCGCGAAAATGCCCGGCGTCAGAAGGCCATCCCTGTTTGGAACGATGGCGCGCCCCCGCAGCGTACCGGAATGTTCGTTGAACGCGTTGTCGATGAAATCCATCGTGCCTTCATGCGTCCAATCGCTTTCATCCGCGAGCTTTATGCGCACCGGATTCGGCGTATCGCGCGAGGACATGCGCTGGCCCGATTGGTTCAGCCGCTGATAGCGCAGATAGTCGGCTTCGGACGTATCGAACACGAAGTGGATCGGATCGATAGAGACGATCGTCGCCATCAGCGTCGCATTGACCTGCCCGCCGATCACGAGGTTGCCGACATCGATTTTCTTGTCCGAGATGCGGCCTGAGATCGGCGCGCGGACCTCGGCCCATTCAAGATTGAGTTCCGCCGCCTTGAGTTGCGCTGCCGCCGCCATTTCTTGCGCTTCGGCGACGCCCAAGGTTGACTTGCGTTGCTCATAGACTTGCTCGCTCAAGGCTTTCGATTCAACGAGCGGCGCTGCGCGCTGAAGATCGGCTTTCGCGAATTCAACCTGCGCATTTGCACGCGCAACCTCGGCCTTCGCAGCTTCGACCGCGATTTCGAACGGTCGCTTGTCGAGCGTGAAGAGCAGGTCGCCGACTTTCACGTCGGAGCCCTCTTTGAAGTTGACCTGATCGACGTAGCCGCTGACACGCGGCCGAAGCTCGACACGCTGAAATGCTTCGAAGCGGCCGGGATATTCGTCCCATGTCTTGATGTGCTCGGCGAGCGGCGGTGCGACCGTCACCGGAAACGCCGGAGGCGCACCTTGCGCATGCGCTGCCGTGATGCCGCTCCCTAGGAGGACGCCGGCCGCCAAGGCCGAAAAGAGCGCGATCGAATGCCGCCGGAGCGGAGATCGCGAAAGCTCGTTTGTCGTCATGAATACTGCGCCAAATTCCAGATGGGAAAGTCTGCCGGCATTGCCCCGTGGCGCCGGTCGAGTGGCCGGACCGTATCACAGCGGAGCGAGGGTGCTACCGATTTTCGCGCATTTTTTCTAATTCAATCCTTATCGGATGTCTGCGATGCTGCGCGCGCAACAAAGGCGATAGTCATTCGCGGCGGTTCGCTAAACCGCCGGTACACCGAGCACGATAGATCGGCGCACCAGCGTTTAGAGGCGTCGTATATTCAGAGCAATGTCCCACGCAGTATCAGCAAGGCCACGCTGAAATAGATCATCAGCCCTGTCACGTCGACGAGAGTCGCGACGAACGGTGCCGAAGCGCTTGCGGGGTCGAAGCCAAGCCGTTTGAGAACGAACGGCAGCATCGAGCCCGCGAGCGAGCCGAACGTAACGATGCCGATGAGTCCTAGACCGACCGTCAACGCGACCAGCTGCCAATGCTCGCCGTAGTTGAAGATCCCGAGATACTGCCACAGGCTGATGCGCGCGATGCCGATGACGCCGAGAATGGTGCCAAGCGTCAGGCCTGTCGGAACTTCTCTTATCGCGACACGCCACCAATCCCTGAGCCGCAACTGACCGAGTGCCAGCGCGCGGATCAGGAGAGATGTTGCCTGTGAACCTGAGTTGCCACCGGAGCTCATGATCAGAGGAATGAAAAGCGTAAGCACAACAGCCTTTGCCAACTCGTCGGAATAGTGCTGCATCGCGCTCGCGGTCAGCATTTCGCCGACGAAGAGAGCGCAGAGCCATCCGGCGCGCTTCTTGATCATCTCGATAAAGCTGATTTCCATGTAGGGTTCCGCCATGCCCTCGACGCCACCGAAGCGCTGAACGTCTTCGGTACTTTCTGCAAGGATCGCGTCGATGACGTCGTCGAACGTGACGATGCCGAGCACGCGGTGCCGCGCATTAAGGACCGGAACGGCCAGAAGGTCGTGGATGGAGATCAGCCGCGCGACTTCTTCGCGATCAACATCCGGATCGACCCAGATCGGATCACGATCGGAGGCGACCTCCAGGATATTGCTGGTCGGATCAGCGGAAATCAGCTGCCGTAGCGATACGACCTGGCGCAGCTCGCGCGAATTCGGATCGAGCACGTAGATCGCGTAGACCGTTTCTCGTGTGTGCTGCACTTCGCGGATGTGCTTCAGCGTTTCCGCGACCGTATAACTCGACGGCACGCTGACGAACTCGGTCGTCATGATGCTGCCCGCCGTCCCTTCAGGATAGGCGAGGAGCAGCTTCAGCGATTGCGCGGTCTCGAAATCGACGCGCGCGAGAAGGCTGGTACGATCCGGGCCGTCGAGCTGGCGCAGCATGTGCGCAGCGCGGTCCGCCGACATTCCCTTCAGAATGCGGCCCGCGAGATCCTCGGGAAGTTCGAGAATAAGATCGCCTGCACGCGCCAGCTCCGGCCGGTCGAAGATATCGACCGTGCGTTCCAGGGGAAATTGCGAGAGAATGGAGGCCGCGGTCTCGATATCCTGATCGTTGAGCTGCGCGACGATGTCAGCATCGTGCTCATCGAGCAGTTCAACCAGCAGGATCGGATCGACGTCGTCGCCCGATACGTAGTGGACTTCTTCCATGGCTCACCTCTCGATCCGCCGTCGAAACGGACCGTGGCGAGCCGACCCAACGGTCAGACCACGAGCCTCGACGGCCGGGGAGTTCGACTACTACTGTCGCTAGACAAGGGTTGGGTTCCTTCGGATTTGCGGTCCCGAGATCATCGGCTACCGCGCCGGTCACATGGGCCGATCGGCGTCAAGTGTCAAGGAGAGATCGAAATTGTTTCTGTGCGTTGGGTCGTATCCTCGGTCGATTGGAATCCGGGCGTGTCCGGGATGCCAAAAATGCTTTGATGCGGCCGCAGTCTTTCTTGCATAGACTCGTCCCCCGGCTCCTGCCGTCAACGGCTCGGGCGAGAGACAGACGGACTGACGCATGACTGTGCCGGGCTGGCGTGATTGGGCATTCGCGTTAAAGACTTTCGGGGCCGCCGTGCTGGCCCTTTATCTGGCATTATGGCTCGATTTGCCTCGACCTTACTGGGCCGTCGGCACCGTCTACATCACCAGTCAGGTTCTCGCGGGAGATACACGCTCGAAGGCTCTTTACCGGGCATTGGGCACCCTCGTCGGCGCCGCTATCAGCGTCGCGCTCGTTCCGAACCTCAATAACGCGCCGGTCGTTCTGTCGCTCGCGATCGCCGCCTGGGTCAGCTTCTGCCTCTACTTTTCACTTCTCGACCGCACGCCCCGGAGCTACGTCCTGATGCTCGCTGGCTATACCGCCGGCATTATCAGCTTTCCGGCGGTCGATGCGCCGGGCACCATATTCGACACTGCTGTCTCGCGGGTCGAGGAAATAACGCTCGGCATCTTCTGCGCCAGTCTCGTCTCCATTGTGGTTTTTCCGCAATCTGCCGAACATGTCATGTCTGCACGGCTCGATGCCTGGATCAGAAGCGCACGGGAATGGGTGATCCAGGTTGTCTGCCGTGGACATCCGGGTTCCGACTCCCAGTCCCAGCGGCTGGGGCTCGCGTCCGATGCGATTGCCTTCGACGCATTGACGACGACCTTGCGATACGAGTTGAGCGGATTTCGGCGCTCGGCCGAAGCACTGGCGACGCTCCGCCAGCACATGCTGATGTTCCTGCCGCTGGCTTCGGCAATGGCGGACCGCGTAACGGTCCTCGAGCGCGCCGGTCGCCTTTCCCCGTCACTGCACGCACTGTTGGCAGACATTGCAAGCTGGCTGCGATCAGACCGCATCGATCCCGACCGCGCCGAGCGTCTGCGCCGCGAGACGGAAAGACTCGAGCCGCCGCTCGACGAAAGAACGACCTGGCCCGATCTCATTCAGGCGAGCCTGCTCGCACGCCTCAGGGACTTCATCGACTTGCGCCAGGATGTGCGGCTGCTGCAGCAGCACCTGCGTTCGGGCACACGTCCTCCCGACTTCTTTGCATTCAGCTATACGGCCAAGGCGCGCACGATACGCCATCGCGATCATGGCATGGCGCTGCTGTCGGCCGTCGGCGCCTTCATCGCGGTGGTTGTGAACTGCGCGTTTTGGATCAGCACGGGATGGCCGGACGGCGCGTCGGCTCCGATGATGGCAGCGATTGCCTGCTCCTTCTTCGCCGCGTTCGACGATCCCGCACCTTACATCGTCAGCTTCGGATATGCGGCCGTGCTCGGCGCGATCGGCGCCGCGATCTATCTCTTTGGCGTCCTGCCTCTGGCGACCAACTTCGAGATGCTGATGCTCGCGCTGGCGCCGTGGCTGATCGTCTGCGGCGTCTTCATGACGCAACCCGACACCGCGCCGATCGCCAGGATCGCCGCCGTCAATGCCGCAACGATGATTGCAATTCAGAACGGCGCGGTCGGCGAGTTCGCACTGTTCGCAAACTCGACGATCGCCGTGCTCTTCGGAATTTGGTCATCCGTCGTCATCGTCCGGCTGGTGCGTTCCGTCGGCGCGGCCTGGAGCGCCCATCGCTTGGAACGGCTCAATCGGGAAAGTCTCGTCGATGCGGCACGTCACGGCGGCGCGAACCACGGGCTTGAACTCGCAGCCCTTATGCTCGATCGCGTCGGCCTCATGGCTCCCCGGCTCAAGTCATTGCCGCCGGACGACGCCGAATGGATCGCCGACTTCCTGTCGGAGGTGCGCGTCGGTATACACGTCGTCGAAATCCGGAGAGTACGCCGCGAGCTTCCGCCGCGCGCCGCGCGCGCGATCGAGCACGTGCTCGCCAACACCGCGCGTTATTTTCGCGAACCGCCCCACTCGCCGCGCATCGGGCCATTATTATTGGATAACATCGACAATGCCTTGCGGTGTCTGCTGCGCGAGCCGGAGAATGCTGCTCAACGGACGGTCATTCTCGGACTCGTAGGCTTGCGGCGGGCGGTGTTCCCGAAAGCTCAGGACTTTTGTCCGCCTTCGGTATCGTCACCGCAAACGGGAATCTTAGCATGAGGGGAGAGTTGGATATCTACGGCGTTTTCATACCGAGCCTGCTTGCCTGGGCGATCGTAGGATTCGTGGCCAGCATCTTCGTCAGGCGCTTATTGGCGAAGCTCGGCTTCTACAAGTATGTTTGGCACCGCCCGCTGTTCGACATCGCTCTCCTTGTGGTTCTGATCGGGACTGTCGTCATGATCGCAAACAAGGTTCTCGCATGATCCGGTTTCCTCCCATTCTGCTGCGCGTTGCCGTGACCCTCGCGATGGTTCTCTTGGCATCGGCCGTCGGCGTCGCGCTCTGGAACTATTACCTGGAAGCGCCGTGGACTCGTGACGGTCGCGTCCGCGCCGACGTCGTCGCCATCGCGCCGGACGTGTCCGGCCTCGTCACGGAAGTTCTGGTCAGGGACAATCAGGATGTGAAGCGCGGGGACGTCTTGTTTCGCGTCGACCCTGAGCGCTATCAGATCGCGGTTCGGCAAGCTGAGGCCAACGTCGAAGGCATGCAGGCTGTCGCTGAGCAGAAGGCCGCCGACTATCAACGCTATTCGCATCTGACTGAAGCGGCAGTATCTCAGCAGAAGGTTGAGGAAGCGCGAGCGGCGGATCGACAGGCTCAAGCCGACCTTCTGCGCGCCATCGCCGATCGCGATCTTGCAAAACTCAATCTTGAGCGTTCGAGCGTCAGGGCCCAGGTGAACGGCCGCGTCGCTAACGTCAATCTCCGACCCGGCGCCTATGTGACCGTTGGCAAGGGCGTCTTTGCCCTCATCGATAGCGATACGCTACGCGTTGAGGGCTATTTCGAGGAAACGAAGCTTGACCACATCCACGTCGGCGATACCGCGACAGTTCAGCTGATGGGCAATGGACGGCGCTTGCAGGGTCGCGTCGAAAGTATCGCAGGCGGCATCGAGGATCGGGAACGCTCCGACGGCTCGACGCTCCTGGCAAATGTCAATCCGACATTTTCCTGGGTACGCCTTGCGCAGCGTATTCCCGTTCGTATCAAACTGGACTCGCCGCCTGGCGATCTTCGGCTGGTCGTGGGGCGGACGGCGACGGTCGCGATCGAGAGCGGCACGGCGGCGACGGGTAGCAAGAACTGAATTCGCCGGAACGCAGAGGGCGGGCATGAAGAATATCGCGACTCCCACGCTCGGACTCGTTCTTCCCGGAGGCGGTGCTCGGGGCGCCTACCAGGTCGGCGCCATCAAAGCCCTTGCCGAACTGAAACCGTTCGATCGCAATCCGTTTCCGGTCATCACGGGCTCTTCCGTCGGCGCCATCAGCGCGGCCTTCCTGGCTGCGAACGCCGCGCGCTTCAACGAGGGTGTCGCGAAGCTCGTCGATCTCTGGCAGAACCTTCATTGCAGCGACATCTATCGTACCGATTTCGTGTCGGTTTCATTGAAGGGATTGCACTGGATCCTGTCGCTGACGCCACTGGCGTCCCTCGGCTTGCCCAATCCGCGTTCGCTTCTCGATAATTCGCCGCTGCGCCAGTTTCTCATCGATCACACCGAATTCGATCGTATCGCCGAAGCGGTAAGCGCGGGCGCCCTGAAAGCCTTATGCGTGACCGCCTCCTCTTACGACCGTGGCCGCGCCGTTACCTTCTTCGAGGGAGAGCCTCAGATCAAGGAATGGAGTCGCTCGCGCCGAGCCGGCGTGGCTACGCGGCTGACGGTCGATCATTTGCTGGCATCGTCGGCCCTGCCGTTTGTTTTTCCGGCGCAGCGTGTCGGGCCCGAACACTATGGTGATGGCTCGTTGCGGCAGACATCGCCGTTGAGCCCCGCTATTCATGCCGGGGCGAGCAAAATCATAGTCATCACCACGCGCGATAGAAACCTCGATCCGCCGACAGCCGAGCATGAGGTTCAGTATCCGACCCTAGGCGCCATCAGCGGCAGCATGCTCGACATCATCTTCATGGATAACGTCGACGCCGATATCGAACGCGCGCAGCGGATTGATCACACGCTATCGCTCGTTTCGGAACCGCAGCTCCGCGAGACATCGTTGCGCGAAATCGATGTCATTGCGCTCGATCCGTCGGAGGACGTCAGGGATATCGCGCAGCGGCATGCAGCGGAGATGCCGTGGACCGTCCGCATGTTGCTGCGCCGGCTCGGAATGTGGGGGCAGGACTGGCGCCTCCCGAGCTACCTGATGTTCGAGCCGGGCTACTGCCGCGCCCTGATCGAACTCGGCTACCGCGATACGCTGGCGCGATCCGAAGAGCTGATTGCGTTCATGGGTGGACGGCAGGCAGCGGTCGGATAAGCACCGCGTATTTCAGCCGTTATCGGATATTTGCTTTTTGCGTTCGCGGCGGTCGGGCGACAGTGCTGCCCCGAGACGCTTCAAAGCGTCGGATGTATCGAAGCGGTCGAGCTTGATCTCGATGAGTGCCGGACCTCTGTTGGACGAGCGCGCATAGGTCAGGGCATCGTTGAGTTCGTCTTCGGTCCTGACGCAGCGGCCCCAGCCTCCGCCGAACACCTCTGGAAGCTTGTGATAGGCCCACGGCTGGATGTCGTTATAGGGGCCTTCGTGGATGACGCGTTCCGTCGTGTAGCCGTCGTTGTTCAAGAGCAGGATGATGGCATTGCTTTGCCGCCGGCAAAGCGAAGAAAGCTCTTGTGCGGTCATCTGGAACGCACCGTCGCCGATGAACGTAACAGGCCGCCGGGCCGGATCAGCCAAGGCCGCGCCAAGCGTTGCAGGCAGAGCGTAGCCGATCGAAAGGTAGAATGCCTGCCCGATGAACCCGACGTCGTGATGCATCACGAGGTCGGCAGCGAGGAAAATCGAGTCGCCCGTCTCCGCGATGACGGTTGTGTCCTCGCCGACGAAGGCATTGATCCGTTTGGCAAGGTGACTGACGGTCAGCGCGCGCCCGGGTTCGACGGAATACCTCGTATCGAGAAGCTTGGAGACGCTCGTGAAAGGCGGATGCGGAAGACCATCTGCAGGCATGCGGTCGGCAAGGCCGGTCACGACGTCGCCGATCCAAACCTGCTCATAGACGTGCTGGCTGATTTTCAATCGTCCGGAGTTTGCGAGGATCATGTGACGGCCTGCGAGTCGGCCTGTCTGGACGCCGAAGTTGATATCGCTGATCCATGCGCCGAGGCACAGCACGACGTCGCTGTTTTCGACGATGTCACGAATCTCCTTGCGCGACGTCTCACCCTCGTAAACGCCGATGGCTTGCGGATGATGTTCCGAGATGACCGTCTTGCCGAGAAGCGTCGTTGCAACGGGCAGCGTGCTGGCTTCGACCAGCCGACAGAAATCCTGCATCAAGCCATAGCGGTGCAATTCCGCCCCGCCGAGGATGACCGGACGCTTGGCCGTCGAAAGTAATCCCATGGCTTCATCCAGGGCTTCCCCGAGCGCATCGGGATCGGACGGCGGCCGTCTTGGCGGCGCAAACGGACCGGGCGCTTGACAGGGGCGGTCGACCATGTCGACCGGAATCTCAATCATGATCGGCCGCTTCTCGGCGATGCACCGCGCAAGCGCGCGGTCGATACGCTGCGGCGCCTCAGCAGCATCGTTGAGCAAGACGGACGCGACGGTGATGTGCGAAAAAGACTGCTGCATCGTCGTGAAGTCGCCGACGCCGTGATGTAACAGCATAGACGAGCGCCGCTGCATCGTTCGCGGACTGCCGACGAGAACGACGAGAGGCACCTGTTCGGCATAAGCACCCGCGACGGCATTCATGGCGCTGAACCCGCCGACGCCCCACGTTACGCAAATACAACCGATTCCGTTGATCCGTGCATAGGCATCCGCGGCGTAGCCGGCGTTGAGCTCATTGCAGGTCCCGACGAACTCGATTCCGGATGCGATAAGACGATCCATGAACGTCAGGACGTAGTCACCAGGCACGCCGAACGCATGCTTAAGTCCGGCTTGCTTCAGACGTTCGGTAAGGTATGTGGCGACCGTCGGCTTCGACATTCCCGGAGGATGAATGGCAAAGCCGGCGGCGTCAAACGCTGAAGAAACAAATTCGATCCAAATTACAACGTCGGCACCGAGGTTGCCGCCTTGCCGGGGCCGCTAACTCAGCGCTGCGCGAGGGCGACGTCTTGCAGGACGTGCGCTTCGAGCATCACCTCATCCAGCCGATACTTCAGGATGTCACCGACGCTGACAATGCCGACGAGGCGCCCGCCGTCCATCACCGGAAGATGCCGGAGTCGCCGGTCGGTCATCAGCCGAGCTGCATCGGCGATACTGTCGTTGGGCGTACAGGTGAGCACCCCGGTGACCATAAGGTCCGAGACGTGCAGGCTGCCGATGCCGCTGCCGTGAACGGCAACGCCGTCGGAAATGGCGCGCTCGGTGATCAGCCCGTCGAGCGTGATGCCGTCATTGCTGACGATCAATGCCCCGACGCTTTTGAGGCGAAGCCTCATCGCGGCGTTTTGGATGGTTTCGGTGGGCCGGACCGTCATGATGTCGGACCCTTTAGCCTTCAAGATGCTTGAGACGTTCATAGACAACCCCTTTTTGGAAGTGCTTGTTGCCCAATGGAGCGGCAGGCCTCCGCTCATCGACGTTCGATCGGGCCTGGGTGTTCTCCTAGCTTTTCTTGAGATACCGCCAGCCTACGCCACGCGCGGTAAGGCACCGAAATTAGACGCGAAATGTGCCAAGACTGAGCCATCTCAAAGGCGTCTCGGTTTGAGTGAACGGCCGAGGGCGATACTCGTATGATATAGGCGTCCGCGCATCGTCGGCCAGATGCCAAGACCGAAAGAATGAGCGATTTTTTTAGTTGATGCTATGGGGGCGGTTGAACGCTCCGGGCGGTGCCACGCCGCTTCGCTCTCCCGGTTGCCAGCCGATGACCATCCATGTCCGGGGCGGACAAGCGGCGGCCCTGCTATGATGCCCGATAGCTGGCGACAAATCACATCGGTTTGGCCGCCGAATTCGAGAGGCTCGACGCAAGAGGTTCAAGAATCATCGTCTGAGCGGGATCGAGCGTGCCATCTGCCGTTTCCGACAGTTGCGGAAGCGGCGATGCATTGAGAGCTTCTGCGAGCCAGCACGCGAAAGTCCGTCTTCGCACGCGCTGCCAATGCGAGCACCTCGGACTGCCCCTGAGTTCCGAGGTGTTCGTAATTCTCGCGGTTTAGCTTGCCAGTCGAGGATGTCATGACCCTGGACAGCCTTCGGAAGCTCGAGCTTTCGCTCATGAGAAGATCATTCGAAATTGCCTGCGAGCGGGCCGGGCTGTCGACGGCCCGCGACAGCGATGAAATAACGGCTGACCACGCATACTTGGCGTCAGCCGTTCAGGCGCTCGTTGAACAGGGAT
Source organism: Hyphomicrobium denitrificans 1NES1 (assembly GCF_000230975.2). Taxonomy (NCBI): domain Bacteria; kingdom Pseudomonadati; phylum Pseudomonadota; class Alphaproteobacteria; order Hyphomicrobiales; family Hyphomicrobiaceae; genus Hyphomicrobium; species Hyphomicrobium denitrificans. The sequence continues at coordinate 2,920,611 of NC_021172.1, read as the reverse complement.
TCACTGACGCGACGGAAATAGCCCAGCTTGCAATGAATGCTCTCGTAAGTCACAGAGACGTTGGTTAACGCAATCATCTTCCGCAATCACCGATTCCATAAATTTGTTCGCATATAGAAAATAACAACTCAACGAATGCGCGCAATACATATTGCGTCAATTGAGTTTGCACATAGAAGTTTACGGCTCAATTCAAAAATTAATAGAGAAAATTCTAATCAATTGCGGGCGTTGAGCTGTCGTTTCGAACAGCTTCGGCGGGTTGCTTTTTTTGGCAGGATAAGCCGTGGACTCGGAAAATCATAACGGGACGTCCGTCAGGGGTCGGAGGTTCATCTTTCAGGTCCTCAACATGCCTTTCCTGAGAGAGGAAGCTGAATATGACGCAAGAATGCAAAAGCACGCTCTGGGACTGTACCCCGCCCGAGCACCGTTCACCGCCACCGGAGCATTGTCCTCCGCCGCCTCCGCCCGAGCACTGTTCCAGCCCCCCACCGTCCGAACATTGCCCTCCGCCCACCGACTGCGATTGCCCACCGGAGCCGAGTAATTCGATGACACAGACAAATAACTACTACTCGTACGACAGCCACAACGTTACGACGACGACAACGAATAATTATTCATCGACCGACAGCCACGATACGACGATCACGACCGTATCCAACAGTTACGTCGATAGCCACGACACCAATGTGTCGCTGACCGAAGGCGATATTCTAAGCGGCACCAGCGTCGGCGATGTGTTGAGCAACACGAACATTCTCAGTCCGACAGTGAACGTGGGCGACGTCAACCTCGGAATAAGTGACGTCGTGCACGATGTCCTCAATCCCGGCGTTCTGAACAACCTGAATATCGGCGACATTTTAAGCCCGAACCTGACCGCCGGTCTGTTGAATGGGGGCACGACGACGATCGGCGATGTGCTTTCGCCGCATATCGGTGATGTGCTGTCCGGCCTCAACGGATCGAATGTTGCCAACGATATTCTGGGTCATGTTGCGAATGGCAACCTCTCGGATCTCACAGCGAACCTTCCGGTTGTGGCCGACGTTCTGAACAATGTCGGCAACGGCAATTTGGATCACGTCACCACGGATCTCGGAACCTCGATCGGCGACATCCTAAGCCATATCGGCGGCGGCGATCTTTCCGGTCTCACAGCCAACCTCCCGACGAATATCGCGGCGCCGGTTACCGGTATCGTCGGCGATATCGCCGACGGCGCGGCCGAAGGCAATGTAGCTCCTGTTGTCGGAGATGTGCTGAGCCACGTTGCAGATTCGGGCTTGGCAAACGGTTCGATTGGCGATGTCGTCGCCCATATCGCATCTCTCGGAAGCGGAGACCTCGCGGCACCGCTGAATATTTCCGATATTGGCCACAGCATTGCGGCCGATATTGTTGGTAACGTCTCTTCGATCGCGGCAGGCCACGTCGGCGATCTCGTGCACAACCTTGGACCAATAGACCTCTCCGATGTAGGTGCCGTTCTCAACACGCAGCCGACCCATGACGTCGCTGCCACCAACCTCGATCTCGACCATCTGACAAGCACTCTAAATCTCTTCGACCTCGGGCACCTGGATCTGGGGCACGACATTCATCAGGCATGAAGAATAACGAACGGCCGGGCAGCAATGTCCGGCCGTCGGCGTGTCAACGGTACGCAACGAAACTAATTTCCATTCATTGAGGACGGACATGTCAATGCAATTGGGAGCCACTCTTTTTTCTCGCACGAGAAAAGACAATGCAGCGCCGATCGACAAGGAGTTGCCCCGGCCAGAGCGACAGCGCGGCATGTGGAGCTTTCTCACGTGGTCATTCTTTCTCGCGAATTTTCTGGCGGCGACCGAGATTATTGGTGGGTCGGCGCACGCCGCGATCGTCGACAGCGATCATGGGGATGCGTCCCATTCGGGCGACGGCAGTTCATATTCCGGTGTTTCTCAGCCCGAGATGCAGCCTCTCACGCTCGAATCGTTGCCAGCGGACGGCGGTAGCCATGCCGCCGATCCAAAAATAGCGTTCGATCCCATCGCCGGCGGAGCCAATGTTGTTCCCGACTTGATGCCGGTTTATGCCGATAGTCCTGTTGCGCAGCCCAATATCCAAACGGGCGCGGGCAGCGATGCAAATGCCTCGGGCTCGTCGACCTCATACAATACCAACAACAATTACTATTCGTCGGACAGCCACGATGCGGCGACAACGATCATCAATAACTACGTCAGCACAGACAGCCACGATCTGACGTCGAACGTCACGACAATCCTCAACACGGTCGTAAATCCGGTCGTCGATGTCGTCGAGCATGTCACCGGGATCGTAGCTCCCGTCATCGGCATCGCAGACGCCACGGTTCAAGACGCCGCCCAGGTGGTGGCTCAGATCGTAGGAGGCTTGGGTGATCTCACTGGAGAGGTGACGTCGACGGTCGACGCGACACTCGGCATGGTAACGGGCGTCGCCGGCGGTCTTGTCGGCGATGTTGTCGATACGGCGACACACGCTGTCGGTGGGCTTCTCGGTGACGCTGCGCCGTTGCTCTCCGATTTGACATCGACGGTAACGACCGTTGCCGACTCGACGATCCATGTGCTCGGCAACGCGAGTTTGATTACCGGCCTCGGTGACGTCGGCAGCAACGCAGCCGGCATTATCGGATCAACCGCCGATTCTGTCGGCTCGGTCATTGCTTCTGGCGCCGACGTCGCGAGCGGGATCCATGACTTGTTGGGAAATACCTTGGATAGTTTAGGCGTCTCGTCGCCGGGCTCGCTGTCGTTCGCTGCTGAGACACCGGACACGGTCGCGTCCAACGACGCCGTCGCAAGCACGTCGGCTTATTCGCAATTCAATCTCGCCCTAAGCGATACGTCTCATGACGCAAGCGTGTCGGCTTCGACCTCCACTGACACCGGCGGCATCACGACCATCATCACCAGCGCGATCGGAATCGGCCCCCATACAGCCGATCCCGCGTCCGACACCGATGATCATGGCAGCGTGCAGTCTCCCGTGCATCCCACCGTTCTCGACGATCTGCATTCCCATCTGCACCTGGGCCTGTTCGGCTAGCCGAAGCTCGATGCATTGAGTGCAAATCGTCATCAGGGGGCGGCTGCAAATGAATAATCTTTTTATTGCTGAAAACGAACGCAATCGCATCGAAGAAGCGGATGACGGGGCGATCGTAGATCTCGAGCGGATCCGCGACGAGCAGATGCAATCTGTGTCCGCGCCGGCGGAACCTCATATCGCTCTTCGGCGCCTCGCGGCGTTGCGTGCCGAAATCGGCAAGTGGAAGAGTGTCGCTGCCGCGGCACACGAAACGCATGCATCGCAGGCGGATCGAGCCGTCGATCCCCTGGCCAAGTGGCGCACGATCTCGCGGCGGACGTTTGCCATCGTAGCTCTGTTCTCGCTGTTCGTGAACGTCCTCATGCTCACGATGCCGATCTATCTGTTCCAGATATCCGACAGAGTTCTCACAAGCCGCAGTCTGGATACATTGCTGATGCTCTCGGCGCTGGCGGTCGGATTGCTGGCCACGCTTTCGGTGCTCGACATCTTGCGTCGTCAAGTGCTCGGGCGGCTCGCCGCCTCGATGGAGGTCATTCTCGGCGGACCGATCCTCGCCGGTATCGTAATGTCGGCGCCGACGGGAGAGGGCGGCAGCCTGCAGGCGCTTCGTTCCCTGCATCAGGTACGCAGCTTTCTATCCAGTCCCACGATGCTCCTGCTGTTCGATGCCCCTCTGGCACCATTCTATTTCGGCGTCATCTTCCTTATCCATCCAAGCCTCGGCGCGATCGTTCTGGCCGCAGGATTTGTGCTTTTCGCAATTGCGTTGCTGAACCAAACGGCGACGGCCGGGCCTCTCGGCAAAGCCGGTTCGTTCTCCTCGAAGGCGGACGCGCACGCAGAATCCCTCGCCCGCAATGCGCAGGTCATCAATGCGATGGGAATGCTGAATGAAAGCATTCTGCATTGGGGCCGCGAGCAAGCGCCTGCGCTTGCATCGCAGATCAATGCGCACGACCGCAACTTTTGGATCAGCGGCGCGTCGAAATTCGCGCGCTTGGTAACGCAGATCGTGGTCCTCGGCTGGGGCGCACATCTTGCTTTAGCGGGAGAGTTGACGGGCGGCATGATGATTGCGGCTTCGATCATCGGTGGCCGCGCCCTTCAGCCGCTCGAAGGAATGATCGAGGGCTGGCGATCGGTCGTGCAGTCGCGTGCCGCCTATGCCCGCGTAAGGACCGCGCTCGAAGGGTTGAGCAAGGAAAAGTCGAAACTGAGGCTTCCCCGGCCCGCGGGAAAATTGAGCGTCGAACGCCTTCTCTACATTCCGCAGGGCACGCGCGAGCCGATCCTGAACGGCTTGAATTTCGAACTCAAACCCGGCGAGTCGCTTGCAATCGTCGGTCCGTCGGGGTCCGGAAAATCGACCCTTGCCCGCATCCTAGTTGGTTGCCTCTTTCCGACGGCAGGCAAGGTGCGGCTCGACGGAACGGAGTTGCGCAACTGGGATCGCCGCCAATTCGGAGAGTTCACAGGCTATCTGCCGCAAGAGGTCGAGCTCTTCCCCGGAACCATCAAAGAAAATATTTGTCGGCTCCGCACTGACCTTCCGGACAAGGAGATTTATGACGCGGCCGCCGTCGCGGGCGTCCACGACATGGTTTGCCAGCTCGCCGCCGGTTACGAAACGGTGCTTGACCGCAATGGTGCGCCCCTTTCGGGCGGACAGAAACAGCGCATCGCTCTGGCCCGTGCGTTCTTCGGCAACCCTTCGCTGATCGTGCTCGACGAACCGAACTCGAACCTCGACTCGGTTGGAGAGAAGGCTTTGGCCGACAGCATGATGAGAGCGAAGGAGCGCGGCGTAACGATTGTCCTGATTACGCAGCGCCCCGCGCTCTTGAATACCGTCGACAAGGTTCTGGTCTTGCGATCGGGACGAATGGAAGGCTTTGGCGCGCCACGCGATGTGCTCCATCGCCTCGTCAGCCAAGCGGCTCCTGTTCCATCAGCGTGAGAATGTTCGCAAATAACTTTGATCTTCGTTCGCATGTGTCAGGGGAATGAAAATGCTTCTTGGCTGTCCTGGGATAGATGAATGGCACAGGGGCGTATCCAGGAGTTCACGCCTTCCGAGCTTGATCGGGCTGGGCGTAGTCGCTGTTTGTGCTGTCGGATTTGGTGCGTGGGCCGCGACGGCGCCATTGGATGGCGCGGTCGTTACCTCCGGAACGTTCGTCGCCGCCGGGCAAAATAAGCAGATCCAGCATCTTGAAGGTGGCATTGTCAGCGAGGTTGCCGTCAAAGAAGGTGATCTCGTCGAAGCAGGGCAGATCTTGGTGCGGCTCGATCCGACGACCGCAGTCGCCAAGCTGCGCATGCTCGTGCTTAGAAAATATAGACTGGTATCGACGCAGGCGCGCCTTGAAGCCGAGCTTGCCGGCAAGAGCACGTTCGTTTTGCCGTCAACGTCCGATATCGATATCGACGATCCTGAAGTGCAGACGATCATCAACCGCCAGCAGCTTGAACTCGACTCGCGCCGAAAGAAAGCCGAGAACGAAGATGCCGTGATGCAGAGGGAGATTGCCGGTCTCAAGGAAAGCATCGTCGGCTATCAGGCGCAGATCAAGGCGACGCAGGAACGGCTCGGTCTTTTTGGGGAAGAGCTCAAAGCCAAAAATTCTCTGCTTGATCGCGACCTTATTCGCAGAACGGAAGTCTATTCGGTTCAACGCGACGAGGCGGCGTTGACCGGCCAGCTTGGCGAACTTGTTGGGCGCGTGGCAGACAGTCGCCAGCAGATCGCACGCGCCGAGCAGCAAATCGCATCCGTCCATTCGACAGTGACTCAGAAGGCCGTCGAGGAGTTGCGGCAGACCGAATCCGAGCTCGACGATGTAACGGAACAGATTCGAGCCGCGAAGGATGTCGTCGAGCGAACCGAAATAAAGGCTCCCGTCCGAGGCATCGTCGTAAAGCTCAACCAGCACACACGAGGTGGTGTCGTCTCCGCGGGCGGCACCATCCTGGAGCTGTTGCCCGTGAACGACGAACTCATCATCGAGGGGCGCATCAGTCCAAACCAGGTAGCGCACGTTAAAGAAGGACAGTCTGCGACCGTTCGGCTCTCCGCCCTGAACCAGCGCATAACGCCAATGATCGACGGACGCGTAACCTATCTTTCCGCCGACACCATTGCAGATCGGCCTTCGATGCTGACGGCGACACCGGAAACAACCGACCGTGGCTCATTCATCGTTCGCGTCAAGCTCGACGATACGGACGTCAAGGCCAAGGTGGCGAACTTCAAGCCCACGCCTGGCATGCCTGCGGACCTCTACATCCGGACCGGAGAACGGACGCTCTTCGACTATCTGATGGAGCCGATCATGGGCAGCTTCTCGCGAGCCTTCAGGGAAAAATGATTGAACCCCAAAGCTTCTCTAAATCATCTCGGTGAACGATATTATCGGAAAGTCATCATGTTAGCGGGTATATTATCAGAGATCGTTGACGATCGGAGCACGGTCGTCGAGCGAGACAAGGGCATTGCATTCCTTATGGCCGCGCGCGAAATCTATCGGCTCTCGGATATTTGGTATTTGTGCGTGAACATCCCGCGCTTTTCGAGCGGCTCGTTCGTACACTGTGCGTTTTCAGGAGATATGGCCAGCCAGGCGATCACAAGCAGGGCTGTGCCGATGCACCGTCTTGCCGAGATCCGCACTGTCGAAATGGCGTGCAGACAATCGGACGGCAATCAGCTGCTCACTGGCGATGCGCCATCTGGCGCCGTGCAGCTCACGTCGCGACGCGGCGAGTTTGCGATTCTCGGCTTCAGGAGCGCCCCGGGCGGAGATGACTTGGACAACGAAATTGCGCCGGAACTCAGCGAACTGAAGATATTAGGTGAATACTTTCACTGCCACATGCTCCGGCGCAACGGGGTGGATACGTCCGAAGCTCTCGTCGTTTCCGCACGCGAGCTCGACTGCCTTCGGTGGGTCGCGGCGGGAAAATCCGCTTGGGAGGCAAGCATCATTCTCGGAATCAGTGAACGAACTGTTCGTTTCCACCTGAATTCCGCACGTGAAAAACTGAACTGCATCACGACGACCCAGGCTGTTGCCAAAGCCGTCGCGCAACAGCTCATCGCGGTCTGAATTGCACCGCAGGACGAGCCGTCGCGTTAGCGTGCCTCGTGACGATCGCCGCAGGTCACCCGGCTTGAATTTGCCGCCTGTCGTTTCTGACAATTATGTGCGCCTGCCTTCTCCGCTAGGATGCTCCTATGGGACAGGAAGAGTCATATACGCGTATTTCGGAGCTTCTGGCGTTACGGCGCACCCCAGAGCCAGAGCAAAGCGATTGCGAACGCGCCCTTATGCTCATCGAGCAAGTTTTCCGGTGTGTAGATGACATGAGCACGGAAGGCCGAGAAGCGTTTACGATGCGGCTTACAGGTTGGATCATCGGAAAGAAGTTTGGCTCCGATAAGGAGCCGGCATTGACGGGTTTGCGTCGTTACTGCGTGGCAGCCGGGATCAATCAAGATCCGTCCTGGGAGCCACCAAAGATTCGGCTTTGAATCCCGCCTCGCGTCTCTCCCGCTGGCATCCCGGCCGTTCCTGACATGTTCGAACCATGATTATCCGACAGAGTGCCCAAAAAGCCTTTGAAATAAAGGGATTTTGATGGTGCTGCCGGAGGGGATTGAACTCTCGACCTCTCCCTTACCAAGGGAGTGCTCTACCACTGAGCTACGGCAGCCTAGACGGCCTCAGGGTGCCGGCAATCGGCGCCCAAGAAAAAGCAAGCGCGCCGACGAAACCGACGCGCGTGGTGCCCGCTTGGCAGGCGGCCGGACACTGCCACAAGGCTTGACGAGGGGCAAGACCGAAAGCCAAGCTCTCCGAGACGATGTCGCAGGACCATGACTTGGGATATGAGCGACCGCCGGGATACGCATGACCGACCGAATTTCAAAGGAAAAAAGCCAGGGCCCCTCACCCAAGGAAGCGCGTGCCGAGCGCCTCGCGGAAGTCCTGCGGGCCAACTTGAAACGCCGCAAAGAGGCCGCTCGCAGCCGAACGGGTGGCAAAGACAACACCCCGGGCGAGTAATTGTTCCAGAAGGGTGCGCTCGGGGCGTCCATCGGCAAAACTCCCTTGCGGGACCTGCCGCGAAACCAGTATCAGCGACACGGGCAAAGACGCGAATCTTCGCTGCCGCAAGGACTTGCCTTACGCTTGGAGCCAGAAGGCATTTATGGATCGGATCAGGATTACCGGCGGTCAGGCACTCCGTGGCACGATCCCGATTTCCGGTGCCAAGAACGCGGCCTTGCCGCTACTCATTGCCAGCCTCCTGACCGAGGACCGGCTGACGCTTAAAAATGTTCCGAACCTTGCCGACGTCAACCTGCTCGTGCGCATCTTGCGCAACCATGGCGTTGACCTCGCAGTTGACGGCAAGCGGCCGGGTCCGGCGATGCACCTCGGCGAGACATTCCATCTGACCGCTCGCGATATCGTCGACACGACGGCACCCTACGAAATGGTTTCGCGGATGCGCGCCAGCTTCTGGGTGCTGGGTCCGCTGATTGCACGCATGGGCGAAGCGAAGGTATCGCTGCCAGGTGGCTGCGCGATCGGAACGCGCCCCGTCGATTTGCATCTGATGGGATTGAAGGCGCTCGGCGCCGAGATCGACATCGATGCCGGCTATGTCATCGCACGGGCTCCGAAAGGACTGCGCGGCACGCGCATCGTATTTCCTAAAGTTTCGGTCGGCGCCACGCATAACGTCCTGCTAGCGGCGGCTTTGGCGAAAGGAGAGACCGTCATTGAGAACGCCGCGCGCGAGCCGGAAATCGGTGACGTCGCGAGCTGCCTTTCGAAGATGGGCGCCAAGGTCGAAGGCATCGGCACGTCGACGCTTAGAATTCAAGGGCGCGACCGCCTCGAAGGCGCAGTTCACACAGTCCTCCCTGATCGCATCGAAACCGGAACCTTCGCGATGGCCGTCGCCGCGACAGGCGGCGATGTGACCCTGGAAGGTGGCCGCATCGACGATCTGAAAGCGGCGCTCGATGTCCTCGCCAATACCGGCACGGCCTTGAAGGCGACCGATACCGGCATCCGCGTGATGCGCAATGGCGGCGGCATCGAGCCTGTCTCGATAGAAACGGAGCCCTTTCCGGGCTTTCCGACCGACCTGCAGGCACAACTGATGGCGCTGCTGACCCTCGCCTCCGGAACGAGTATCATTCGCGAAACGATTTTCGAAAACCGCTTCATGCATGTGCAGGAGCTGGCCCGTCTCGGAGCCGATATCCAGCTTCACGGCGACACGGCGACGATCAAAGGCGTCAAGACGCTGAAGGGTGCGCCGGTCATGGCAACCGACCTCAGGGCGTCGGTATCGCTGGTCATTGCCGGTCTCGCAGGCGAGGGTGAGACGGTGATCAATCGTGTTTACCACTTGGATCGCGGTTTCGAGCAGCTGGAGCAGAAACTCAGCCGTTGCGGGGCCAACATCGAGCGGCTGGCGAGCGGCTGACGCCGAGACGCTACATTCCTCCTCGGGACGATATTGCACCAGCCCCGCCCGCCCGATAACACTCCGTCGGATAGCATGGTTTTTCAGGCGTTCGCCGGGAGATTGTCAGCATCGATGCCCGACCTCAAACTCATCGCTCTCGACGCAGAAGACTTGAACGTCATCTCCGCACACCTGCAGGATGCCCTGCTCCGCGTCGGCGAAATGACGTATCTACCGAGCGAAAAGCGCTTCGTCGTGATCGCCAACCGGTTCGACTGGGGGAAGCTCGCCGAGGCAAAATCGAAACCGCATGCGCCATCGGAGAAGTTCGAACGCCGCCGGACGGGCATTCGCTTTGAGCGTGTCCTAGGTGCCAAACTGCAGGGAATTGATCTTAAGGATAAGCGCGCGGCGCTCGCATTGCTGGCAATTACGTTTGAACCGACCGGTGGATCGGAAACGCCGGAAGGCAATGTCACGTTGACTTTTTCGGGCGCGGCGGCCATTCGGCTCCACGTCGAATGCGTCGAGGTCGAGTTGAAGGACCTCGGGGCGGCTTGGGCCACGAAACATTCGCCGGAGCACCCCGAAGACGCAGGCTGAATTTGTTGGGTCCCTAACGCTCTGAGGAACAGTGCTTATGCCGATGCGGCTGAAGAGCGTCGATAAGAATTTTGAGCAGCAGTTCGCAACCCTGCTCTCGCAAAAGCGCGAAGTCTCCGTCGACGTCGACAACGCCGTAAGAGACATCATCGCTGACATTCGCGCGCGCGGTGACGCGGCCCTCGTCGACCTCACTCTCAAATTCGATCGCCTCGATCTGCGAAAATCAGGCATTGCCGTAACGGCCGCGGAAATCGAAGCAGCTGTTCGCGAGTGCTCGAAAGAGACACTCGATGCCCTACACTTCGCGCACGATCGTATCGCCGATCATCACAAACGCCAGCTACCGTCAGATGATCGCTACCGCGACGCCGCGGGCGTCGAACTCGGACATCGTTGGACGGCGGTGGAATCGGCAGGCCTCTATGTGCCGGGCGGCCTCGCATCCTATCCGAGTTCGGTCCTGATGAATGCGGTGCCTGCGAAAGTCGCCGGCGTGCCGCGCATCGTGATGGTCGTCCCGTCTCCCGGCGGAGAATTGAATCCGTTGGTTCTGGCGGCGGCCAAGATCGCCGGCATCACCGAGATCTATCGCATCGGCGGCGCGCAAGCCGTTGCCGCGCTGGCTTACGGAACCGAAACGATCCGTCCCGTCGTCAAGATCGTCGGACCGGGCAACGCCTACGTCGCCGCTGCCAAGCGGCAGGTGTTCGGTATTGTCGGCATCGATTCGATTGCAGGCCCGTCCGAGGTTCTCGTCATCGCCGATGGCCACAACGATCCGGACTGTATAGCGAGCGATCTGATCGCTCAGGCGGAGCACGACACGGCCGCGCAGTCGATTTTGATGACCGACGACGAAAATTTCGCGGCGTCCGTCGAACAAGCCGTCGCTCGTCAGTTGCAGACGCTTCCGCGCGGAAATATCGCGGGCGAAAGCTGGAACGCTTTTGGTGCGACGATAGTTTTAAAATCGCTCGACGAAGCTCCGGCATTGGCAGATCGCGTCGCCGCCGAGCATCTCGAAATCGCGACGGAGAATGCGGAAGATCTATCGAAACGCATTCGCAACGCTGGCGCGATTTTCATTGGACATGTGACTCCCGAAGTGATCGGCGACTACGTGTCCGGCTCCAACCACGTCCTGCCGACCGCACGGAGCGCGCGTTTTTCCTCTGGCCTCGGAGTCCTCGATTTCATGAAGCGCACGTCGATTCTGAAGCTTGATGAGGCGGCTTTGGCGGCGCTGGGGCCTGCGGCGATGACGCTGGCGCGCGCCGAAGGATTGGAAGGCCATCGCCGTTCTGTGGAAGTACGTCTTGCCAAAACGACTTGAGGCAGAATGGATCAAACCGTGAGCAGCGCCGATAGTTGTGATCGTCTGGCGGAAATTACGCTCGACACGAAATCGCTCGGCCGCGCGAACGTGAATGCTGAGCATGAGCGGGAAGTTGCTATTTTCGATATTCTCGACGGCAACACCTTCCGTGTCGAAGACTTGGATGATGGCCCTTATAAGTTGCATCTTTCGATCGTTGACGACCGTCTCCAAATGAACGTTGCCGCGGCAGGCAATGGACAGAGCTTCGAGCACACCGTGGCGTTGACGCCCCTTAAACGCATCATGAAGGACTACTTCATGGTCTGCGAGTCCTACTACGAAGCGGTTAGAACCGCGCCGCCCGCGCGCATTCAGGCCATCGACGTCAGCCGCCGCGCTCTCCACGACGAAGGCAGCGTTCTGCTGCGCGATAAGCTGCTGCCGAAAATCATCATCGACGAGGATACGGCCCGCAGGCTGTTTACGCTCGTCTGCTCACTGCACTGGAAGGGCTGAGCCGGACTCTCGCCTGCCGTCCAGGAACCAGGCTTCCTGCTTGCCTACGCCCTTGATGTCGATCAGCCCGCGCGGCCGGAGGATGAAGGCATCCTTCAATGCGGCATGGCAAGTAGGGCAAATGGTAATGCGCCCCACTTCGCTTGATTGCTCGAGCCGGCTCGCCATGTTCACCGGATCGCCCCATACGTCATAGCTGAATTTATTCCTTCCAATGACACCCGCCATCATCGGGCCGGACGCCATGCCGATGCGGACGTTGAGGTCCAGGTTCTCGGCAGCACTGACGTCTCGGACGGCAACGAGCAGATCGAGCGCCATCGCCGCTAAAACCTGCGCATGATCAGGCCGCGGAATCGGCACGCCCGATGCAACCATGTAGGCATCACCGATCGTCTTGATCTTTTCGACGCCGTGGCGCTGCGCCAGCTCGTCGAAGGCAGTGACGAGCCGGTTCAAAAGCGCGACGGTTCTTTCCGGCCCAAGCTCGTGGGCCAAACGAACGAAGCCGCTGATGTCAGCAAAAAGCACGGATGCATCCGAAAACCCGTCCGCGATCGTCTCGCCCGGCGCTGCCTTCAGACGCTCGACGACATCGTCGGGAAGGACGTTGCGCAGGACCGTTTCGGTTTCCGCCTTGGCGTTCTCGACAAGGCCGAAAGCATAGTAGACGCATGCCGCAATCAATCCGAACGTCGTGATTGCACCTTGCACGTAAAGGGAATTGAGAACTCTCGGATCGGTATGCAGCCGCGCTGCGTCCGTCGGAAACTGGAACCAGGCGACGAGGTGCAGAATGAGCGCCGTCGTCACGATCGCGAAGACGAGCCAGAACCGCCGCGCTTCGAAAATCACGAACGGTGCGGCCGCCGCCACGACATATTGCAGGGGCGCCCCGCCCAAGCGTCCGAAGTAGGACGTAAATCCGATGAGCGCGGTGAATTCGGCAACGACAAGCAGCAGGCCGCCCGCCATCTCGTTGAACCTGTGCATCAGCGGCACAAACGAGACGATGACGGCAAGGCCGAGGTTGATCAGAACGACGGGCATCATCGCTTTGTCGCCCGACATCCAGAGCTGCATCGCGTAGATGAATGTCGTGACGACGACGAGGAACGAAAATACGTTGACAATCTTCAAGCGCCGCTGGGTATCCGGAGGATAGTCTTTGATGCCGATGCGCGCGATCGCGCCGAAGATCGCCCTTGCCGGACGAACGATTTGCCTGATCAAAGCAAACCGTCCCTGCGGCCAACCATGCTCATTGTGTCGATCGGCGATCGTCATGTGATTAGGTCCGGGCCGCGCCGAAAATCAGTCTGCCGCTAGTCTTTGTCATCGAGACGGCCGACGCCGCTCAACGCTGCAATGTCGCAAATGACCTGCTGTCCCCGGCGTTCGATGGCCCCTTCCGACTCGAGTAGCTGCAGCGCGGCGTTCACCTTGGGGCGGCTGGCCCCGACCAAAAGCGCCAGCTCGCTCTGGGAAATCGGCAAGGCCAGCGAGATTTTCTCGGCTTTGCCGGAAGGGTCTTTCTGCCTGACGGATGCCAGGAAGAAACGCGCCAGCCGTGCTTCGATCGGATGCAGCGCGATGGCTTCGAGCTGCTCGTCAGCATCGCGAAGCCGGCTGGCGAGGAAGCGCACCGCCGCTTCTCCGACCGAGGGGTGCGATGCGAGGAGGCGCAGGAAGGCAGCCTTCGAAAGCAACAGCGTCTCGACTTTGTTGACCGCCGTTGCGTCCGCCGAGCGCGGCCGCCCATCGAAGATCGCGAGTTCACCGAAGATCGACGGCGGCTCGACGTGGGCGAACGACAACTCGCGCCCATCCGATGTCAGAACCGAGAGCCGGATACGACCCTTGCTGACGATATGGAGATCGGAACCCGGGTCGCCGCGCGAGAATATGACCTGCCCCGGCTCGTAGGACGCTTCCCGAAGCTCGCCAGCGACGGCCTGGCGGCTCGCCTCGTCCAGCCCGCCAAAAAGCGGGGTTCGAGCAAGAAGGCCGGCGGGATCGGTTTTCAGAGCCATTGTCGCCATCATAGCCGCTCATTTGCAGGGCTATTCATGCCTTGTTTTCCACTCCCCCGCAACGCGCTGAGGTCTTGCTAAATGTCCATAGCTTGCCCATTGTCCGCGCATCTTTTTTTGGTGTCGAGACGCTTCGCACCTCTTGCAGGCCGCCCATGATGTCTTCGCTGAAATCCGCGCTCCTTCCCGCCTTCGCCCGCTCCGATGCGCCGAGCCGGGAAACGTTGCGGCGGTCGATGGCGCGCGAGCGGGCAACGTCGAAGGCCGAAATCGAGCGGCCGCGGCTCGTCCTCGCCAGCGCCAGCCCGCGCCGGGTTACACTCCTTGCGCAGATAGGGGTAACGCCGGATGCTCTCCGTCCGGCCTCGATCGACGAAAGCGCGCGCCGCGGGGAAATGCCCCGGGCCCTCGTCACGCGGCTGGCAAAAGCCAAGGCCGAAGTCGCGCGCGACCAGATCGCCAACGACCGTGATCTTGCCGACTCCTACGTTCTGGCCGCCGATACGGTCGTTGCAATGGGCCGTAAGATCCTGATGAAGCCGATGCACGTTGAGGAAGCGATGGCGACCCTACAACTCCTGTCGGGCAGAACCCATAAGGTCCAGACATGCGTCTGTCTCATCACGCCGGATGATCGCATACGGACGAAAATCGTCGATACGCGCGTCCGCTTCCGCTACATCAACCGCTCGGAGCTTGAATCCTACATCGCCTCGCGTGAATGGCGCGGCAAAGCCGGAGGCTATGCCATTCAGGGGTTGGCCGGCTGTTTCGTGCAGCGGCTGATCGGCTCTTACACGAACGTCGTCGGACTGCCGCTGACCGAGGTCGTCGGACTGCTAAATTCCGAGAAGTTTCCGATCCAGTACAACTGGCTGCGATACGCCGAAGTCGATCGCGTCTGAGATCTTTGACGGTATGTGCACGTCTTCCGAACCCGGCAGCAAACCCGTGCGGTGCCCGATTTGCGGCAAGCCTGCGGTCGTGGCCTACCGTCCGTTCTGCTCGAAGCGGTGCGCCGACATCGACCTCGCCAAGTGGTTCAGCGGAGGTTACGCCGTGCCTGGCCGGGAGGAAGACGAGGGTGATGGTGGCGGTCCGCCGGGTGGAGATAAGGGGTCTGACGCGGACAAAGGATAAAGCCGGTCAACGCGGTTTCGTCGCGCTTGCATCACGGCAAATGCCCCCCTATAAGGGCCGGACTTCGCATGGGCCCCTGGCCGCGGAGGCAAGCCCAGGTAGCTCAGTTGGTAGAGCATGCGACTGAAAATCGCAGTGTCGCTGGTTCAATTCCGGCCCTGGGCACCATTTGCTTTCCCACAGAACTAATCCTCAAAGACCAAGATGTTTGCCGTGCGCCACCGCGTATACGCTGCAGCATGCCCGCGTGGAGCGCTGGGTATCCTCACCTGCGTGCGTTATAGCGGAGGCAACCGGCTGGAGCGCGACGGGTGGGGGACGCAAATCTCAGATATCGGCCCGAACTCGATGGCCTGAGGGCCGTCGCGGTCGTGGCCGTGTTCCTTTGCCACCTCGGAATGAAATCATTCTCCGGCGGCTACGTCGGCGTCGACGTCTTCTTTGTGCTCTCCGGCTTTCTGATTTCACACATTATTGCCGACGACCTGCGCGCCGGAAGGTTCAGCATCGCGAGCTTTTACGAGCGGCGCATCCGCAGGATCGTCCCGGCTCTGGTCTTTGTCGGCGCATGTTCCACCGTGGCTGCGGTCGCCGTTCTGCTTCCGGATGAATTGAAGGCATATGCCGCGAGTCTGTTGGCGGCCGCCCTGTCTGTAAGCAACGTCTGGTTCGCGAACATGACTGGATATTTCGATCCGGCCGCCGCGACGCAGCCCCTGCTGCACACATGGAGCCTCGGCGTCGAAGAGCAATTCTACGTGGTCTTTCCGCTGCTGCTCTCGCTGGCCTACAGGTTTGGGCAAAGAGGCGTTTCATTGCTTGTTTGTGGGGCACTGCCCGTCTCTCTTGCGATGAGCATCGCGCTCACTCCGGAAGATCCACGGTCTGCCTACTTTCTGATTCATACCCGTGCCTGGGAGCTGCTCATGGGTAGCGTTGTTGCCCTTGGACTTGTTCGCCCCCCGAGAGAGACCTGGCACCGAGAAACCGCAAGCGCGCTCGGCCTGCTCGGCATCGCATTGGCCGTGTTGTTCTTCAACGATAAGACGCCTTTCCCAGGCTATGCGGCGTTGCTGCCGTGTCTCGGTGCTGCGCTCGTCATTTGGGCAGGCGGCGGGACGCTGGCCGCGCGATGCCTGAGCTTCAAACCGATGGTGTTCATCGGCCTGATTTCCTACAGCCTGTACCTTTGGCACTGGCCGCTCATCGTCTTCGCGAAGCTGCTGCTCGTGCAGCCGTTCACTCCGTCCCAGCAACTCCTGTTGATCTGCGCGGCGACCGGGCTTTCGGTTCTGACATGGCGCTTCGTCGAAACGCCCTTCAGGCGTCGCGTCCGTGCCGAGCGAACTCGGAAAATGGTCTTTGCCGGAGGCGGGTTGAGCCTTGGCGCACTGGCGATACCGGCGGCGGTGCTGGTGAGTTTGCAAGGCATGCCGAACCGTTTCCCAGCCGAAATTCTGGGCATAGCCGCAGCATCCCAGGATACCAGCCCGAAGCGAACCGCATGCCATTTCGACGGCACGCTCGCAGGCGACTTCGATAAGTCCTGTGTGCTCGGTGCGCCGGTCGCGCCGACGGCCATCGTCTATGGCGACAGCCACGGCGCCGAGTTGAGCGTCGCTTTGGGTGAGCTCGCGGAACCGAGAAACGAGAGCGTCCGCGAGTTGACGGCATCGGGCTGTCCGCCGGCGCTCGATTTTACCTATCCGAGCAAAGGCGAATGTCCGGGCTACAATGCGAGAATGATCGAGCATCTTGTTTCGCTCGCGCCGACGACGATTATTGTCGCGACGAACGCTATCGCATGGACGCACGAATACCCGACCGAGTTTACGCGCGGCCTGGACTCCGTGCTTCGCGCTTTGTCTGCGGCGGGACATCGCGTCATCGTTCTGGGCCAAGTGCCGCCGCATCCGAACCAGCTTCCGGTGCCAGCCACGCTGGCACGTAAGGCCATGCTCGGAACGAAGCCGGACGCGTATGCTTTTCAGCCCGACATGAAGGCCCTGCAGGATCTTGACGCCACGCTCGACAAGATAGCCTCGGCCGCAGGCACGACCTATATTTCCTTGCTTCCAACGCTCTGCAATGAGAACGAATGTAAGGCCGCAATGGATGGTGCGGTGCTCTATTTCGATGATAATCACTTGACCGTCGCCGGAGAGAAGCTGATAGCCGCGAAACTCCTCGCGCCGGTTTTATGGCCCGCTAAAACGGCGACTGAGTCCGTCGACGGCCAGAAGCCCGCGGCGCTGCCATGAATTATCTGTGCGGCGCTAACCACACGAAACGAATAACGAGATTCATGGCACGATGATTGATCAGGCAGCGCGCGTGACCGTCGCCGCGTTCTACAAGTTCGTCGATATCGATGATCCCGTTACCCTACAGCGCGAGCTTCGCTTGTTCTGCGCGGAACGCGACATCAAGGGCACGATCCTCCTTGCCCATGAAGGGATCAACGCGACTATTTCCGGACCAGAAACGGACGTCGCGGCGGTCGTGAGCGAGCTGCGATCGGACTCCCGCTTTGCAAGTCTCACCGTCAAATATTCGAACGCGGCATCGCATCCGTTCCAGCGCTTCAAGGTAAAAATCAAACGTGAGATCGTGACGTTCGGCGTTCCGGACCTTCGCCCGTCCGCAGTGACCGGTCACCTCGTCGAGCCTAAAGATTGGAATGCGCTGATTTCTGATCCTGATGTTCTCGTCATCGACACGCGGAACGACTACGAGGTCGGCATCGGCACGTTCGAAGGCGCGCGCAATCCGCGCACGCGCGCATTCAGCGAGTTTCGCGACTACGTTGCGGCCGAGCTTCAGGGCGCGCCTGAAAAGAAGATCGCGATGTTCTGCACCGGCGGCATCCGTTGCGAGAAGGCGAGTTCATATCTCCTGGCACGAGGATTTACTGATGTCTATCAATTGAGCGGCGGCATTCTCAAATACCTCGAGGAAATTCCCTCTGAGCAAAGCCTTTGGCGCGGCGAGTGTTTCGTTTTTGACGAGCGTGTCGCGCTCGAGCACGGCGTCCACCAAGGGCATCACGAGCTTTGTGCGCGATGCGGACAACCACGCCGCGCGGATGATGCAATAAACGGCGATCGTCTTTGCGTAGATTGCCGCCGCTCGACTCGCGCGGTCAGCTTCGCATAAAAATTTCTCATCGCGAAAAATTCTCCCGGACAATTTTTCCATTCGCCGATGACGCGACGGCTCCTGATTAGATGTCTGAAATTTAAGGATTTCAGCCCCTTGAGCTGACCCGCCTGTTGGAATAGTCCACCCGACATCGATCGCAATCCAACTTCATCGGGAGGTCTTCATGACGGTCCTTATTGAAGCCGTCGGACTTCACAAGCGATTTGCCGACATCAAAGCTGTCGACGGTATCTCCCTCAAGGTCCCTAAAGGCGAAGTGCTCGGCTTTCTCGGGCCGAACGGTGCCGGCAAGTCGACGACGATGAAGATGATCACCGGGTTCCTCGAACCCGATGCCGGCAAGGCCGCGATTTGTGGCATCGACGTATTCGAAGAGCCGAAAAAAGCGAAAATGCTATTCGGCTATGTGCCGGAAGGAGCGCCCTCTTACGGCGAGATGACGCCGCGCACGTTTCTTTCGTTCATCGCGGAAATCCGAGGGTTTCGCGGCGCGGAGATAACGTCTCGTGTCGCTCGCTCCGTGGACCGCGCAGGGCTTGAGCCTGTTCTCGATCAGGTCATCGACACGCTATCGAAGGGATACAAACGCCGTGTTGGCCTCGCGCAGGCCATTCTCCACGATCCACCTGTGCTCATCATGGACGAGCCGACCGACGGCCTCGATCCCAACCAGAAACACCACGTTCGCCAGCTCATTTCCGAAATGGCCGCCGACAAGGCGATCATCATATCGACCCATATCCTCGAAGAGGTCGAAGCCGTGTGCTCGCGCGCAGTCGTCATCAATAAGGGCATCATCGTTGCCGACGGCACTGCCGACGATCTCCTGCAGCGGATGCACTATCACGGAGCCGTATCGCTGAAGGTTGTCGCGGATCGCGCCGACGCCGCTATTCGCGCGCTTTCAGGCGCCCCGGTCGTCGAGCGGGTCGAAACAATCGGCAAGCCGAACGGCCATTTGCTCCTCCGCGCCATTCCACGCCAGAAGACAATGACGGCCGCAGAGATTGCCGCTGTTCTCCGAGCGCAAAACATTCCGGTCGACGAGCTCTACGTCGAGCGCGGACGTCTCGACGACGTATTCCGCCAAATCACGATGCCGGAGGAGGGAGATCGCGATGCGTGAAACCTGGAACCAAGCCTGGATCATCGCAAAGCGTGAGCTCCGAGCCTACTTCGCGACACCTCTCGCTCTGGTCTTTTTGACTGTCTTTGTGGCGCTCACCGGCGCGCTGACATTCTACGTCGGTCAGTTCTTTGATCGCGGGCAAGCCGATCTTTTCCCCTTTTTCGCCTATCATCCCTGGCTTTACCTGCTGCTCGTTCCGGCTGTCGCGATGCGCCTCTGGGCGGAAGAGCGCAAGAGCGGCACGATCGAACTGCTGATGACGCTCCCGGTCACGCCGTTCGAAGCGATCCTCGGGAAGTTCCTTGCAGCCTGGGCGTTCATTGGCCTGGCGCTCGTTCTGACCTTTCCCATCTGGATCACGGTCAACATCCTCGGCAGCCCCGATAACGGCGTCATCTTATCGAGCTATCTCGGCAGCTTCCTGATGGCCGGTGCATTCCTCGCCATCGGCTCCTTCGTTTCGACACTGACGAAGAACCAGGTCATCGCGTTCATCATCGCGTCCCTTATCTGCTTCCTTTTCACGATGAGCGGTCTCGACCTTGTTCAGAACAGTGTGCGGGCGTGGACGCCGGGCTTCGTTGCCAATGCCGTCGCGTCGATGAGCTTCCTGTCTCACTTCCAGCGGATTACGCGCGGCGTGCTCGATCTGCCGACGCTCATCTTCTTCTTCTCGATGATCATTTTCTGGCTATTCGCGACCGTCATCGCGATCGACCAGAAGAAAGCGCAGTGAGGTTCGATCATGGCTGATCGTTTCGAACCGTTGAAGCGCGTCTTCGCGCCGTTGGTGGCGTGGTGCGCGACGCTGAAGCGCTCGACGCTGGCCTGGTCGGGCTTGGCGCTGGCGGCGGTCATCCTGCTGTCCGTCAATCTGGTGTCCTCGATCGGTCTCAAGACCTGGAGCGCCGACCTGACGCAGGACAAGTTGTTCACGATCTCGCAGGGGACCCGCGAAATTCTGAAGTCGATTGAGGAGCCGATCAGCACGCGCCTCTATTTTTCAAAGAACCTCGCCGCGGCGTCGCCTGACACGGCGCGCTACTTTGATCGCGTCAGGGCGCTCTTCGAGCAATACCGCGACATTTCCGGAGGCAAGCTCCAGCTTTCGATCGTCGATCCCGAGCCGTTCTCGGACGCAGAGGACAAGGCGGTCGCAGCAGGGCTTCGAGGCTTGCGCCTGAATGCGGACGGTGAGACGGGTTACTTCGGCCTCGTCGCGACGAACGCGACCGATAATCAGGAGATTATCCCCTTCTTTTCTCCCGATCGCGAGTCGTTCCTTGAGTATGATGTCACGAAGCTCATCTACTCTCTGGCCAACCCGAAAAAGCGCACCATCGGTCTGATGACGTCACTGCCTCTCGACGGTGGCAAATCGCCGATGCGCCAGCAGGCAACGCAGCCATGGCTCATCATGAGCCAGATCCGTGAATTCTTCGACGTCCGCACGATCGACCAGAACGTCAAGCAGATTCCGTCCGATGTCGACGTCCTGATGGTGGCGCAGCCGACGAAGCTCACGCCCGAAGCCGCATACGCTATCGACCAGTATGTGATGAAGGGCGGAAAGCTTCTTGCCTTCATCGACCCGGTCGCGGAATCAGCCGAGATGCAGCTGCTGCAGGATAAAGGCAACGGCCGCGAAGAATTGGCCAAGTTGCTGAAGGGTTGGGGCGTCAATTTCGATCATAAGCAGGTCGCAGCCGACATTCGTCATGCACGCCGCGTGCAGTTCGGTGGCAATGGCCCCGGCAATCAGCCGATGGTGACGGACTTCGTTGCGTGGCTTGGCCTCGACAAGTCGAGCATCAACGCAAACGATGTGCTGGCCGCGGGCATTGATGAGATCAACGTCGCTTCGGCGGGAGTCTTGAGCAAAGTCGACGGCTCGACCGTCGACTTCACACCCATCCTGCAAACGAGTAGCGATGCTGAGATCATCGAACCGAAAAAGGTGGGATTCGGAGCTGACCCGCTGGCTCTGCTGCGCGACTACGTCTCGGGCGGCCACAAGCTCACGCTCGCGGCCCGGCTCGCGGGCGAAACGAAGTCGGCATTCCCCGACGG
Source organism: Hyphomicrobium denitrificans 1NES1 (assembly GCF_000230975.2). Lineage (NCBI taxonomy): Bacteria > Pseudomonadati > Pseudomonadota > Alphaproteobacteria > Hyphomicrobiales > Hyphomicrobiaceae > Hyphomicrobium > Hyphomicrobium denitrificans. The sequence continues at coordinate 2,899,058 of NC_021172.1, read as the reverse complement.
GCCGCCGAAGCCCGCAGACGCGGCCGCCAAGAAGCCCGAGGACCAAAAGAAAGCGGACGACAAAACCAAGACTGACGCCTCTGCGGATACATCGAAGTCGGCATCGGCCACGCCGGCGGTTAAGGAAGTGAAGGCCCAACCGGTCAAGTCCGGCAAGATCAACGTCATCGTCGTCGCTGACACCGATATCCTGGCGGATCAGTTCTGGGTCAACCGTCAGATGATGGGCCAGAACGTCGTCATTCCGACCGCTCACAACGCCGCGTTCGTCGTCGGCGCGCTCGAAAATCTCTCCGGCAGCAACGCGCTGATCGCATTGCGCGGACGCGGTGTGAAGGAACGCCCGTTCACGCTGGTCGAGGACCTGCGGCGCGACGCCGAGCGGAAGTTCCGCGCCAAGGAGGAAGCACTCGAAGAGAAACTGAAGACGGCTCAGGCCGAATTGCAGAAGATCCAGTCGTCGGGCGACGGCAGCAACGGCATCATCCTGACCGACAAGGAGCAGCAGGCGGTCGATAAGTTCCGTGGCGAGATGCTCGATACCCGCCGCGAACTGAGAAAGGTCAAGCTGGCGCTGCGCGAGAACATCGACTCGCTCGACGGCTGGCTCAAATTTGCCAACATCGGCCTCGTTCCGCTGATGCTCGGAGCGGCAGCGGCCGGACTCTCGTGGCGGCGCTCGCGTCAGCGCCGCCGGCCGAAGAACGATCGCTGAGGAGGGATGGAAATGAAGCCGCGCAATTTTGCGACCCTGCTCGTCGTCGCCGTTATCTCGCTTGCCGTCGCCATATCGGCCTACGTGACGACGCAGCCCTGGACCGTCTCGAACGGCAAAAGCGAAGCCATGCTGCCGACTCTCAAAACGTCTGGTGACAAGGTTGCCTCCATCGAGATCGAGCAAGGCGGCAAGGTCCTGAAGCTCACCAATCAAGACGGCAAGTGGATCATTCCGAGCCAGGAAAATTATCCGGCCAATGTGGATGCGATCCGCACGCTGATGGTCTCGGCGTCGCAGGCTTCCCTCGTCGAGCGCAAGACGGCCAGGAAAGACCGGCTCGCCTTGCTGGGCCTCACCGATCCGAAGCAGAGCGGATCGACCGCGCGACTTATCCGTTTCCTCGATGCGGGCGGCGCACCGGTCGGCGAAATCATCGTCGGCAACAAGAAAAACGATGCCTTCGGCGCGAGTAAGAGCGGAACCTACGTGCGCCGTCCCGGCGAAACGCAAACTTGGCTCGCCGACCGCGCGATCGACGGCTCGGCGCAGCTCAAGGACTGGGCTAAGACGCGGGTCGTCGACGTGCCGACCGATACGATTAAGACGGCATCGATCGAAGTCGCTGGAGAGCCTGCGTATACAATCGAGCGAGACGCTGACGGCAAGAGTTTCAAGCTCAGCCAGATGCCGGCCGGCAAGAAGCTCAAATACGTGAACTCGGTTGATGAGATCATCGAGTCCGCAAGTTACGTCGATTTCCTCAACGTGCGTAAGGCCAATCCATCCGACACGATGAAGACCGCCGGCAAAGCGACGTTCGAGACCGACAAGGGCCTGAAAGTCGAACTCGATCTGAAATCCGACGGCAAACAGGCCTGGGTTTCGATCATTCCCACCGGCCAAGGCGATGCCAAAAAGGACGCCGACGCCATGTCCGCGTTGGTTAGCGGCTGGGAATTTGAAATTCCGCCCGCGAAAGTTACCAGCCTGATGAAAAAACAGGCGGACATGCTCGAGGATGCGGGTTCGTAAATCCCAACAATTTCTTGGGATTGGCCCGGGCGATTGCGACCTCGGGCCTCTCTGTCCCCGGACCAAAGATGCTATAGGAGCGTTTTAGACTCTGACGACTGGTCTGAGCCGGGTAACCTTTGTCGATGACATCTCGCGATTCTGAAAATTCAATGTTCGGGCAGGCCGCTCCGGTATCCCTAGAGCAGCTGATCCGCTGGCGCCGTGACGTACGGCGGTTCAGAAAGGAGCCCGTGCCTGACGCTCTGATCGACCGGCTGCTGCGCCTTGCCGATCTCGCGCCATCCGTCGGCAACAGCCAGCCTTGGCGCATCGTGAATGTCAAAGATGCGGGGGTTCGCGCCGCGGTCGTTCGAAACTTCGAGGCGGAGCGCCGTAAATCGGCCGACGTCTACGATGGCGAGCAAGCCAGCCTCTACAACAAATTGAAGCTCGCCGGTTTCGATGCGGCGCCCGTCCACCTCGCGGTTTTCTGCGATCATCATGCAGGGCAGGGTCATGGGCTCGGCCGTCAGACGATGCCTGAAACCCTCGAAAGCTCGTGCGCCTGCATGGTGACGATGCTGTGGCTGGCCGCGCGCGAAGCTGGGCTTGGTTTGGGCTGGGTATCGATCGTCGATCCGACCGCGATTTCGGCAGCGCTCGGCGCTCCGAAACATTGGAAGTTCATCGGCTATCTGCTTCTCGGCTGGCCTGAGGAAGAGCACCTCGACCCGGAACTCGAACGTCTCGGATGGCAGCCGCGCACGCCGTTCGAAACACGTTATTCTGAATTGGGATCGCAGAGCAAAGCTGTCCGCGCGAACGATGCAAATCATCCCAGTAGAGCGTCGGCGGGGTCGGTGACGCTCGTCGGCGCCGGTCCCGGTGATCCGGACCTTCTGACTATCAAAGCCTTGCGTGCTCTGCAATCGGCCGACGCGGTGCTCTACGACGACCTTGTCGCCAAGCCCATTCTCTCCTGCGTCCGCCCCGGTGCGAAGCTGATCGACGTCGGCAAGCGCGGGTACCGAAAGTCGTGCAAGCAGCCCGACATCAATGCCGAGATGATCCGATTGGCGCGCGAAGGTCTCAAGGTCGTTCGCCTCAAGTCCGGCGATCCGTTGATCTTCGGCAGGGCAGGCGAAGAGATCGCTGCATGCCAGGACGCCGGCGTCCCCATTTCTGTCGTTGCGGGCGTGACCTCGGCCCAGGGCGCGGCCGCAGGTCTGAAGGTGGCGCTGACGCATCGCGATTATGCGCGCCGACTGCAGTTCATCACGGCGCACGACAGGCGCGGCCATCTACCCTCCGATATTGATTGGGGCGCGATTGCGGACAATGCCGCCACGACCGTGGTCTATATGCCGAAACGCACGCTCGCAGAGCTGACCGAGGCCGTGATTTCGCACGGGCTCGATCCGAAGACGCCGGCCATCGCTGTCGCGAACGCAACACGTTCGGACGAACGAGTCTTCCTGTCATCGGTAGGTGCGATCGCTGCGGAACTCGACGCTGCTCATCCCGAGGGACCTGTGCTCGTCATGATCGGCGAAGCGCTGCGCTATGCGACCACCGCGGACGCGGCGGAGCAGGCGAGCACTCTTGCTTCGGTTCTCGGCGGATTGCCGATAGCAAGCTGAGTGGAATGAAATCTCGCCATTGCCCATCGAAAGCTGGATAGCGGTCATGTCGGTCGCGACGACGTTGGTTATTCTTGTCGCCGCGCTCGGATTTGAAGCCGCGTTCGGGTATCCACAGCGCCTCTATAAGATCATCGGACATCCGGTCACCTGGATCGGCGCGCTGATTGGCAAGCTCGATCGCGACCTCAATCGTGACGAGGAGAATGTAAGCGCGCGCAAAGTGTCTGGCATGCTTGCGCTTCTGCTCATTATCGCAATCCCTGCCGGTGTCGCGTGGCTGACCCAAAGCGCGCTTGCCTCGACCTGGGTCGGAAATCTGGTACTTGCGTTGCTTGCATCGACTATGCTCGCCAGCCGCAGCCTCTATGAACACGTCCGCGATGTTGCACGAACCCTTGAAAGGGATGGGCTCGAAACTGCGCGCACCGCGGTCGGCCGTATCGTCGGCCGCAATCCGCAAACGCTCGACGAACACGGTGTCGCCCGCGCGGCCATTGAAAGCCTCGCGGAGAATGCGTCCGACGGTGTCACGGCGCCCGTCTTCTGGTTCGCGGTTCTGGGGCTCCCCGGCCTCGCCGCCTATAAGGCCATCAATACCGCAGACAGCATGATCGGCCATCGTACACCGCGTCACGAGGCATTCGGTTGGGCGGCCGCGCGCCTCGATGATCTCGTCAACCTGCCCGCTTCGCGGTTGACCGGATTGCTGTTCGCTCTCGCAGCTCGGCTTGTGCCAAACGGCTCTACGCAAAGCGCATTGCGCGCGATGTGCCGCGACGCACGGCATCATCGCTCCTCGAATGCCGGCTGGCCGGAAAGTGCAATGGCCGGAGCGCTCGGCCTCAAACTCAACGGCCCGAAAACCTACGGCACAACACCAGTGGAGGATGCCTACATGGGAGACGGACACCGCGAGGCGACGGCCGCAGACATTTATCGCGCGCTCCGGCTCTCAGGCGCGGCGTCGGCACTAATGATCGCAATTCTTCTCGGGCTCGCGCTTATCTCGCAAGTGTAAGCAGGCAGTCGATATCGATGTGCTCAGCCAAGTGCTCGGCCAGGCGATCCAGCACGCCATCGACGAGAGCCTCGTAGCTTTCTCCCGACGGTTCAGTACCAAGCTTGGAAAGAAACGCCGCGCGCGCAGCGTCGGACGAAAACAATCCATGGACGTAGCACCCTGCAACGCGCCCATTCCGTGAGACGGCGCCGTCGTGTCGCCCATCCGTAAACGTCAGAAACGGCCGATCGAGATCGGAGCCGGTCGTTTTGCCGACGTGCATTTCGTAACCAGTGAAGGCCGCGCCGGATGCATAAAGCGTACCTTCGACGTTCGCCAGCCTTTTCTCTGATCCAAGCTCCGTCTCGACATCGAGCAGCCCGAGAGCTTCGACGCTGCGGGCCGGCCCTTCGATGCCGTGCGGGTCGGAAATATATTTGCCGAGCATCTGATAGCCGCCGCAAAGCCCGAGCACGCGGCCACCGCGACGCACGTGCGCTTTGATATCGATGTCCCAACCTTCGGCGCGCAAAACTGCAAGATCGTCGATCGTCGCTTTCGAGCCTGGAAGCAGAATAAGATCGGTGTCGGCGGGAATGGGACGTCCTCGATCAACAAGTTCGACGCTGACGTTAGGCTCATTCCTGAGCGGATCGAGATCATCGAAATTCGAGATGCGCGGCAGCATCGGCACTGCGATCATCAGTTTTCCGACCCGTTCGGACGAGCATGATTTCAATAGATCACGCAGCCCAAGCGCATCCTCGGCAGGGAGTTTTCGTGCTTCATCAAAATATGGAACGAGCCCGATGGGCACCCATTGCGTCAGGCGCTCGATTGCGGCCATCCCGTCCGCAAACAGCGAGGCATCGCCGCGCATTTTGTTGACGATAAAGCCACGGATCATCGCCGCGTCGCCGGGATCGAGAACGTGTTTCGTGCCGACGAGACTCGCAATGACGCCGCCCCGGTCGATGTCGCCGATCAAGACGACCGGAACGTCCGCAGCACGCGCAAATCCGATGTTGGCGATGTCATTAGCGCGAAGATTGATCTCTGATGCGCTGCCCGCACCTTCAACGAGGATGAGATCGGCATCAGCTTTGAGGCGCGCGAAGCTACCAAGCACGGCCGACATGAGATCGCGCTTTTTCGTTTGAAATTCGCGTGCGCCCGCCGAGCCAGCCATTCGCCCTTGCACGATGATCTGAGCACCCGTCTCGCTCTGCGGCTTCAACAGCACAGGGTTCATGTGCACCGACGGTGCAACGCGTGCGGCCCGCGCCTGCAACGCCTGCGCACGGCCGATCTCGCCGCCGTCCGCCGTTACCGCCGCATTGTTCGACATGTTCTGCGGTTTGAACGGCACGACACGGGTGCCGCGATTGGCGAACAGGCGACAGAGCCCGGCGACGATCAGCGACTTGCCGACATCCGAGCCGGTGCCTGAAAACATCAACGCCCGCGCCGGCATATCTTTCCTCAAAATTTTACGGACTGCCGCAAACGGCATTCCATCATGAGAAACCCGTCCCGCCTATTCCCCTCCCCTTGACGGGGAGGGGTTAGGGGTGGGGTGAAGCACCAGGCGGGTGGCCTGCCAAAATGCTTGGCGAAAGAAAGAGCTGAAGACTAGGCAAACTTGTGCAGGACCGGACCTCACTAAAACTCGATGCCTTCCTGCGCCTTGATGCCCGCCGCGAAGTGGTGCTTGACGGCGCCCATGTCGGTGACGCCGTCGGCAATCGCCATGAGTTCCGGCTTCGCGTTCCGTCCCGTGACGACGACATGCAGATCGCTGCGCCGGTTGCGAAGCGCCTCGACAACCTCGTCGACCGGCAGATAGTCGTAGCGTAGCGCGATGTTCAATTCGTCCAAAATCAGAAGGCGTATCGTCGGATCGGCCATTAGTTCGCGCGCTTTCGCGAAGGCGCGCGTCGCAGCCGCGATATCGCGTGCTTTATCCTGCGTCTCCCAGGTGAAGCCTTCGCCCATCGTGTGCCAGGAGACCTGATCGCCGAAGCGCATCAGCGCATCGCGCTCGCCTGTCTGCCACGCGCCCTTGATGAACTGAACGACGCCAATGCGCCAGCCGTGACCGAGAGCGCGCAGAGCGAGCCCGAACGCTGCCGTCGATTTTCCTTTGCCGGGTCCAGTATGAACGAGCAGCACGCCTTTTTCGATCGTCTTGCTCGCGACCTCGGCGTCCTGCACGGCCTTGCGCTTCGCCATTTTTGACTTGTGGCGCTCGGCGTCATCGGTCACAGGGGTGGGTGTGGTGCTCATGGTCAACCTTTCAAAGTCATCGGCAATCCGGCAGCGACAAACACGACGCAATCGGCGACCGCCGCGATGCGCTGATTGAGCCGGCCCGCCTCGTCGCGGAACAGCCGCGCCAGATCATTATCGGGCACAATCCCGAGCCCGACCTCGTTCGATACCATGATACAGGGTGCGGAACGTTTGGACAGCGCGCCGACAAGATTGTCCGTTTCGTGCGCAATATTCCGGTCGGCATGCATCAGGTTCGACAGCCACAGTGTCAGGCAATCGACGAGGCACGGCTGATCGGCAGCGTCGCCCGAAAGCGTCGCTGCGATGTCCAGCGGCGTTTCGTATTGAATCCAACCGGCTCCGCGCCGTGCTTGATGGTGCTCGATGCGGCGCCGCATTTCGTCGTCGAAGGCTTCAGCCGTCGCAATGTACGCCCACGGCACCGGCAACGCCGTTAAAAGACCTTCGGCATAAGAGCTTTTGCCGGACCGGGCACCCCCCAGGATCAGCGTCAGCGGCGGCAGCATTTGATCGGACATAATGGGCTTTCGAACGACGTCTGAGGCACGCTGGGCGATTGACGAAGCACAGGGGGTCACTTATCGATTGTGCTGACGGTCCCTCGCAAGAGGGTTTTGAAGGGAATGCGGTTTAACTCCGCAGCTGCCCCCGCAACTGTAGGCGGCGAGCACATGGCAAAAGTACCACTGGGAAATCCCGGGAAGGTTGCCAGATGCCGCGACCCGCGAGCCAGGAAACCTGCCGTCAGACAGCCAACTCGAACCGGCGCCGGTGGGGCGCGGAAAGGTTAAGATGCAACACGCAGCTCTCGTCGCGCCGGCCGGTGCGCTCCCTTAGACTATCGAAGCCGAATTCGTGATGCGATCCGCATGCGTGTGCGGAGCCGTCGCTCACATCTGAAATGTTCGCATCGGGGGCACCCCAATGATTGCACGCAAAGTTCCGGTCACGATTGTCACGGGATTCCTTGGCGCCGGAAAAACGACGCTTGTCCGCCACGCGATTGAAACCGCCGACGGTCGCCGCTTGGCCCTGATCGTCAATGAATTCGGTGACGTTGGCGTCGACGGGACGATTCTGCGTTCATGCGGGATCGAAAATTGCCCGGAAGAGAACATCGTCGAACTGACCAACGGCTGCATTTGCTGCACGGTTGCCGACGATTTCATACCGACGCTCGAAGCGCTGTTGTCGCGTGAGCCTGCGCCCGAGCACATCATCATCGAAACGTCGGGTCTCGCTTTGCCGAAGCCGCTCGTCAAGGCGTTCGAGTGGCCCGATATCCGCAATCGCGTAACCGTCGATGGCGTCGTGACCGTCGTCGATGGACCGGCGGTCAGGGCCGGCCGCTTCGTCGACGACCCGGAGAAGATCGCGGCACAGCGTGCGGCCGATCCTTCGGTCGATCATGAAAACCCGTTGGAAGAAGTCTACCAGGATCAGCTTCTCTGCGCCGATCTCGTTGTGTTGAACAAAGCCGACTTATTATCGGATGAAGAGATCAAGTCGCTCTCGGAAGAGATCAAGGGCACGGTACCGCGCGCGATCAAGATCGTTGCGGCGCGCGAAGGGCAGGTGCCGGCAAGCGTCCTGCTCGGATTATCGGCCGCTGCTGAAGACGATCTCGCAGCGCGCCCGTCGCACCACGATAACGAAGCCGAGCACGATCACGACGACTTCGAAACGTTCATCGTCCATGTTCCGGAAGTTTCCTCTCCCGACGATCTCGCATCGCGCGCCAAGGCCGTCGCCAATGCGCACGACGTTTTGCGCGTTAAAGGTTATGCGGCCATCGGCGGCAAGCCGATGCGACTTCTGCTGCAGGGCGTCGGAGCGCGCGTTGACACGCGCTACGAGCGCTCATGGCATCCGGAAGAGCCGCGCATCGGTCGCCTCGTCGTCATCGGACAAAAAGGTCTCGACCGCGACGCGATCGTTCGAACTTTGACAGGCGAAACCTGATGCATATCGTTGTTCGTGAGGCCAGAGAGCTTGACGAGGCTGCAGCCGTGCAGGACCTCGGGCTCTCACCCGCGGATATCTTGGTTCTGTCGTTTTCGGACTCGGACTTGGCGATGGCCGCCGCGGCGTTCCGCGACGTGCCGAAAGCCGAGCGGCCGAGCCTGCGCGTCGCCAGTTTGAGCGCACTCCGGCATCCGATGTCGGTCGACCTGTTCATCGACGCGACGGTGAAAGGCTCGAAGGCGGTTCTCGTGCGCCTGCTCGGCGGCCTCGATTACTGGCGCTACGGCGGCGAGCAGTTGAGTCGGCGATGCCGCGAGCTTGGAGTCGCATTAGCGATCGTTCCCGGCGACGGGCGGCCGGACTTGCGCCTTGCTGCACTCTCGACGCTTCCGAGCGATGACTTGGCGCATCTCGAAGCATTGCTCGACGAAGGCGGCATCGAGAATACGCGAGCGGGGCTCACTGCCTTGTTGGCTCGGGCGTCGGGCGACACCGACGCAATGCCGGGCGTTCGCGCCATCCCGGCATACGGCATCTATCGAGAAAATTTGGAAAAGGCGCGCGGCTCCGCCGTTATCGTCTTCTACCGATCGCATCTGCTGGCGGGCGACGTCGCGCCACTCGATGCGCTCGCCGATGCGCTGGAGCAACGTGGACTGCCGGCCACAGCAATCTTTTTGCCGAGCCTTAAGACGCCCGCTGCCGCCGACTGGCTACGAAGCGAGCTGAAGAAGATTGCTCCTGCCGTCATCGTCAACGCCACGGCGTTCGCGGCGCGCGACGGAGAGCAGACCTCGCCGCTCGACGTCGCCGACTGCCCGGTTCTGCAAGTCGCCCTGACGAACGCGCCGCAAACGCTATGGGAGCGATCGCAGCGCGGCGTCAGCGCATCGGATATGGCAATGCACGTCGTCCTGCCGGAGCTTGACGGCCGGTTGTTCGCCGGCGTCGTTTCGTTCAAAGAGTCCGACGATACGACCAACGATCTCGGTGTCTCGCTGCTCCGGCATATGCCGTATGATCATGGAATTGCTCACGTCGCCGACCTCGCTGCCGCATGGACGCGCCTCCGCACAATGCCACGGACCGAACGCCGCGTTGGCCTTCTGTTATCGACCTATCCGGGTCGCCCTGACCAGATTGCGCACGCCGTCGGGCTCGACGGGTTTGAAAGCGCGTTGCGTATCGTCGATCGCTTGAAACGCGAAGGTTACGGCGTAGCGGACGCCCCGGAAACAGCGCGCGACGTCACCGACATGCTGACGGCCCCGGAGACGATCTCATGGTCGCTCGATGCTTACAAAAGCGCATTCAGGAAGTTGCCGCAGGGCTTCCAGGATTTGGTGATGTCGGCCTGGGGTGCGCCTGAAGAAGATGCATTTTGCGTCGGCGGCGCTTTCCCGTTCCGAGCCGCGCACTTCGAAAATCTGATCGTCGGATTGCAGCCCGAGCGCGGACAGCCGCAGGACCGTAAAGCCGAATATCACGATCCCAACACGCCACCGCGCCACAGCTACGTCGCGTTCTATCTCTGGCTTAGACACGTCGCGAAAATCGATGCGCTCATCCATTTAGGCGCCCACGGCACGCTAGAATGGCTGCCCGGAAAAGCCGTTGCGGGCAGCGAAACCTGCGCGCCGCGTGCAATTCTCGGGTCGCTGCCGCTCGTTTATCCGTTCATCGTCAACGATCCCGGCGAAGCCGCGCAGGCGAAGCGTCGCATCGCGGCCGTGACGCTCGGACATCTTCCGCCGCCGATGACCGACGCAGGCATTTCCGGTCCCCTGAGCGAGGTTGAACGTCTCGTCGACGAGTTTTCATCGGCCGACGGCCTTGACCCGCGCAGACGCAAATCATTGTCGGAGCAGATCGTCGACGCCGCCACGCGCGCCGGAATTGCTGAACGATGCGGTCTGACGACAGGTATGCCAGCCGCCGACGCGCTGGTGTGCATCGATGCGTTCCTCTGCGATGTGAAAGAGCTGAGCATCAGAGACGGCTTGCACGTGCTCAATGATGCAGAACTCGATGCCATCGTCCGCGCTCTCGATGGGAAGTTCATCGAGCCAGGGCCGGCAGGGGCGCCAAGCCGCGGCCGGTCCGACGTTTTGCCGACCGGGCGTAATCTCTTCAGCGTCGATCCGCGCGCCATCCCAACGCCAACCGCGTGGGCGAACGGTAAGCGCGCCGCCAAAGCCATCCTCGAACGTTACGTCTCCGATCACGGCGAGTGGCCGCGCGCTATCGTGCTCGACCTCTGGGGCAGCGCCACGCTGCGCACCGGCGGCGAGGAGCTTGCGACGGCGCTTGCATTGTTGGGCGTCCGGCCGGCCTGGGACGAACGCTCCTATCGCGTCACGGGGGTCGAGACGGAGGCGGTCGCTGAACTCGGACGGCCGCGTGTCGACGTCACGCTCCGGATTTCGGGGCTATTCCGCGATATGTTCGGCGCGCAGCTCGCGCTGTTCGACACGGCCGTCGCTCTCGTCGCTCAATTGCGCGAGGATGCAAGCGACAACCCGCTTGTCGAATGTGCAAAGACCGAAATGCACCTCGATCGCATTTTTGGCCCGGCGGACCGGAGCTTCGGCTCGGGTGTCATGCAGTTGATCGACCGCGGTGTGTGGGCAAACCAAGCCGAACTGGGCGCGTCCTACATCGAAAGCTCCGCACACGCATATAACGCCGACGGCACATCCGCCGCTGCGGGGAACGATTTTGAATCGCGCGTAAAGAATGCCGATGCGTTCGTTCACATCCAGGATCATCGCGAGATAGATCTTCTGACCGGCGGCGATTTCGCCGCGCACGAAGGCGGCTTTGCGGCGGCTGCGGCCTCCGTCGGAAATGGGAAGGTGTCGCTCTATCATGGCGATACCGGCGTTCCGGAGGCACCGCGCGTTCGCACGCTTGCAGAAGAATGCGCGCGCGTCGTGCACGGACGAGCTGCAAACCCGCGCTGGATCGACGGTCAGATGCGGCATGGCTTTCGTGGCGCCGCTGAGATGGCGCAGAGCGTCGATGCGGCATTCGCCTTCGCGGCGACGGCAAAGGTCATCGACGATGGCGGGTTCGAACGGCTTTATCAAGCGTATCTCGGCGATCCGGCCGTCGCCGCGTTTATCGCGCGAGAGAATCCTGCTGCAATTGACGCAATGCGACGGCGCTTCGATGAAGCCATCGCGCGTGGCCTTTGGCATCCGCGGCGCAACGATATTGCCATGCGCCCCGAAGGTCATGCCAAACCTGATCACCCTTCATCGCGCGAGGCCGCCGAATGATCGCGCGATCTTCCCTGCGCAAGGGCTGGTGCCCGGGTGCATTGCGGCCGATGGAATCGGGCGATGGGCTGATACTGCGGATCAGGCCACGCGTCGGAACGCTGCCCATCTCGGCCTTGTCGACGATCGCGAAAACCGCTGCCGAGTTTGGCTCTGGTGAAATCGATCTGACCAATCGCGGCAATCTGCAGTTACGCGGCCTTACAGCGGCAAGCCATTCGCAAGCGCTGGCGGACTTGGGCGACGCCGGCTTGATAGATGCCGATGAGAGAGCCGAGGCGGTACGCAATATTATCGTCGATCCGCTGAGCGGCATCGACCCGGCACGCACCGATATCCGCTCACTAACGGGACGGCTCGAAAATATTCTCATTGAAGATCGCACGTTCTGGCAATTGCCCGGAAAATTTGGATTCAGTTTTTCAGGAACGGCAGAGGCACGCGTAGGCGATCGCTCGACCGACATCATGGTATCGTCGATTGCGCCCGAAACGTATGCAGTTTCACTGGATGGCAACATCGAGGTCGGCGCGCTTCTTCCTCCGCACCGCGTCGTCGAAGCCGTCACGGGTTTAACGGCAGTCTTCCTGGAGCTTCGCGCAAGCGATCTGGCGATCGGACGAATGAAGGATGCCGTTGCACGCAGCGGCAGCGCAACGATCTACGCGGCGGCTGGCCTTGAATCGACAAAGCTCGCAGCCACCGAGATAGATGCAGTTTCGTTGCCCCCAGCAGGCTCGTTAAATCATCGCGGGCAGGTGTTCGCTGCCGGGGTTGGCCTCCCCTTCGGACGGATCGATGCACATCAGCTCGGAGCATTGTATGCAGTCGCGTCGAACGCCGGAACAGACGTCGTGCGGATGAGCCCGCAGCGTGTTCTCGTCTTTCCGGTCGACGATGACACAAAGCGCGATAACATATTGACCGAAGCGAAGCGCCAAGGCCTCATCACGGAGCCCGACGATCCACGACTCCTTTTCGACGTCTGCCCCGGCTCCCCGGCATGCGCGAATGCGACGACCGAAACCCGGCGCGACGCGCGGCGCATCGCCGATGCCGTTCGCGGGCGGCCGTCTTTGCCTTCAATTCATGTTTCAGGCTGCGAAAAGGGATGCGCCCGGCGCGGAGCCGCCGCATTGACACTCGTCGCTCGCGATGGCCGTTACGACGTGATCTGTAACGATGACCCTGCTGGGCCTGTCGCCCTCGCAGCCGTAAGTCCAGCGGAAATCGATTCAGCCGTCGCACGTTTTATTCTCGAGCATGCCCGATGACGACCCAAGATTACATTCGCGACGGAGCGGCGATCTATGCGCGTTCGTTCTCGATCATTCGCGCAGAGGCCGACCTTGCTGGCCTAACTCCTGAGGAAGAGCGCGTCGCAGTCCGTATCATTCATGCGTGCGGCATGGTCGATATCGTGCGCGACCTCGTCATGTCGCCGACCTTCGCGGTATCGGCATCGGCTGCGTTGAAGAGCGGCGTACCGATACTCTGCGACTCGATGATGGTCGCAGATGGCGTGACGCGCGCGAGGCTTCCGGCAAAGAATGACGTCATATGCACGCTGCGCGATCCGCGCGTGCCGCAAATCGCAATAGACATAGGCAACACCCGCACCGCCGCCGCGATGGAACTGTGGCGACCGCATCTTGCCGGATCGCTCATTGTCGTCGGCAATGCACCGACGGCCCTTTTCCGTCTGTTGGAAATGCTCGATGAAGGCGCGCAGAAACCCGCGGCAGTCATCGGAATGCCCGTCGGCTTTGTCGGAGCGGCGGAATCCAAAGAGGCTCTTGCTGCTGACGGCCGTATTCCATTCGCAATCATAAAAGGCCGCAAAGGCGGGAGCGCCATGGCCGCTGCTGCCGTCAACGCGCTTGCAAGCGAGGCCGAATGACGGTCAGACCATCTGGAACATTGTACGGTGTCGGTCTCGGTCCCGGAGACCCGGAGCTCGTGACGCTCAAGGCTGCGCGCATTCTCAAAACCGCACCGATCATCGCATACTTTCGCAAAAAGGGTCGGCCGGGGCATGCATGGACGATTGCGGCGTCGCATTTGAACGGCGAGGCGACTGAGGCCGCTTTCGAATATCCAGTGACGACGGAAATCGATTTTCGGGAAGATGCTTATGTCGACGCCATCCGCGATTTCTACACCGAAAGCGCGCGATCGATCATGCACCATCTCGCCGAAGGTCGCGATGTTGCGCTGCTCTGCGAAGGCGATCCATTCTTCTACGGGTCGTTCCTCCATATGTATGACCGCATCAGGAAGTCGTTTCCAGTTCGCGTCGTCCCCGGCATCACGGGTATGTCGGGATGCTGGACCGCCGCCGCGGCGCCGATCACCTACGGAGACGACATCCTGATGGTGTTGCCCGGTACGCTGGATCGTGCCGCCCTCGCATCGCATCTGAAGACGGCCGATGCGGCGGTGATCATGAAGGTCGGCCACAACCTCGATAAGATCAAACAAGCGCTCGTCGACGCCGGTCGCTCCGCCGAGGCTATCTACGTCGAGCGCGGCACAATGCAGGGCGAAAGAGTCGTACCCCTCGCAAAACTCGAAGACTGCGCCGTGCCCTATTTCTCGATCATTCTTCTGCCCGGCGGGCGTGGACGGCGCATCGCATGAGCGGACAACTGACCATCGTTGGCCTCGGGCCGGGACCGGCCGAGTGGATCACTCCTGCCGCCGATGCAACCGTATCGATGGCGGACGTGGTGCTTGGGTATGAGCGCTATATCGCGCGATTGGCGCCACGCCGCGGTCAAATCTTCGAAGCTTCCGACAATCGCGAGGAGCTTGCGCGTGCGACCCGGGCTCTCGAACTTGCGACCTCAGGCAAACGCGTCGTGCTCGTCTCAGGCGGAGATCCAGGTGTATTCGCAATGGCCGCGGCGGTGTTCGAAGCGGTCGACAAGAAGCCGGCCTTGGCGAACGATATCGATATTCGCGTCGAGCCCGGTGTAACGGCGATGCTTGCGGCAGCGTCACGCATCGGTGCGCCGTTGGGTCATGATTTCTGCGCGATATCGCTGTCGGATAATCTGAAACCCTGGGCGACGATCGAGAAACGCTTGCGTCTTGCAGCCGAGGCGGATTTCGTGATCGCGCTCTATAATCCCGCGTCGAAGGCACGCCCGGATCAGATCCGCGAAGCATTCCGCATTTTAAGTACGATCCGCGCACCGGAAACGATCGTGGCCTTCGCGCGCGCCGTTGGCCGCAGCGACGAGTCGATCGAGATCACGACGCTGGCAGATGCACCGGAAGCCATATGCGACATGCGCACGGTTGTTCTTATCGGCTCTCCGGCGACGCGCGCGGTTCAAGGCAGGGACGGCCGCAAATGGGTTTACACACCGCGTTTCGCGCGAGACGAATGATGATGCGTGATCCATGCCAACGCATCTTGGATCGTCGTGACGGCAGGCCGTTTCACGATCGTCGGCCGTTTGACCATGTAAACTGGCAATTGCAACTGCTGCGCAGCTTCGATTTTGGCGTAAGTCGCGTCCCCGCCGGAGTTCTTCGCGAGGACGCACACGATCCGATATTCACGAAACAAAGCGATATCGTCTTCCGCACGGAACGGGCCGCGCGCAGAAATGATGACTGCATCCGAAAGCTCCGGAGGTGGAGTCATCGGATCGACGACGCGGATGACGTAACGATGCTGGGGTTTCGCGCAAAGCAATGGGATCGACGACCGGCCGAGCGCCGAGAATATGGTGCTTGGCTCCTCGGGCAATGCCGTGACGGCACCTTCGATTGTAGCGTGCTCGCTCCAATTATCGCGAATGGTCTGCTCCCAGGGCGGCCGCTCGATCGCGAGCAACGGCACGTTCGCCATCGTGCAAGCGGTGGCGGCATTGTTGCTGATCTGAGCCGCGAAGGGATGCGTCGCATCGACGACGACGTCGACGTTTTCCTGCCGCAGATAATTCTCAAGACCGTCGATGCCGCCGAAACCACCGATACGGACCGGCACCGGACTCGGCGCAGCCTTGCTTGTCCGTCCCGCGAGCGAAAGTACCGTCGCGATGCCCGGCATGCACGCCAGTTCCTTCGCAAGGCGGGCAGCCTCGCTCGTCCCTCCGAGCAGGAGCAGGTTGAGCGGTCGTTGCGTCGTCGCGTCCATGATAAAAGCCCCATGCCATGAGCGGGCGCTGGTTGTCCATCATTGGCATCGGCGAAGACGGCCGTTCCGCGCTCGGTGCGGCGGCCAACGCCTTGATCGACGCCGCCGATCTGATCGTCGGCGGAGAGCGCCATCTCGCGCTTGTCGGCGAGACGCGCGGCAAGAAGATGAAATGGCTGACGCCGCTCGAAGCGACGAGCAAGGAGATTTTGGCCCGGCGGGGCACGCCCGTCGCCGTGCTTGTCTCCGGCGACCCGTTCTGGTTCGGCGCTGGCGTCACGCTGGCGCGTTCGATCCCGGTTGAGGAGATGCTTGTCGTCCCGTCGCCGTCGAGCTTCTCGCTCGCAGTGTCCCGGCTCGGGTGGGCGCTTCAGGAGACCGTGACACTCGGCCTCAATATGCGTGGGCTGACGCCCCTACTGCGTCGTCATGTCCATCACGGGCGCCGGATTCTCGCTCTCGCTCTTAACGGCGAGACGCCCGGCAAGGTTGCGAAATTGCTGACGGTGGCCGGATACGGCCCGAGTACGGTAACCGTTATGGAAGCGCTCGGCGGCCCGCGAGAGCGCATCCGTTCGGAAACTGCGGAAGCGTTTGCTCTTGCGGACGTCAATCCCTTGAACGTGATCGGCATTGACGTTGTCGCTGGGCCCGATGCGATGCCGATTCCCTACGTTGCTGGGCTGCCGGACACCTATTTTGAGAACGATGGCCAGTTGACCAAACGCGAGTTTCGCGCGGTCACGCTGTCGTCGCTGCAGCCGTGCCCTGGCGAGCTGCTGTGGGATGTCGGTGCGGGAAGCGGATCGATCGGCATCGAGTGGCTGCTAGCGCACCCATCGAACCGCGCGATAGGACTCGAGCGTGACGAGGCGCGCGCCGCACGCGCCGCACGGAATGCTGTTGCTCTCGGCGTTCCGCATTTCGATATTCGCCTCGGCTCTGCACCGGAAGCTCTCAATGGCCTGCCTTCGCCCGACGCCATTTTCGTCGGCTGCGGTACGGCGGACCGGGACGTCGTTGAAGCATGCTGGAATGCGCTGAAGCCGGGCGGCCGGATCGTCATCAACAGCGTGACGCTTGAATCGGAGCTTGCGCTGCTTGCCGCTTATCATGTGCATGGCGGCACGCTCACCCGGCTCGGTGTCGAGCGCGCCGAACCGCTTGGCAAACGTATGACATGGCGGCCTGCGCTGCCCGTCATCCAGTGGGTGTGCAGTAAGCCGGGAGCGGCGTCATGATCGCCATCGGCGTCGGCGCCAACAGTAAAGCGCAAGCGGACGATTTTGCCGCCGCCCTTGCAAGTGTTTGCGCCGAAACCGGCGGTGACGTCATCGCGACGCTCGAAAACGCGCCCTTCGCGAACTTGCTGAAAGCAGCCGCGTCTGGACAATCCATCGCGTACAGGGAACTGTCGCTTGCGGAACTCCGCGAGAGAAATGGCGATTGCCTGACGCGCTCAGAGCGAACGCTCGATCTTTTCGGCGTGAGGTCCCTTGCCGAAGCATCGGCGCTGGCGGCAGCAGGCCCCCGTTCGCTACTCCTCGTTCCACGACGTATCATCGGCAATATAACTGTCGCAGCAGCGAAGTCAGCAGACGCGGAAGAAAGCCCGCAATGACAGTCCATTTTATTGGAGCAGGTCCAGGCGCCCTCGATCTTATAACAATACGCGGCCGCGATCTTATCGCGCGCTCGCCCGTCTGCCTGTATGCAGGATCGCTGGTTCCCCAAGCGCTGCTGACATATTGCCCCGCCGGCGCCGAAATCGTCGACACCGCGCCGATGACGCTCGACGAAATCGTCGCCCGCCTTGCGAAGGCGACGAGCGATGGCAAAGACGTCGCGCGACTGCATTCAGGTGATCTCTCGATCTGGAGCGCGCTCGGCGAGCAATTGCGGCGCCTCGATCAACTGAAAATTCCTTATACGATTACACCCGGCGTTCCCGCATTTGCGGCGGCATCGGCGGCACTCGCACGCGAGCTGACGCTACCCGAAGTCGCGCAATCGGTGGTGCTGACGCGTACGCCGGGCCGGGCATCCTCAATGCCCGAAACCGAAACTCTCGAAGCTTTCGCCGCCACGCGTGCGACGCTTGCTGTGCATCTGTCCATTCACGCGATTGCGGATGTCGTGCGGCGCGTGTTGCCGTACTACGGAGCAGATTGCCCTGCAGCGGTCGTCTATCGCGCATCCTGGCCGGAGGAGCAGGTCGTTCGCGGTACGCTGGCAACGATTGTCGCGCAGGCGTCCGAAATGGCTGTTGAGCGAACGGCGCTGGTCCTTGTCGGCGAAGCGCTCGGACGCGAGGATTTCCGGGAAAGTGCGCTTTATAGCGTCGACTACCGGCGCAGGTTTCGCGGCAATTGATGCGTGGATCGAAACATGACTGATGCGTCGCCACCCCCGCCCGGATTGATCATCGGCGCACCCCGATCGGGATCGGGTAAGACGACAGTCACGCTCGGTCTGCTCCGCGCATTGAAACGGCACGGTCACGCCGTACAGCCCTTCAAATGTGGGCCGGACTACATAGACCCCGCATTCCACGTCGTTGCCGCGGGGCGCGCGTCCTACAACGTCGACAGCTGGGCGATGCGTTGGCCACGCGTTGCCGGTCTGCTGTCGGAAGCATCTCGCGGCGCCGATATCGTGATTGCCGAAGGCTTGATGGGCTTTTACGACGGAGTCGTGCAGCCGGGCCATTGGGGCAATGGCGCGAGTTCAGATTTGGCGGCCGCAACGGGATGGCCCGTTATTCTCGTGCTCGATGTTTCCGGCCAATCGCAGACGGCGGCCGCTGTCGCGCGCGGATTTCAGAATTTTCGTGACGGCGTCGAGATTGCAGGCGTCATTCTCAATCGCGTCGGAAGCGCACGCCATATCCGCTTTGTTTCGGAAGCGCTGACAGCCATCGGGATGCCCGTCGTCGGAGCGCTGCCGCGCGAAGCAAACCTCGTTCTGCCCGAACGACACTTAGGGCTAGTGCAAGCCGAGGAAACGGTGGAGCTTGAAAGCCGTCTCGACGCGCTCGCGGATTTCATCGACGCGAACGTCGACGTCACGCGTATCGTGCAGCTTGCAAAACCCGGTTCCGTCGCCGCTGGAACGCCCGCAAATATCCGTCCGCCTGGACAACGCATCGCGCTCGCGCGAGACGCCGCGTTCTCGTTCGTCTATCCGCATCTTCTGTCGGCTTGGCGCACGGCCGGCTCTGAGATTGCCACATTCTCGCCCCTCGCCGACGAAGTACCGGATCTTAACGCGGACGTTGTCTGGCTGCCCGGCGGCTATCCGGAGCTTCACGCCGGCCGGCTGGCCGCCGCTCACCGATTTAAATCGGCGATCAGAAAATTCGCACAAACCCGCCCAGTTCACGGGGAGTGCGGCGGCTACATGGCTCTCGGGACTGGCCTCGTCGATGCGTCGGGCGAGCGCCACGAGATGATCGGACTTCTGGGATTGGAGACATCGTTCGCAACCCGCAAGCTCAATCTGGGTTATAGAAAGGCCGAGCTTGTCGAGCCATGCGTCCTGGGTAGCCCGGGCGATACTCTGACTGGCCACGAATTCCACTATGCGAGCGTTATTTCTTCGCCCGACACGCCGCTGTTTCATCTCCGTGATTCAGATGGCAACGCACTTGCGCAACGCGGAGGCCGGCGTGGGCTCACGACTGGTTCGTTTCTGCATCTGATCGATTTATAAATACCATAAGCCTAATAAATTGATATTTATATGTAATTTCAATCGAGTTCGGGTCTGCCGGACGTCGTGGAACTTTTCGTCGCTTCCAGACATTTAAATTTAGATGATCAATAGACCGGCGTTGCCCTTCAAAAGCATCGAGTGGATCTAACAAAAGGGGTTTTCACAATATGGGCGCGGGAAGTGCCTCCAAGCAGGGAGAAACACTGACGACGCAGACACAGTTGCCTGCCGAGCTTCAAGGACAGATCGGGCAGCGCTTGCGTGAAGCTTATAACGAGCTGGTCAGTGAGCCGGTTCCTGACCGTTTCATCCAACTGCTGCAGCAACTGAAGCAGAGCGAGGACAAGGGTCCGGATCATGGTCGGGGGGGAAAAAAGTGACCCAACCCACGGACGACCTTCAGACTCTGTTGATTGGTGCCGTCCCGAATCTACGGGCGTTCGCGAATTCGCTATGCGGTGACCCGACGCGCGCTGACGATCTCGTGCAGGACACGCTCGTCAAAGCGTGGACCAATCTCGAGAGCTTCGAAAAGGGTTCGAACCTCAAAGCATGGCTTTTCACCATTCTTCGTAACACGTATTTTTCCGAACTGCGAAAACGCCGCCGCGAGGTCGAAGACGCCGATAACGCGCTTGCCGAGCGAATGTCAATTCTGCCGGATCAGCACGTCCATATGGATCTGATCGACTTCAAAAAGGCATTTGGAATTTTGAGCGACGATCAGAAGGAAGTTCTGTTGCTCGTCGGGGCGGAAGGTTTCTCCTATGAAGAAGCGGCCGAAATCACCGGCGCGGCTGTCGGTACGGTCAAGAGCAGGGTCAATCGCGCCAGAGTTGCGTTGACGAAGGCGCTGGGCCTCGAATCTGGTGAGGATTTCACCTCAAATCCGGAATTCATGGGGCTTGTTCGAATTGGGCAAACTGTCGTGCGTGGTTGATGCCCGCGTGAGGGCTGCTTGCCGACATTGAGCTATCAAATCTTGGAAATAACGAACGTGCGAGGTTCACTATGTCGATCGCCGAATCAATTGCTCCGCACCTGCCTTATCTGCGCCGTTATGCTCGGTCGCTGACGGGCAGCCAGCAGTCGGGCGACAATTATGTTGCGGCCGTTCTGGAAGCCCTGATCGCTGATTCAAGCTCGTTCGACAAGTCTCTGCCGCCTCGAGCCGCGCTCTACCATGCCTTCACGAAGGTTTGGAATTCGATCCCGGTCAATCAAGAGAGGGAAGAGCAGGGCACGGCAGAAAAATCTCTGCCCGAGCGTCGCCTTGAATCCATTACGCCGCTTCCGAGACAGGCTTTTCTTCTCGTCTCCGTTGAGGGATTTACGACTGCGGAAGCCGCACAAATTTTGGATTGCACACCTGCGCACATCACCGAGCTTCTGCAGATGGCCGGATCCGAAATTGCCGAGCAACTTTCAGCCGACGTTCTCATCATTGAAGACGAGCCGCTAATTGCCATGGATCTAGAGGCGCTCGTCGTCGATATCGGTCATCGCGTCCAGGGCGTCGCCCGGACGCACAGGGAGGCCGTCGCGGAGGTCGCGAAGAAGGCGCCCTCTCTCGTCCTTGCCGACATTCACTTGGCTGACGGAAGCTCTGGGTTGGAAGCGGTCAACGAAATACTCGAAACGATCAGCGTGCCGGTTATCTTCATTACATCTTTCCCGGAACGTTTGCTGACGGGAGCGAAGCCTGAACCGGTATTCCTCATTACCAAGCCGTTCGAACCCGCAGTCGTGAAGGCTATGATCAGCCAATCGCTGTTTTTCGGCC
This sequence comes from Hyphomicrobium denitrificans 1NES1, assembly GCF_000230975.2. Classification (NCBI taxonomy): domain Bacteria; kingdom Pseudomonadati; phylum Pseudomonadota; class Alphaproteobacteria; order Hyphomicrobiales; family Hyphomicrobiaceae; genus Hyphomicrobium; species Hyphomicrobium denitrificans. The sequence continues at coordinate 2,877,495 of NC_021172.1, read as the reverse complement.
TGCGCTCGACGAAGGCGGGCCAGCGCGCCGCATGATCCGTACGCGTTTTGCAAATTAGGAAGGGCGCAACGGTATCGGCCTTTGCGCCCATTCCATTTGCGATCTCGGTGCAACCTCGAAACCGTCAAGCCCGGCGCACGAAATTCGCGATAAGCGCAACGACGAACAGAACGATCGCTACCCAGAACAGCAGGCGCGCGCCTTCCATTGCGGTTCCGGCTACGCCGCCAAACCCGAAAAACGCTGCAACGATTGCAACGATGAGGAAAACGATGGCGTAATGTAGAAGGTTGCCCATTCGTGAATCTCCACTTTCCGGTTTGTCGCCGTGGAACGCCTCCAATTCAGGGGCAGTTCCGCATTCCGCACGCAAAAATCGCTATAAAAGGTACGCATACGCCTTCAGCATCGCGGCGAGAAACAGAGAGCCCGCAACGCTCGGGGGGAAGCGCGCGGGCTCATGAAATGCGCCGTACCTTATGGGCCACGGGGGAGTGGGAGGGAGTATCAGGTACGGTCACAGCAAATAAACGCCACGATACCCCGCTGGTTCCAGCGAAATAAACGAGCGGTGCGTCTTGAGTTCACTTCGACGTGACCGACCGATTGCAAATGCTCTTTTTAGCGAGGCAAGATTTCCAACCGTCGTGCGTATTCGTAGTTAATTCAGAAAAAATATGTGCCGGAAGGCTGCGCGGCTGTCGCAATTGCGACAAACCCTCCTTTGTCTCGTGCGACGCATCCCTGATATGAATCCCTCGCACTTTGGCCCCACTCCGCACACAGCCTCATGTATTTCTTCGCGGACTGACTATCTGCGACGACGAACCGTCCAAGGTCTGGTGCTAGCATGCTGTGTCCAGAACGACTGGCGAAGGGGAACGGCCGCCAGGCGCGAGGGCGGCAAACTTAGTGGAGCGCGATGGCACTGAGCACCTCCAGCATTCCCCGGACGCTCGCGATCTGGATTATGCTCGCGGTCCTCTCGGGGCTTGCGGCACTCGCCGCATGGCGGTGGACTGTTACGGCCGCGGACGGCGTAACGCACACGCTCCTTGTCCAACAAGAACTTTCCAATTGGTTGAGCGCCGTGCAGGATCTTGAAACCGGCCAGCGCGGGTACCTTCTGACGCACAATCCGCAATATCTGGAACCCTATCAGTCGGCGAGAAAATCGCTCGACAGCATTCATGAGGTTCTGACGAGTCTTGTCGGCGACAGCCCCCAGCAATTGGCAACCATCCAAGAAATCAACAAGACGCTTCAGGAGAGGCTTGCGGTCATAGACAAGAACCTCGCCGAAATCGACACCGGGCGGAGCGGGGCACCTGCAGGACAGGCAGCCGGCAATGGTCTCGGGATGCAGATCATGGACCGCCTTCGCCATCAGATATCAACGGCCAAAAAACAGGAGAAATCTCTTTTCGCGAAGCGGCTTGACCAGTTCAAGAGCCGGAGCTTTTGGCTGCTCGCCGCAATGTTATCTACGCTGCTGGCGAGCGCAGGCTTGGCGATGATCGCGCTTATTCATGAAAGGCAACGTGCCGCCGCGCTCGAGCTTACGGCATTGACACTTTCGACGACGAACAGGGCACTCGAGAAACATGTCGAAGCGCGCACGGAAGAGCTCGCAATTGAACGCGACAGAGCTGAAGCTGAGCGTGAGCGCGCCGAAGCCTTGCTGCGCGATGTTACGCATCGCATCGGAAACACGCTTGCGCTCGTGGTCGGCTTCATCAACCTGCACATTCGCCACACGACCGACCCGATATCGGTCCGGACGTTGACCGGCGCACGCGACCGGATTCATGCCATCGCGAGCGCGCAACGGCGAATCAATGTTGTGAACGATCTCGAATTGGTCCGGATCGATACGCTGATTCAGGCAGTGATGGCCGACGTCGTCGCCGCGGCCGCCGAAGATCGTATCGCTTTGAACGTAGAGATTCCGCCGCTCTTGGCACCGGCGCAGGTCGCCACGTCGCTCTGTGTTCTGACGCAGGAATTTGTGGTCAATTCACTGAAGCACGCATTCGAAGGTGAAACTGAAGGGATCATCAACGTGCGGATGCGGAAAGAAGGCGACAATGGCGCGGAGCTTGTTATCGAAGACAATGGCAAGGGTTGGCTACACCGTCAGCCAACGGACCTTGACGAGACAGAGATTGAAGGGCTGGGGACCAAGATTGCCAATATGCTGACACGTCAGTTCTCGGGCAGCATTTCTTATGATTCGGCATTCGAAGGTGCGGCAAGACCCGGCACGCGAGTTACGGTCCACTTGACGGAATTGACGCTGAGCGCGGCATTGCAAGAAGATCCGGACAATCAGAAATCGCGCTCTTCCGGCTAAGAGACAATCTAACGGACCCCAACTCTAGTTATCATGTCCGCCACGGCGCGCGCGTTGTTTAAGTGGGAAGCGGCGTTGAGCGCATGCCGACATGGGCAAGCGGGCCTTCGAGCATCCAACTCACGCTCTCGCCGTCGCTGCCAATACGAGATTCGAGTTTCAGGCCCTGCGAAGAGAAACGCTCAATAACTGACAGACCATATCCTTTGGGACGATCGGCATCGTAGGTGGGACCGCCTGTCTCATGCCAAGAGATCTTGATCGTAGAGGTATTCGGGAAGCTCCAAGAGAGATGCACCTCGCCCGCCGCAGCCGAAAGAGCCCCGTGCTCCGCCGCATTCAGGGCAAGCTCGGTCAGGATCATGCCGAGCGTCTGCGCAGCTTCTGGCGTGACGAGGAGTGGAGGGCCTGAAATCTTGATGCGCGATGCATCGGATCGGACGACAGCTTCTACCTCGGCCGATGCGAGCGTCGCGAAATCCACGCTTTGCCAATCAGCTGCGACGATCAGATCTTGCGATGCCGCGAGCCCTGCGACGCGGAGGGTAAATTCCTTGAGATACGATTTGACGTCGAAGGCGTCGCGTGCGGTCAGCCGCGCCATAGCGAGAATTAACGCCAACATGTTCTTCGACCGATGGGAGACTTCCCGCAGCAGCGCGTCGGTTCGCGACAGTCCGCGTTTCTGATCGGTGATGTCGTTTGCGATACCTACGAAGCCGGCCACGCGGCCGGCTTCGCTATTGATCGGGTTGGCACGCAGCGCAATCCATCTCTGCTCGCCGTCGAAGCACGTCAGCCGGACGTCGATGGAAAGCGGACGGCCATCGGCGAGAGACATACGGATCGCATGCAGAAGGCGGCGGCGCTCATGAGGGAAGGTTCGCCGAACGAGAGCGCGCACGGTCGGCGGAGGCATATCGGCAGACTGTCTCAGAAGTTTGGCGCAGGAATTTTCCCAGACGACCGTATTGTTCGGACGGCGCCATTCCCAAACGCAGATTCCGCCTGCGTCGAGCGCCTCCCGCAGCCGCTCTTCGCCGAGACTTTTTTGCATGGGCTTTAAGGAGAGACCGCCGGGGGTAGTTCCGGTTTGAACGAGACCGCTTTGCAGACGCCTTGGACGTTTCACGGCATTACCTGTCGATGCATGTAATTCCGGTTTCCGCGCCCCGCCCTTGCTCGCACGTTTCTGAAAAATTGACTTTTCCGCTGCCAAAGTTACCGCTGTCAGCAAACATGTAACTATAAAGAAGCCGGCCCAGTTTCGCCGGCTTGCCGCTTCAAGGGGAGCAAGCGGCGTTGCCGCGCGCACTCGGAATCCAAATGGCGAAATTTTGGATGTGGCTACGACGTAAAACGCAGTCGGCGCGAAATCCGCCACCGACCCAACGACCGCTTTTTTGAACGCGCCGTTCTGGTCATCCCTGCCATCTAGTCTGGCAAGGACAGCGCCGTCGAAGCCTATAATGGCCATGCGCCAGTGGCCTCGCGATTCGAGATCCTTCACGGTGTCGTTCAAAAACGATGCCGGAAGGTTGGCCTGCAGCAGAATGGGATTTCTGCCGTCTCTGAACAGCGGCAGCCACAGATTGAGTCCGCCGGAGCCGCCATCGTCGACGTAAGACGTAATGCGAGGCATTTTAGTCGCGAGGGCAGACTTCGCGGCAGACTGCGCTGCCTCACTTAACTCATCCGGGGCTGAGCCGCTGAACGACGCAGGAGCAATCACGTTAAGCGCACTGTCCCGCGCTCTGAATTGGACGCCATACGAATTTGATGCGCTGCCGGCCGTTGTGCGGCCGTTTGCCTGCGGCGTCGCTTGCAACCAGTCGACCGCTCGAGTGCGATCACTGACCCGATGATCGAGTAAAGCAGCAGCAATAGAGGCTCGCACCAGCGCGGCATTTTGGAGCGCCTCTCTCGCGCGCATATCGATTGCATAGAGCAGGACAGCGCCGAGCCCGATCCAAGGGAAAAGCACGAGAGCCAGCAGGATGAGACGACGGATACCAGCGGAGAAGCTATTCTTGTCGGCGTCGGCACGCTTGCGCGTCCAAAGTCCAGAAAATAGCTGCTGTCTCCTCGTGTTTACCATTTGATACTTTATATTATTCCAAAAATATGTCAGATTCGAGCGATATGATAAGTGCCGGAGAGACCACTTTGTTCCGGCTTCTGCCGCCCGAAGATTTTTAATGTCCACGGCAGGGAGCGTCGTTCGCCACGATTGTGACATATGAACGGGAGACTCGTAGTGAAGGGCGAGAGTTTCAAGCCGAGATGAAAATATCGCGAACCCACTTCGGACTAGTCTGGCTGACGCTGATGGCCTTCAGCGTTCAGCTCGGCGTTGCGGTATTACATCGTCACCACGACGTTAATCGCGGATCTGGCCTTGCCGGGCGCGCAATCACGGCGGGGCTTTGCGCTCCGGCGAGCAAGCGCCCGTGCAACCAGCATCGTAGCCAGCACTCTCACGACGGTTGCGTGCTGTGCTGGGCCGCTGCCATTGCCGCGAATTCTTTGGAGCCTCCGTCCCTACCGCAGGTTCCGCCGCCGCCGCTCGTCGCTGGCGCGCGTTTCGACGCTCCCGATGCGGCCGCAGTCGATCTTATCCATCGCGACCACTTTCAGGCTCGCGGACCTCCAAGTGCCAGAGCTGCGTGAGCGTTAACGAAAGATTGCTCGCCGCAACGGTGCAGCAACTTCGATAACGCCCTCATCGGCGACGCGTTTAGGCGCGCCCCGGCGCATTGCGAAGAAGGCTTTTCAGGGGCCGCTTCGCATTTGCCGTCATGGCAGCAATCAATTCGATCTTGGAGACAATCACGGTGAAGATGTTCACAGGCCTCGCGGCCGCAATCTTTGTTCTCGTTTCGCCCGCTGCAGCCGATGAGGCTCAGCACAGACAACTCGGCCCACATGTTCACGGGCAGGGCACGCTCGACATCGCCATAGAAGGCAAGAAAATCTCGATGGAACTTGTCGCACCCGGCATGGACATCGTCGGCTTCGAACATATTGCGACGACTGACGCACAGAAAGAAGCGGTCGAGAAAGCCAAGGCAAAGCTGACCGACGTTTTGAGCGTCTTCAAATTGCCGGCGGCCGCAAATTGCAAGGCGGACGCGGCTAACGTCGAGAGTCGCAAGGAAACGCATCATCCGGGCGATAAGGACGACGACGATGACGATAAACCCGGCGCGCCCCAACACTCCGAGTTCCACGCGACGTATACGATCACGTGCGACGCACCCGAAAGCGTCACAGGCATGGAGACGGTGTACTTCACGAATTTCGCGGGTGCTCAGCTTTTGAATGTGAATGTCACCACGTCGAAAGGGCAGACGCAGGCGCAGATGACACGCGCCAAGCCGACGCTCGATCTCGCTGGTGTGATGTAAAGCGATGACCGATCTTCTGACCGCAGAGGTCGGACGGCAGGGGGAGAGCGTCGGCTCTCCCGATGCTGTCTCGTTCGCGAACGTCGAGTATACGTGGCCGGGCTCGTCGCCTTTCACGCTCGCGATTGCAGATTTCACATTGGCGCGTGGCGAAAAGCTCCTGCTGCTTGGCCCCTCTGGAAGCGGGAAAAGCACGTTCCTCAGTCTGCTCGCCGGAATTGTCGTCCCCGACAAGGGTGAGATCGACGTGCTCGGAACGGATATGGCACAATTGAGCGGGGCCGCGCGCGATCGCTTTCGCGTAGAGCACTTCGGCATCATCTTCCAGATGTTCAACCTGCTTCCCTATGGGACGCAGATCGATAATGTGCTTCTTCCGTTGCACTTCTCGCGCACGCGGCGTGATCGCGCCCGCGCTGAAGGTGCGCTGGACGACGTGGCCGCCAGGCTTCTCGCCAAGCTCGGGATCGACAAGGCCGTGATCGCCACGGCGAGGACCGCAAATCTGAGCGTCGGTCAACAGCAGCGCGTCGCGGCGGCACGCGCCTTGATCGGCTCTCCGCAGATTATCGTTGCGGACGAGCCGACATCCGCTCTCGATCGGAACACCGAAGGGGCATTCTTGAATTTACTGTTCGCACAAAGCACTTCGGCAGGTGCGAGCGTCATCATGGTCAGCCACGATGAAAGCCTCGCCCGCTACTTTGACCGCGTCGTGCGGCTCGATGAAATCGCCGCCGCAACGCGGGGGGCGTTATCGTGATGATCGTTCGCCTTGCACTTCAGTCGCTTCTCAATCGCTGGGTAACGGCGCTGCTGACGGTTCTTGCCATCGCCGTCAGTGTCATGCTGTTGCTCGGCGTCGAAAAGGTTCGCACCGGCGCCAAACAGAGTTTCGCCGATACGATATCCGGCACCGATCTGATCGTCGGCGCGCGCAGCGGCAGCCTGAACCTGCTCCTCTATTCCGTTTTTCGCATCGGCAACGCAACCAACAACGTGACGTGGAAAAGTTATGAGGACATTGCCAAGCTGCCCGAAGTCTTATGGATTGTCCCGCTGTCGCTTGGCGACAGTCACCACGGGTTCCGCGTGCTCGGAACGAACACTGATTATTTCACGCACTACAAGTTTCGCCACGGCCAAAGCATGACGTTTGCGGCCGGCGGACCTTTCAAGGATTTGTTTGATGCCGTGATCGGTTCGGACGTCGCCGAGACGCTTCACTATAAGGTCGGCGACAAGATCATTATTGCGCACGGTGTTGGAGATATCTCGTTCATCGAGCATGAGGACAAGCCATTTCGCGTCGCGGGCATCCTTGCCAAGACGGGAACGGCGATCGATCGCACGGTGCATGTAAGCCTCGAAGCGATCGAAGCCATTCATATCGACTGGCAGAACGGTGTGCCGGTTCCCGGTCAAAGCGTGTCTCCCGACGAAGTGCGCAAGATGGATTTGAGGCCGAGAGCCATCACCGCAGCGATGGTCGGGCTCAAGTCAAAGCTCGCGACGTTCAAAATTCAGCGTGCCATCAATAACTACGAGGAAGAGCCGCTTTCCGCGATTATGCCGGGTGTCGCTCTGCAGGAGCTTTGGGGCCTGATCGGCACGGCGGAAACGGCACTTTCGGCTGTATCGGCGATGGTCGTGGTGACTGCGCTTCTCGGCATGGTGACGATGATCCTGACGACGCTGAACGAGCGCCGGCGAGAGATGGCAATCCTGCGATCCGTCGGCGCGACTCCGGCAACGGTGCTCGGTCTGCTTGCCGCGGAAGGCGGACTCCTGACGCTTGCGGGCGTCGTTCTCGGTACAATCGGGCTTTATGTAGGCCTCTATTTTGCGCGGCCATATATCGACCACGCATACGGATTGAGCCTCGCGATTGATCCGCCGCGGACCGATGAATGGGTAAAGCTCGCGCTGATCGTTCTGGCCGGATTTGTCGCCGGTTTGTTGCCGGCGCTCAGAGCTTACCGGCTGTCGCTCGCCGACGGCATGATGGTCAGAACGTGATGAGACGGAACCGCTGTGAGAGGATGCGGACATGATGGCGGGATATAGAAGTTGGTTGCGAGGAGCGCTTTTGCTTTCGGCGATTGCAGGAGCAGCGTCGGCATTCGCGGCAGATGTGCCACGGCAGCTCAAATGGGCTGATCTTGTGCCGAAAACCATGCCGGTGGAACCGCTGCGAGGAAAGACATTCTTCGGTGGCTCGACGCCGGTGCCGGATGGCAGTCCGCCACCGCCGGCGCTGCCGGAAGGCAAGTTCATGTCGGTCAAGCGCCGCCAGCCCGGTAGCGATCGCCCCCCTGCCGTCGTCCCCGAACTGGACGGCCAGAACGTGTCGATTGGCGGCTACGTCGTGCCGCTCGATTTCGACGCGACGACCGTGAAGGAATTCCTTCTGGTGCCATTTGTCGGTGCGTGCATACACGTGCCGCCGCCCCCGGCGAACCAGATCATTTACGTGAAAACGGACAAGGGCTTTGAGGTCGGCGGCCAATTCGATCCCGTCACAGTGACGGGTAAGATCAATACGACCGTCGCATTCACTGGCCTTGCGGATGCGGGCTACACGATCACAGCCGACAGCGTTGAACCGCGTAAGAAATGACATTGAAAAGGTGTTGGGGATCGGGTCGGACCCGCACCCTGCGCTTTTCAATGAAAAGTCAACGTCCATTATTTTGGATCGGCCGTGTCGATGAGTTCAAAATCGCATTTCTGAGGGTTGAACGTAGATTGCGATTTTAACGGATACGAACGGACCGTAATTTCATTGCGGGCAACGAAGACTCTAATAAGCTCAGCAATTCTTCTTCGTTCGCAGATGCCAGGTCGGCCAATAGGGTCACGCTCAGGTTAACACCAACTTGAGAGGTTGACATGCCCTTCACGGCCCTAACGCGCAGATCGGCGATCGTTGCTGCATTCGGCCTCGGCATCGCCGGGCTTGCTGGCCAGACGCCATCCGCAGTTGCAAAAGACATTACGCTCCTCAACGTATCCTACGATCCGACCCGCGAGCTGTATGCGGCGTACGATAAGGCGTTTGAGAAATACTGGAAGGAGAAAACGGGCGACAACATCACCGTCAAGCAGTCGCATGGAGGCTCCGGCAAACAGGCGCGCGCGGTGATCGACGGGCTCGAAGCCGATGTCGTGACGCTGGCGCTCGCCGCTGACGTTGACGCGATTCACGAGAACGGCGGCCTCGTCAAAGCCGACTGGATTAAGAAGTTTCCTGAAAACTCGGCACCTTATACGTCGACGATCGTGTTCCTTGTGCGCAAAGGCAATCCGAAGGGGATCAAGGATTGGCCAGATCTCGTTAAGAACGGCGTTGAGATCGTCACGCCCAACCCCAAGACATCGGGCGGCGCCCGTTGGAATTACCTTGCAGCCTGGGGATATGCACTGAAGCAACCGGGCGGCAGTGACGATAAGGCGAAACAGTTCGTCACCGACCTCTATAAGCACACCAAGGTGCTTGATTCCGGCGCACGCGGTTCGACGACGACGTTTGTCGAGCGCGGCATCGGCGACGTGCTGATTGCCTGGGAAAATGAGGCATATTTGTCGCTCAAGGAATTCGGCCCCGATAAATTCGAGATCGTGACGCCGTCCGTTTCAATTCTCGCCGAACCTAACGTTGCCGTCGTCGATAACGTCGTTGACAAGCGCGGCACGCGCACGGTTGCCGAGGAATATCTGAAGCATCTCTATAGTCCTGAAGGCCAGGAGATTGCGGCGCAGAATTTCTATCGTCCGCGCGACCCGAAGATCGCCGAGAAGTACGCAAGCCAATTTGGTCCGGTTAAAACCTTCACGATTGACGATGTGTTCGGCGGCTGGACGAAGGCTCAAGCCACCCATTTTGCGGACGGCGGCGTCTTCGATCAAATCTATACGCCGGGCAATAAAAGCTGATCTGTAACCAGCCATCGGGAATTCGTGCGCTGCCTCGTCGTAAAGCAGGAACTCCTCCAATCGTCCGGGCATGAAACTGGGATGCGGAGAGAATCGCGGCGTTCAGACTGTCTCGCGCGCACCGGCTTCACGGTCGTCAATGGGCGCCGCAAACGCCCTCCGCACCAATGCGTGAAATTGCGTTTCCTCTATCGATTCATCAAGAGGCATATCCCTTGTTTCGGCGCACATCGCGAGCTGGATTGCGACAACTATGATGCAAGATGGAGACAGCAATATAGCAGAAAAGAAATACGCACCTGATCCGGTAATTGACTTGAATAGGAAAATACAAAAAGTGGATGAATCAAATCGGGAATAAAAAACAAAAAATAAACCTCCAACAAAGTGACCAATATAAAGGATGGGAATATTTCATAATGAAACAGAGTTCGGGGCTGCGGTTTTTGCTGCAACTTGGTGCGGCGGGTATGCTGATCGGGGGCAGTTCTCTATCTGCAGCCGCCGCCGATCTCGGGGGGAATTGCTGCGCTGATCTCGAAGAGCGAGTCGCCGAACTCGAGGCGACGACGGCGCGCAAAGGCAACCGCAAGGTCAGTTTGACGGTGTCTGGCTGGGTAAGCGAAGAGGTCGCTTTTTGGGATGATGGCACCGAGCGCAATGCTTACGTCGGCACGAATCCCGTTGAGCAGTCGCGCGTTCGGTTCGTCGGCGAAGCCAAGATCGATAAAGATTGGTCCGCGGGCTATGTTCTCGAGCTTGGCGTTTTCGGTGGCAACGGCGGCAAGTGGGACCAAAACACTCCCGATGGTTCGAGCCCGAACAGTATCTCAGTTCGCAAAAGCAGCTGGTTTCTGATGAACAAAAATCTAGGCAGGGTGCTCGTCGGTCAAGACGGGACATCCACCTACCACCTCCTCGACGATGCCGACACGACGATGACACGAAACTTCTTCGACGGAGAGGGCCCGCCGGACTACCAGGCAAGCTTCTTTATCCGGTCGGGAGGAAGCTTTGTCCCCGCCCCTGGCAGCACCAACAATCTGAAATGGTCAGACGTCGCGCGCGGGTTCAACAACTCGACGCCGGGCGACAACGGCCGCCGAAACATCGTACGATATGACTCACCGACGATCGCCGGCTTTACCTATACAGCCTCGTGGGGTGAGGATGACATCTGGGACACCGCCCTTATTTATAAAGGCGGCTTCGGTGATTTCGACGTGAATGCCCGTGCGGGGTACGGACACTCGACCGACGAGAAAAACAATCTTTGCCACACTGGTCCGACCGGCTTCCGAGCCGATTGCGACTGGTGGGGCGTGTCTGGATTTATCCAGCATAAGCCGACAGGCTTGTTCGTCTTCTCGGGGTTCGGTCAGCAGATCGACAACACGCGTGCAGCCGACGTTACCCTCGGAAATCCAGCGCTCGTCGATAAGACCGACGAGACTTGGTTTGTACAAGGCGGCGTTGAGCACAAGTGGCTGTCGCTCGGCAAAACCAACATCTTCGCCAACTATCGCCACGACACGCCAGGTTCGAATGTAACGAACGGGACGTTGCGCACCCAGCATTCCGACATCAACTATATCTCCGGCGGTCTGGCACAATACCTCGATAACGCGGAGACGATGCTCCATCTCGTTTACCAGCATGCCGACGGTAATGTGTTGGTTGGCGACGATACGGTGAGCACGAAACTCGATAGTCTGGAGCAGGTCATCGCCGGTGCGAAGGTAAACTTCTGAACCACCAAATTTAATCTGACGCTCCCGTCAGATCTTCTGCAAGAAGGGCGGCTCGATCAGCCGCCCTTTTTTCTTCGCGGAAATCGCCTTCCAAATAGGATATGCGGCCGCGGATCATTGCGGCATGAAAAATAGCCACTGAGCTATTTCCACTGTTCGGAATGTCATAAGCGAGCAAATTTCCGATTCCGTAGGCCGCGGACCGCATTCCGACTCAGGTTCGACGAATAAGTAATTGAAACGGAAGACGGGAATTCAAGCTCCACGATCTGTCTTTCCGTTTTTTTCAGCATCCGCAGCCCGTTGCACCGACTGCCACGAGGGCACCGTCGCATAAGCTCAGCAATTTTTCTTCGTTCCGCCGATATGCTTGGCCGGTTATCCGTGCTTGCAGAGGATCGACGAGGAGAAAGGCGGCGCGTGATGGGGATGATCGGAAAGCAGGTCAACGCTGATCCACAACACGCCGGGAGCGCCACAACCAAGCTGTCGATCATCGTCGGAGCGAACCTCCGACACCTCCGCCGCAAGAGCGGTCTTTCCCTCGAACAATTGGCGGCCAAATCGGGCGTTAGCCGGGCAATGCTCGGTCAGATCGAGACCGGGAAAAGCGCGCCGACGATCAATCTTCTGGGCCGTATCGCCGAAGCCTTAAAAGTTTCGGTGCCAAGCCTCATCTCGAATCCAGCTTCGGGCGGCACCGCCGTCGTTCCCCGCGACCGGGCCACTGTTCTAGCCTGGAGCAATGGCGGCTTCACGTGTCGCGCATTATTTCCGTGGGACGACCCGCAGAGCATCGAGATTTATGAAGTGACGATCATCGCCCGTCATCGCGAGGATGTCGCGGCGTACGAGCCGGGAGTGAAGAAGGCGCTCGTCGTCTTGGCCGGTGAAATCGAAGTGACGATCGCGGAAGATTCTCCGGCACACCTTTCCGAAGGTGATTCAATTGTGTTCAACGCCGATTCTCCGCACACGCTTCACAATTCTGGTGACAAAGACGCCAAGGCATTTCTTGTCGTCGCCTCCGTTGATCGCGGCAGATCCCACCCGCGCGGCTTCTGAAGACGCGTTTCGGCGGCCCGATTTCATCGCATTCCATGCAGGAGAATATGATTAGCAAGTCTTCTTCGTTCGAAGATGCGCGCCTCTCGCATAGTTTGCAGAACATTCGCTTTAATGGAAAATTCCGAGGCTCGGAACGATGAGCGGGGGCGTGAACAAGAGAGTTTTGCCGGGATTCGGGCTGTCGCTCGGATTTACGCTCGTTTACCTCTCGCTGATCGTTCTCATTCCGTTGTCGGCCGTCTTTCTGAAGTCGTCGGCAATGACGTCGGGGGAATTCTGGAACGCTGTGACGGCGCCGCGAGTCGTGGCGTCCTACCAGCTGACATTTGGTGCGTCGCTTCTCGCCGCCTGTATCAATTCCGTCTTCGGTCTGCTGCTCGCGTGGGGTCTTACACGTTATACATTTCCCGGCCGAAAGCTCGTCGATGCTCTGATCGATTTGCCTTTCGCATTGCCGACGGCTGTCGCCGGCATCGCGCTGACCGCGATCTATGCGAAGAACGGCTGGATCGGCAGCCTTCTGGATCCGCTCGGCATCAAGATCGCTTTCGGGCCGGCGGGTGTGCTCGTCGCCTTGATTTTCATCGGTTTGCCGTTCGTTGTCCGGACGGTGCAGCCGGTGCTCGAAGATCTTGAAGCCGAGTTTGAGGAAGTCGCGGCGAGCCTTGGCGCAAACCGCTGGCAATCGTTCCAGCGCGTTGTCTTCCCGACGCTATTGCCCGCGTTGTTGACGGGGTTTGCACTCGCATTTGCGCGCGCCGTCGGAGAATACGGATCGGTGATCTTTATCGCCGGTAACATTCCGATGGTTTCGGAAATCACGCCGCTGATCATCATCACGAAACTCGAGCAGTTCGACTATCGCGGCGCGACCGCAATCGCAGCCGTGATGCTCGTCATCTCCTTCATCATGCTTCTCATTATGAACGCGTTGCAGGCTTGGAATGCCCGCCGCTTTGGAAGGGCAGTCTGATGCCCGTCGCCGCAACGTTCGATACGCGCATGCACGGCGCAGGTAGATTCGAGACCAACCCTGCAACACGGGATTCCGGGTGGGTCAAGATCATCGTCCTCGGTCTCGGACTGACGTACTTCGTCGTCTTCCTCCTGCTTCCGCTCATCGCTGTCTTCGTTGAAGCGTTTCGCAAAGGTGCGGAAACCTATTTTTATGCACTCGTCGAGCCTGGCGCGCTGTCGGCAATTCAATTGACGTTGCTGGCGGCCGTCATCTCGGTTCCGTTGAACCTGATCTTTGGCTTGGCGGCGGCGTGGGCAATCGCGAAGTTCGAATTTCGCGGAAAAGACTTGCTGATTACGCTTATCGATCTGCCGTTTTCCGTTTCACCTGTTGTCGCTGGCCTGATTTACGTTCTCGTGTTCGGGCGGCAAGGATGGCTCGGTCCTTGGCTCGGCGCGCACGATATCAAGATTATTTTCGCCGTCCCCGCTATCGTCCTTGCGACGATCTTCGTCACGTTTCCCTTTATCGCGCGCGAGCTCATCCCATTGATGCAAGCGCAAGGGCGCGAAGAAGAGGAAGCGGCCATCTCTCTTGGCGCGTCTGGGTTTCAGACATTCTTTCGCGTCACGATCCCGAATATCAAATGGGCGCTTCTTTACGGCGTTATTCTCTGCAACGCGCGCGCGATGGGCGAATTTGGCGCTGTGTCGGTCGTATCGGGGCATATCCGCGGCGAGACGAACACGATGCCGCTCTACGTCGAGATTCTTTACAACGAATACCAATTCGCGGCTGCATTCGCGGTTGCTTCGCTCCTCGCTCTATTGGCGCTCGTGACGCTTGCGCTGAAGACCTACGTCGAGTGGCGCGCGGGCAGACTCCTTGCGGAAGGGCAAGACCAATGAGCATCGAGGTTCGCAACATCAACAAAACGTTCGGCCCGTTCAATGCGCTCGATAACGTCTCACTCAATTTCCCCGATGGTGAGCTGGTCGCGCTACTCGGTCCGTCGGGATGCGGCAAGACGACTTTGCTGCGCGTGATTGCCGGACTCGAACATGCCGACAGCGGCCGCATCGTCCTCGACGGCGATGACGCGACGACCAAGGACGTCCGCCAGCGACATGTTGGATTTGTGTTTCAGCACTATGCGCTGTTCCGGCATCTGACGGTGTTCGAGAATATCGCATTCGGACTGCGCGTCCGCCCGCATCGTGAGCGCCCGAGCGAGAAAGACATCCGCACCAAGGTCGGGCAGCTTCTGGAACTTGTGCAACTGTCGTGGGTCGCGAACCGGTTTCCGTCGCAGCTCTCAGGCGGTCAACGCCAACGTATTGCGCTCGCCCGCGCGCTTGCCGTCGAACCGCGCATGCTTCTGCTTGATGAGCCGTTCGGCGCACTCGATGCGAAAGTGCGAAAAGAGCTTCGGCGCTGGCTCAGGACGCTGCACGACGAGCTTCATATCTCATCGATCTTCGTTACCCATGACCAGGAAGAAGCGCTCGAGGTCTCCGACCGGATCGTCCTCATCAACAAGGGGCGCGTCGAGCAGATCGGGCCGCCGAAAGAGATTTACGAGCGACCGGCGACGGCGTTCGCTTACGGGTTCATGGGCGCGGTTAACGAATTCAGAGGCCGCATCGAGGGGGACTATGTGCGCGTCGGAAATGAGCGCCTCCGGCATCATGCCGGACATTTTGAGGACGGACAGCAGGTCGTGGCATTCGTCAGGCCGCATGAAACCGAAATCGTACCGGATGTCTCTTTCGATGACGGCATCACGGCAAGCGTCCATCGGATTCTTGGCACGGGCGCCGTCGCGCGTGTAGAATTGGTGGCAAACGGCGATGCCCGTAAGGGTCGTAAAGACTTCTTCGAGGTTGAAATTCCGGGCGTCGAGGCAGCTTCGCTTGGGCTCGCCACGGGGCAGCGCGTGAAAATCAGAAGTCGTCGCCTCAGCATTTTCCCAGAACAGAACGGTATCTCCGCGTCGTGAACTTTCAGCAGCTCCGCATCATCCGCGAAACATTACGGCGCAATTTCAATCTCACCGAGGTTGCGAACGCGCTTTACACATCGCAATCTGGTGTCTCGAAGCACATCAAGGATCTGGAAGACGAGCTTGGAGTCGAGCTCTTCATCCGTCGTGGCAAAAGACTTCTAGGATTGACCGAGCCTGGAAAGGAATTGGCGCAGATCGTCGAACGCATTCTGCTCGACACGGCCAATATCAAACGCCTTGCCGATCAGTTCGCAAAATCCGATCGCGGCGAGATCACCATCGCGACCACGCACACACAGGCGCGCTATGCGCTCCCCGGTCCGATCGCCGCTTTCCGTAAGGAGTTTCCGAACGTCCATCTTGTGCTCCAGCAAGGATCGCCGCGAGAGATCGCCGCCATGCTGAATGACGGCTTGGCAGATATCGGCATCGCGACGGAAGCTTTAGAAAGCACGCCGGAGCTTGTCTCGTTTCCTTATTATTCCTGGCACCACGGCATCATCGTGCCGAAGGGACATGCGTTGGAGAGTGTCAAGCCGTTGACGATCGAGAGGATCGCCGAGTGGCCGATCATCACCTATCACGGAGGCTTCACCGGCCGTCCCGGGGTCGATGCAACATTCGCCAAGGCAGGCTTGGCGCCGGACATCGTGATGGTCGCGCTTGATGCCGATGTCATCAAGACGTACGTCGAGGTCGGACTCGGCATCGGAATCGTCGCGTCGATGGCTTACGACAAGGAGAGGGATGCAGGGCTCCGGCTGCTCGACAGCAGTCATCTTTTTCCGAAGACGACGACACGTATCGCATTGCGCCGAGGGCGCTTCTTGCGCCGCTTCGCCTACCGGTTCATCGAACTCTGCGCGCCCGATCTTACCGAAAAAGTGGTCAGGTCCGGCACCGAAGCATCCGCCGAAGTGTGATGTTAGGATCAATTGCGATCAGTCCGACCGCGCCTTCAAGGAACGCAACCACCCAAGGCTGTCATAGGTGGAGGCGCGCGGTTTGTATTCGCAGCCAACCCAACCCCTATAGCCTGCGCGGTCAAGATGGTCGAAGATGAACGGAAAATTGATTTCCCCCGTTCCAGGTTCATGCCGCCCCGGCGTATCCGCGATCTGTACGTGCGCGATGTGCGGGAGATATTTGTCGATGGTCGGCGTGAGATCCCCTTCCATGATCTGCATGTGATAGACATCATACTGCAGGCGCAGATTTGGTGCGCCAACGCTTTCGATGACGTCCACCGCTTTTGCCGTGGAACTCAGAAAATAATTCGGAATGTCGCGCGTGTTGATCGCCTCGATCAGCAACGTCATGCCTTCGTCGGCAAGGGCGCGCGCCGCGAAGGCCAGGTTCTCGACGTAGGTCTTGCGCATCGCCCGATGATCGGCTCCGGCCGGTGCAGTTCCCGCGAGACAGTGGAGCTGCGTGCAGTTCAGAGCCTTCGCATATTTGACGGCACGCGCGACGCTTTCGCGGAATTCTCCGGTCAAGTTCGGATAGATCGCAATACCCCGGTCTCCGGCAGCCCAGTTTCCGGCCGGCAGGTTGAACAGCGCCTGCGTAAGGCCGTTCGCCTTGAGCCGCGCGGCAAGATCGTCCGCGTCGTAATCATAGGGGAAGAGGAACTCGACGCCTTTAAAGCCAGCAGAGGCAGCCGCGTCGAAACGGTCGAGAAAGGGAAGCTCGGTGAAGAGCATCGACAGGTTGGCCGCGAACTTAGGCATGGGGTTTCTCTCGTTGAGAAAGTCCGCCTAAGTGTCGAGGCGCGCCTCGCGAGCCGCGCGAAGACGACGGAAATCATCTCCGGCGTGGTAGGAGGAGCGCGTCAGCGGCGAAGCGGAAACCTGAAGGAAGCCTTTGGCATAGGCTGATCTTGCCAGCGATTCGAATTCGTCCGGCGGCACGTAACGGTCAACGGCGGCATGCTTTCGTGTCGGCTGCATATATTGGCCGATTGTTAGGAAATCGACATCAGCCGACCTGAGATCGTCCATGACCTGCAGCACTGCTTCACGCGTTTCCCCGAGCCCGACCATGATCCCGGATTTCGTGAACATCCGCGCGTCGATCTCTTTCGCACGCTGCAACAGCCTGAGCGAATGAAAGTACCGTGCACCGGGGCGGATTTTCGGATAGAGGCCGGGTACCGTCTCGAGATTGTGATTGAAAACGTCCGGGCGCGCCGCAATGACGATGTCGAGCGCGCCGTCCTTGCGCAGGAAATCGGGCGTCAGCACTTCGATCGTCGTTTGCGGCGACAAGGAACGGATCGCCTGGATCGTTTCCGCAAAATGGTGCGCCCCACCGTCGGCAAGATCGTCGCGGTCGACCGACGTTACGACGACGTGCTCGAGTCCGAGACAGGCCACTGCGTCGCCGACGCGCCGCGGCTCATCGGAATCGAGATGTCCCGGCCGTCCGGTCGCGACGTTGCAGAAGGCGCAGGCGCGCGTGCACACGTCGCCCATGATCATCATCGTTGCGTGCCGCTTCTGCCAGCATTCGCCGATGTTCGGGCAGGCCGCCTCTTCACAGACGGTATTGAGGCCGTTCTCGCGCATAATTTTGCGCGTCTGTGCAAAGCCGGGCGAACTGGGGGCCCGCACGCGCAGCCAAGGCGGCTTCGGCAATTGCGGAGTATCCGGCCGCGACGCCTTTTCCGGATGGCGCAGGCGCGGCTTGGGTTCTGTCGTATCGAGAAGCGTCACCAAGGGATTGTTCAACTCAGGTCAGGAGGGCATGGCGAAACCATAACCCGATCGCGAGGGTTGTGCACCTTTGACATGGCGGGTGCCTGCGCGGCGGGCAACCCCCCGAATAGTAGGTAAGCCGAAACAAAACGGGCGGCCCTTGGGCCGCCCGTGGAATTCAGACCAGTAATCGCAGTTATGACGATTTCGCCGGATGTTCGACCATCGATGCCTTGGTCGGCGTCGGATCGACCGGAGTTCCCTCACGCGGCTTAACTGGATCGGGAACAACGTTCGTCTTGGCTGGTGAAGATGTCGTTGCCGATTTCTTCTCGACAACTGCGGGCTTCCTTTTCTTTATTTCGGACGACTTTGTCTCGGAGGATGACGTAGAGGCTGTCTTCTTCTTTGCAGGCTGAGCCTCGATCGGAGTGTCGACCGTTGCATCGACTGCGTCATCGGATTCCTCCGGCCGCACGCTGACGCGCTCGGCGCGCACCGGTGGCGCGTCATCGCCCCAGGAGAACAAACTTCCGACGCTGCCCTGCGGTTTTGTGTAGCCTGTGCGGCTGGGCGAGGAACTCTGTGCGTACCCGCTGCCGCTGCTCGACTTGTCGGCCTGATCGTCGCCGTAACGCGGATAGGAGCTATTGGATATGGCCGATCCTGTCGTGAAGTGCTGCCACGTAACGGTCACGCGCATACCGACCGGCACGCGCGGATAAAGATCAAGCACGTCCTGGTTCGTCATGCGGATGCAGCCGTGCGAAACCGCCTGGCCGATTGTCCACGGTGCGTCGGTGCCGTGAATGCGGTAGGCGCTGGAGCCCAGATACATGGCCCGGATGCCGAGCGGGTTCATCGGATGGCCGCCAGGTACCCAACGCGGAAGGCGCGGATTTTCACGCAGCATGTCAGGCGTCGGTGTCCATGGCGGATTGACCCGCTTGCTGGAAACGGAAGTCACGCCCTGCCAGCGGGCGTCACCCTTCGGAACGGCGACTGGATAGGTGATCGCTTCGCCGGGCTTCGTGATCAGATAAAGCCGGCGGTCCGAGAACGAAACGATAATCTGATTCGGTTTGTACTTAGGATCGAAGGAAACCACGCTGCGCCCGCCGCCGTACTCTTCGCTACCGCCCCAGAGAAAATCGACAAGGTCTTCGGCTTGGACCGACGTCGTGGTGATCAGTCCACCGGCCAGGATAAGGGCGGCAAGGGCAATTCCACTCAAACGGCAGTGCAGGGTCATCGGGGGATGCTCCAATGGGCAGCAAACAACGCGCAGGGTAACGGGGTTATCCTGTTCTTGATTAGTGAAGGCTGGGTATAAATCAGTCCCGTTTTCACCGGCAGAGCAGGGAAGTCACAGTCCGTTTACGATCACGTCTGTGCCCTGAGTTTGTTGGCGTTTTCGAAATTTTCCTACGTTGTATGTTGCCGTTTGATGACGCTACCCGATGAGTTCGTTTTTTGTCTCGCAGCCTTGACCCAGCGAGGAAGATAAGTTGGAACAAAAACAGAACTTTACGTCAATCGGCGTTCGTAAACAGTTCCTTTAAATCCTGAGTTTCCTCTGAGCCCGAGAAACTCGGCCTCCGCCGGACGTTGCCTTCGCTCGTGGCGCCCACCGGCGGTGATGAGCCGTATCCTTGGATCCCCGCTGGTTCGCCTGTTGAGCAAAAAGGAAAACGCCACCGCACGCACCGTGCGATGGCGTTTGATCTGCGAACTCGGAATCCCTGAGATTACTTACAGGCCATCTGCGAGGAGCGGCACTCGGTCAGCACCGAGCCCGGCGAACACGTCGTGTGGACCGGCCCTTTGGCTTTTAATCCCTTGCCTTCGATGATGTTGGCCAATCCATGGGTCGACATGATGACGGCCAGATCGTGCGTCAGCCCGTCGCCTATGGCGCCGACTCTCACGCAGCTGCCCGCTTCTGCCGTCACCGAAAGCGCGCATACGATGGCCGCAGCCGCAACGCCAATTTTGAATGAACGCATTTGCCCCTCCGAAGGATGTAGCAACGATATCGCGCCGGAACCTAATCGAGCGCTTAACCCCCCGCAACAGACGCCGCAACGTGCGACGCTCTTCGATGGTAACGAGTTGGAATGCGTGCTGCAATTGCAACTAGTTCCAGTAAACTCGACGTTTGATTAGGGCGTGTCCCGACCCGATGCTGCTCGGCTCATCCGGCATTACGCCGCCCTGACCTGCCTCAAGCAATCGCTGCGCCTATGAGCGCCGTCATGCTCGTCAGCTGAAATATAGCGCCGGCGGCATGAGAATATTCCCAACTCCTTCGTAGTGCCTCCCAGTTTGCCGGGATTGTGGTCCAGTTATCGGTTGCAACGTTTGCGGGATAGGTGAACGTCCAGAAAAGGGCAGCGACCAGACAAATAAGCGCGATCACGCTCAGGAGACGCACGTCTCGTTTAGGCTTCGATAATACGATGACCGTGACGATCGACAGAAGTTGGACAAGAAGTACAAATCCCAGCAGGTCCCAACCCCGATAGATCCCTTGAACAACGAAATAATCATCGCGAGATAGGGCGATCTTATTTGGAAGCTCGAACAGATGCGCGAGTGCGCCTCCCAATGCGATCGCAGTGCTCAACAAAGCAATGGCAAGTGCGATGCGATAGCCGGATACTCGGGACATGCGGTGCAACGCAGGCGACCGTTCCAGGGTTCCGACCGCGCAGGCTCATGACCTTCTCAAGGCTGCTTTGCCGCGATCGACGTCGGGATGCCCTCCGCGCCCATGTAGACGACGAAGAGTCTCATGACGCCGGTGCCAGTGTTCTTGCCGTTGTGCGGGATGCTGATCGCTTCGGCGACCGACTCTCCCTTTTTGTATGTGCGCGTACCTTTCGCGCCGTAATCGACTGTCAGCTCGCCGTCGAGGATGAGACCGGTCAGGGGAACGCCATGCGTGTGCCAGCCCGTCTCCGCGCCCGGTGCCATCTCAACGATCGCGGTCGTAAGCCTCGCCGGTGCACTGGTCGGGTAGACGATCGGTTCGTCCATGACGGTTTTGCCGGTCGAAAGAAGCTGTGTGACTCGCGTCGTGGCGTCGAGGGCCCTGGTGCTTGCCGCTCCCGCTGCGAGAAGACCAAGCGCAACGATCCCAAGCCGAAGGTGGCGGCCTTTCAAAATGGACATGTGTCTCTCTCGTGACTTTGCATTAAGAACTCGACGATGAGGTATGCTTGCTTTCTCGCTCATCGCCAATAGTGTCCGCCTCGGCCTTCCAGGAGCACGAATGATTTCCCGATTAGTAATCGTTTTTTTGTGCCTCCTGCCTGTCGCGTCGACTTTGGCAGCACAGGAAAGCCGACCTGCACCGGAGGCCGCGTCGGGTACGACGGAGAAGTCCCTCGTCATCGCGCAGCGCCAGATGATCGTCGCTGCCGAGCCGCTCGCCGCCGAAGCCGGACGCGAGATTTTGCGCCAGGGAGGGTCGGCGGCGGATGCCGCCATTGCAACGGAGCTCGTGCTCGGCCTTGTGGAACCCCAGTCCTCGGGCTTGGGCGGCGGCGCATTTCTTGTGTACTGGGATGCGCAATCGCGGTCGCTCTCGACCTTCGACGGCAGAGAAACGGCGCCCGCTGCCGCGAAGCCCGATCGCTTCATGCGGGACGGCAAGCCGATGGCTTTCGAGACGGCGGTCAGATCAGGTCTGAGCGTCGGCGTTCCCGGCCTGATGCGAACTTTGGAGGCCGTGCATAAGCGCTTTGGCAAGCTACCGTGGGCAGCGCTCTTTGCTCCGGCCATCAAGCTTGCGGAGGAGGGCTTTCCTGTCTCGCCCCGACTCGCGGCTCTGCTCGATGCGACGAAAGCCGAAAATTTTTCGGCCGGCGCGCGTGCTCGTTTTTTTGACGAAAACGACAGGCCGCGCGCGACGGGAGAAATTCTGACGAATTCTGCCTACGCAGAGACGCTGAAAGCGATAGCCGAAAAGGGCGCCGATGCGTTTTACTCCGGCCCGATCGCCGACGCGATCGTAAAGGCCGTCCGGGGCGCTTCGAGCATTCCCGGCGACATGACGGCGGCCGATCTTTCAGGGTACGTCGCGAAGGAGCGCGACCCGGTATGTGTCGATTATCGCGCAAGAAAAGTCTGCGGCATGGGCCCGCCGTCATCGGGAGAGATATCCGTCGGAACGGTCTTGAAGCTGATCGAGCCGTTCCCCGAGGTGAAAGGCTCGGCCGCGTTGATGACCGCGCCCGCGCTTCACATTATCGCCGAAGCCGAAAAACTCGCCTTCGCCGACCGCAATCGCTACATCGCCGACCCCGACCAGATTTCCATCCCATCGGGCCTGATGGATGACGTCTATCTCGCGGAGCGGCGAAAGCTGATCGATCCCCAAAAAGCAATGAACAAGGCTGAGCCCGGGCTGCCGCCGGGACTCGCCAAGAAAACGTTTGGCAAGGATTTCACCAACGAGGTTCCGGGCACGACGCAGATCTCGATCGTAGATGCGGAGGGTAATGCTCTGTCGATGACCGCGACGATCGAGAGCGCGTTCGGATCGCATCTCTGGGCAGCCGGTTTTCTTCTGAACAACGAGCTGACCGATTTTTCCTTCATCCCGGTCGATGAAAAAGGTGCAACCGTTGCGAATGCAGTTGCGGGAGGCAAGCGCCCGCGCAGCTCGATGGCACCGACGATCGTGCTTGATTCACAAGGTACGCCCGAGATCGTGACCGGATCGCCGGGGGGATCGCAGATCATCCTCTATGTCGTCAAAGCGGTCGTGGGGATGCTCGACTGGGGCCTCGATGCGCGGCAGGCCGCCGCACTGCCGAATTTCGGAAGTCAAGGCGGTCCTTTCATAATCGAATATTCTCCGTATTACGTCTGGCCTGCGTTCGAGTTGACATCCTACGGCCACGCCATCGCCAACGCGACGATGACGTCCGGCATCCACAGCATCGTGCGCAAAGACGGGCATCTCGAAGGCGGAGCCGATCCGCGGCGCGAGGGTGTTGCACTCGGCGATTGATGCTAGAGAAAACGCGCAACTGAGGGAGATTCGTGTTGAGCAAACTATCGATAGCTGTCGTCGGCGCTGGCATTACCGGCCTATGGCAGGCTTATACGCACGCGCGCGCGGGCCATCGTGTTCGCCTTGTCGAGCAGAGCAGCGAACCCTTCGCCGCGTGCGCGAGCCGCTTGGCAGCGGCAATGATCGCTCCGGAGTGTGAAGCTGAAGGCGCGCCCGCTGTCGTTCGTGATCTCGGCCGCGAGAGTATCGTGCTGTGGCACAAGGCGTATCCCGGCACGATTGTCAACGGCACGCTCGTCGTTGCACCGCCGCGTGACAGCTCAGACCTGACACGGTTCGAGCAGATGACGGAGCGGCATGAGGTCGTTGCGGCGCATCGCATCGCGAAGCTCGAACCTGATCTCTCCGGGCGCTTCGAGCGAGGTCTTTTCTTTCCCGATGAGGCCCATGTCGTTGCGACCGAAGCGCTGGAATGGCTGCTTTGTGAGGGGCGCACGTTGGGTGTCGCGACCGAATTCGGCCAGCCCTTCAAGCCCAGCGGCGAGGACGTGGCGATCGACTGCCGCGGAATAGGCGCGCGGCAGGATCTCCCGTTGCTTCGTGGTGTTCGCGGCGAGCGCATCCTCATTCAGTCGCATGATGTCGGTCTGTCGCGGCCGGTGCGGCTGTTGCACCCTCGTCAGTCAATCTACATCGTGCCGCAAGGCGATGGCCGCTATGTCATCGGCGCAAGCCTGCTCGAGCGCGAGGACGACAGCCCGATGACGGTGAAGTCGGCGCTCGATCTCTTGGGTACAGCCTACGCGCTCCACCCGGCTTTCGGAGAAGCGGCGATTCTCGATATGGGTGCAGGCGTGAGGCCGGCATTTCCCGACAACGTTCCGCGCGCCCTCGTTGAAGATGGAGGCAGGACGATCCGCGTGAATGGCACCTATCGTCACGGTTTCCTTCTCGCGCCTGTTCTGGCGCAGGCAGTGGGCGGGTTTTTGTCAGACGGCCGGCGTGACAGCCCGCTGTTCGACAGCCCCCGCGCTTGACGCTAGCTTTTCCGCAATCGTCTTTTTCGCAAGATCGAGCGCCGCGACATAGTCAGGCTTGCCGGAGCCAAGCAGTGGAATCTTGCCGACGATGAGAATATCGGCAGGAACCATCAGCTCCGTCGCGCCCTTGCGCCGCGCAAACTGAACAAACGCTTCGCGCGTGCACGTTGGATCTGTCGTCAGCAGAGCCAGGCGCTCGCCCTTGCGCGCGTCGGGGAGCGCGACGACGACCGTGATCAAATTCGGCCAAAGCTCTGCAGCTAACGCTTCGACGGCTGACAGCGATACTATCTCGCCCGCAATCTTGGCGAAGCGCTTCGCCCGCCCCTTGATCGTGATGAATCCCTGCGGATCAATCTCGACGATGTCGCCTGTGTCATGCCAGCCGTTGGAAGGCGGCTCGAGAACGCCGGGATTTTCCGCGCGATAATAGCCAAGCATGACGTTCGGGCCGCGCACGTAGAGACGCCCGCCGGTCTCGATTCCGGGCACGGGTTCAAGTCGCGCCTCCATTAGCGGCGACAGGCGCCCGACAGTCCCAGCCTTGTTGGCGAGCGGCGTGTTGATGGCAAGAACGGGCGCAGTTTCGGTCACGCCATATCCTTCGAGAATACGCACGCCGAAGCGGTCCATGTAGAGCAGTCGCGTGCGATCCTTGATCGCTTCGGCTCCGGCGAGCACGAGGCGCACGCGTGCAAAATCGTAAGGGTGCGCAACGCGCGCATAGCCGGAGAGGAACGTGTCCGTGCCGAACAGGATCGTCGCATTCGAGCCGTAAACGAGCTCGGGAATGATGCGGTAATGCAGCGGTGTCGGATAGAGATACACAGGCACGCCCGCGACAAGCGGCATCAGGAGGCCCGCGGTCAATCCGAACGAATGAAAAACAGGCAGCGCGTTAAAGACTTTGTCGCTGCCGTTGCACGCGACGCGCGTCAGGCTTTGTGCGCAGTTGGCAAGCAGATTGCGGTGGGAAAGAACGACGCCCTTCGGCAAGCCTTCCGAGCCCGACGTAAAAAGGATCGCAGCAGGTGCATTGCAGTCGCGCTCGACCTGCGGCTTGCCACCCCGAGCCAAACCTTTGATTTTGTCGGAAAACGTGACGGTCGCGCGCACGTCTTCGAGATAGACGATATGCGCGACGGTGCTGATCGCCTCGACGAGGGCTTCGAAATGCCCCTTCTCGACAAACGCTCGCGACGTCAACACGACTGTGACGTTCGCCGCCTTGCAGGCTGCGATGACGTTCGCCGCACCTGCCGTGAAGTTCAGCATCGCAGGAACGCGGCCCATGGTTTGAAGGGCGAAGAACGTCACTGCAACGCCCGCCGAATTCGGAAGAAGGACGCCGACCGATTGCCCGACCGGCGGCAGCATCGGTGCGAGCTTCGCGCCGAGAACCTGCGCGCCGACGATAAGCTTTTTGTATGTGAGCTTTGTGCCGAGCGGGTCCTGGATCGCAGGCTTGCCTGTATCGCGCGTCTGCCGAGCTTGAACGAGAGCTTGAAACAGCGTCTGATCGATCGGCGTCGTCAGAACGGCGGAGTCCGTCATCACATCCTGCAATGCCGCGCCCGCCGCCAGTCGCCGCTGCTTGCCGCGCAGGTTCGGATCGACTTTCAATTTGACCGGCGGCAGGATCGTCACGATCGTTTTTGGGAACCACGCTTTTTTCGCTTGCGCTTTGCTCAGGTAGCCGAAGTGCGAGCGCTCAAGACCGTCGATGCGGACCGGAATGACCGGTGCATCCGCCTTGTCCGCGATCATCGCCGTTCCGTCGTAAACCTTCATCAAGCCGCCGGTGACGGTCAGGCGACCTTCCGGAAAAATGATGAGCGACGAGCCGTCTTTGACTTCCTGAATGAGGTGCCGCATGCCGAGCGGCCGCGTCGGATCGATGGCGTAGAATTTGGCGAGCTTCAAAAATGGCTTCACCCACCAGGTATTGGCCATGCCGGTATCGACGGCAAAAATCGCGTGCGAGGGAAGCAAAGCGTGCATCAGTCCCGCATCGAGCAGGCTGACATGATTGGGCGCGATGACGGCTTTCTCTCCGGGCTTCGGCAGATTTTCGAGTCCTTTGACTTCGACGCCGAAAAAAGTCCGGAACAGGAAGACCCCGACATCCTTGACTCCCTCGGCACCCCAGGCGCGCAGCACGAGTGCAACGACGATGAGATTGGCGACGCCGATACCGGCATAAAGAAGCGCGACGGAAACTTTTTCATACTGCAGCGCTGCAATCGCCAGTCCTATGAGCGTCATGAATGCCGCCGACAGCACATTGCAGCCGGCAATCACTCGCGAGCGGCGTTCGACCGGCGACCACGCCTGCACCGACGCGAACGAAGGCACGATGAAAAGACCTCCCGCAAACGCTATGCCCGCGAGATCGATCAGCATGTGGATGCCGCTGAACGAAGCGAGCAGCTCGGAAACTCCGATCGGCTGCGGTGCCGGTGTGATCCGCGATGCCAGTAGCGCCAAATCGATGAGGAACAAGCCCATGAGCAGCGCGCCGATAGGCACCAGCGCCAGATTTGGCCTGTTCCGGCTCGCCCGTGCCGCTGCGATCGAGCCGACGGCGACCGCGACGGCAAATGTGAAAAGAGCAAGCGTGTAGACGGCAGGCGCACCGTTCAGAGTGTGAGGAACGAGGTTCTGCAAGAGCGCCAGAACGGCTGCGCCGACCAACCAGAACCATGATGTAATGAGCGCGCCTTGCCAGATGCGCCTATCGCTGCGCAGATCTCTGATGAGCGTGCTCGTCGACGTGACGATGTTCTTATCGACGACGAGGTCCGGAACGGTAGAGGGTGCCGGGGGAATAAGTCGTGCGCACAGCCAACCGAGGATCGAGATCACCACAATCGCGCTGGCGACGAGGCCGATCTCCCTGTCTCCTTCGGATGCAAGGTTGCCGCCGATCGTGCCGAGCAGGATGGCGATAAACGTCGCGCCCTCGATCAGCGCGTTGCCGGCGGGAAGCTCTTTGATTTCGAGATGGGTCGGCAGCAGCCCGTACTTCACCGGACCGAAAAAAGCGCTAAGCGTGCCGAACAGGATCAGCGCAATGAAGAGCAGTGGAACGGAGGGCAGCAGGAATCCCACCGCAGCCGCAAACGCGACGGGAATTTCGGCAAGACGCACGCGCGCCGCAACCTGCGCCTTGTCGAACTTGTCGGCATATTGGCCCGCGAGCGCCGAAAACAGGAAGAAAGGCAGGATGAGCGCCGCGCCCGCCAGCGTGCCGATCGCCGGACCGTTCTCCATCGCGAGCCGATAGACAACGAGCATCGCCAGCGCATTCTTGAGCAGATTGTCGTTGAGCGCGGCAAGCAACTGACTCCAGAACAACGGAGCGAAGCGTTGGGAGGACATCAATTGCGTGAACATCCGGGCCATCCTCGGTGCGGGCGAGCGGGAAAGGGAACTTAGCCAATGCGGCAGATTGGCGGTACTTTGACCCGTTCACCGCGTTTACGGTAATAAATCGCGAAATGCTCTAGTAAACGCCGTGGAAAGGCCTACTTCCAGCAGGTCCACGAAGACCAAGCCGATGCTGAACGCGATGCCGAAAATTGAACTTGTCGTCAATGGCCGGAAGTCCGAAACACGAGCACAAACGCTTGCCGGGCTTCTGGACGAGCGTGAGCTGTCGGATGCGAAGGTCGCGACCGCGCTGAACGGTCATTTCGTACCCGAGGCGAAGCGTGCTACGACACGTATCGGAGCTGGCGATAGCGTCGAGATCGTCTCCGCGCGCCAGGGCGGCTGAGTGAGCATCTCAAACCCATGAATGTTCGAGATCAAAGTCTGCATAGGGAGCAAACGCTGTCATTCTACGGCGTGCCTGTGCCGTCGCGGCTTTTACTCGGCACGGCCGGTTACCCTTCCCCGGCGATACTGGCCGAAGCCGCCAAAGCCTCGGGCGCGTCCGTTATGACGGTTTCGCTCCGTCGTGAAGCGGCGGGGGGCAAGATCGGCCAGCGGTTTCTCGACATCATCAAAAGTCTCGGGGTCCGCATTCTTCCCAACACTGCCGGATGCCGCACGGCGCGCGACGCGATCACAACGGCTGAAATGGCACGCGAACTGTTTGGTACGGATTGGGTCAAGCTCGAAGTCATCGCCAATGACGATACTTTGCAACCCGATGTGTTCGGGCTCGTTGAAGCCGCGCGCGTGCTCACCGCCGACGGCTTCAAGGTCTTTCCCTATACAACCGAAGATCTCTCGGTGGCCGAGCGCCTGCAGAAGACAGGCTGCGAGGTCATCATGCCGTGGGCGGCACCGATCGGCAGCGGCCGTGGCCTTGCAAACATCGCGGCGCTCAAGAGCCTGCGCGCCTACTTCCCTGATCTGAAGCTTGTGATCGACGCCGGTATCGGCGCACCCTCGCACGCGGCTCATGCGATGGAGCTTGGCTACGATGCCGTGCTGCTCAACACCGCGGTCGCCAAAGCTGCCGATCCCGTTCGCATGGCCGAAGCGTTCGCCAAGGCCATCGAGGCCGGACGTATCGGCTGCGATGCGGGCCTGATGCCGCCGCGCGACATGGCCGTACCGTCGACACCGGTCGCGGGCACGCCGTTTTTCGATATTGAGTGAGCCGGATTTGAATCGCATGCCGGTGAAGCTCGCACCTTTCTATCCGATCGTCCCGGACATCGGCTGGCTTGAGCGCATCGTGCAGCTCGGCGTCAAACTCGTGCAACTCAGGATCAAGGATGCAACGCGCGGCGCCATCGTCGATCAGACGCGCCGTGCGCTCGATGTCACCAAGGCACACGGCTGCCAACTGGTCCTGAACGATTACTGGGACGTGGCCATCGAAACCGGCGCCGATTTCATTCACCTCGGTCAGGAGGACTTGCAGGCTGCCGACCTTGTGGCACTGAGGAAAGCGGGAATCCGCGTCGGGGTCTCGACCCACGACGAAACGGAACTCGAGACGGCCTTGTTGGTATATCCGGATTATGTTGCGCTGGGGCCGATCTACCGAACTAAGCTGAAGATCATGCCCTGGGCGCCGCAAGGCCTTGAACGGCTTAAGTTATGGCGCAGCAAAATCGGGGCGCTTCCGCTTGTGGCCATCGGAGGCTTGACGCCTGACAGGGCCACGGGAGCGGCAGATGCCGGTGCCGACAGCTTGGCCGTGATCACCGATTTTGTAACGGCCTCGGATCCGGACGCCCGCATCCGCGAATGGCTCAAATGGGCAGCCGACAGACGGTCTTAACCAACCCGCCCAACCATCCGATTTGACAGGAGCGCGCGTTCCGGTGGATTAAATCCAGGCCCAACTCCCAGTTGAACGAAGGTGCCTCGCGCGTATGCCGTACAGGTTCAAGATCGATGAGTCGGTTGAGAAGGGCTTTCGGCGTATTGCGCGCGAGCAGCTCGATGTGGCGCTTCAGGAACTCGCTGCGCCGGAAGTGCAACCGAAAGGTGTGCACGAATGCCGGAAAGCGCTGAAGCGTTTGCGAGGACTGGTGCGATTGACTGCGCCGGCGCTCGGCAAGGACAAGGCGCGCAAGCGCTTAAACGCCTTGAGCGAGATCGCTCAACTGCTCGCCGGTCACCGCGATCAGGCAGTAATGCTCGATACGCTCGCAAAGCTCACAGCAGAGAGGGAGCCGGATGGCGCGCTGACGCTCGCGCCGCTTAATGCGCATTTTGCGAAGAGCTTAGGCGATGCGCAACAACCGCTTGATCCTGGTTCTGCTGCAAAGGTACGGCTGATGCTTCTGCGCGAAGCCAAGAAATTTTCACGCGCAGGCATTCGTAAGCGAGGTTTCGCGGCCCTCGAAGGCGGCCTCGCAAAAAGCTATCGCCATGCCCGCAAATCTTTGAAAATCGCTTACAGCGAGCCGACGGACGAAACCTTCCACACGCTGCGCAAATCGGTACAGTGGCACTGGCGGCAGATGAGCCTGCTTGCCCGCGCCTGGCCCGACGAGTTCGCGGTCAGGGTAGCGGTCGCGCGGGAACTATCGCAAATTCTCGGAGACGATCACGATTTGGCGCTCCTGATCGCCGAGACGGTGAAGGCCGATGATATATCTTCCGAGCAAAAGGAAGCGATCGTCGACTTGTGTCTTCATAAGCAGCAAGCGCTACGCGCGGCAGCAGAATTTCGCGCCGAGCTGCTTTTTGCCGAGATGCCGCGCGCCTTCATGAAGCGGATGGAGGCGTACTGGAAATTCGGTAGTGCCATGCGGGCTCTGGAGATCGTGCATAGAGCGCGTCCAGATGAACCTCAAGCCGTGCATTTGGCAGCTCTCGACGCTCCGGTGGCCCACGCCGACGTCAAGCCCGCCGTAGCAAAGCCGCGGCTTACGGCGAAGACCGCGACCGCAGCGCCATCGCAACGGCGCGCTTGATCCGTTATTCTCACATTGCGGTTTCATGGAACTGGTAAGCGGATGAACGAAGCGCTGAAATCGACAATGTTTACCGACGGAGGCGACCACAAAATGGTTGCCCACGGCCGCATCGGCGTCCTGTTGCTCAATCTCGGGACGCCTGACGGCACGGATTACTGGTCAATGCGCCGCTATCTCAAAGAGTTTCTATCGGACGAGCGCGTAATCGAGGAGCCGCGATGGAAGTGGTGGCCGATCCTGAATCTCATCATCCTGACTGTCCGGCCTGGTCGCAAGGGTAAGGACTACGCAACGATCTGGAACAACGAGAAAGACGAAAGTCCGATCAAGACGATCAGCCGTAACCAGGCCATTCAGCTTGCGGAGCGTTTGAAGGACCAAAATGGCATTATCGTCGACTGGGCGATGCGCTATGCGAATCCGACGACGGAAAGCCGTATTCTGGCGCTGAAAGAGCAAGGCTGCGATCGCATCTTGCTTTTGCCTCTCTATCCGCAGTACGCGGCAGCGACGACTGCGACAGCCTGCGATCACGCCTTTCGTGCCTTGATGAAAATGCGCTGGCAGCCGGCCGTTCGCGCGGCACCGGCCTATTACGATGATCCCGCATACATCGATGCGCTGGCGCGTTCGATGCAGCAAAGCCTCGCGAAGCTCGATTTCGAGCCGGAGAAGATCATCGCGACTTTCCACGGGATGCCGGAAAAGTATTTCGCGAAGGGCGATCCTTATCACTGCCAATGCCAGAAGACGTCACGGCTGTTGCGCGAGAAGCTTGGCATCGCCCAGGAGCGCTGGTTGACGACGTTTCAATCTCGCTTCGGCACCGACCCGTGGCTGCAGCCCTATACCGACAAGACGGTCGAAAGTCTCGCCAAATCGGGAACGAAAAAGATTGCGCTCGTCGCGCCGGGCTTCTCCGCCGATTGCCTCGAGACGCTGGAAGAACTCGATCGCGAGAACCGGCATATTTTCGAGTCGAACGGCGGCGAGAAATTCGCCTATTTGCCGGCGCTCAACGACAGCCCTGAGGGCATCGATGTCATCGAAGCGGTTGCACGGCGCGAGCTGATGGGCTGGATCTAACGGTCGGCCGGTTATGTAGTCACGCGACCCCGAGACGTAAGAGATCATGGATGTGAATGAGACCGACGGGCTTCTGCTTCTCGACCACGAACAGCGCGGTGATCGATGACGCGTTGATGAGTTCAAGCGCCGCCGATGTCAGCATTGTCGTCGAGATCGTTTTCGGCTTCGCCGTCATGATCTCATCGACTTTGGCCCGAAGCAGATTGGCGCCCATATGGCGACGCAAGTCGCCGTCGGTGATCACCCCAATAAGGCGTCCGCGCTTGTCTACGACGCCGACGCAGCCGAAGCTTTTTTCGGTCATCGTGACCAAGGCATTGGCCATAGACTCCCCGCTCTTAATCAGCGGTAGCCGTTCACCCCTGTGCATGATGTCGGAGACATACTTGAGGTTGGCTCCGAGCGAACCACCGGGGTGGAAAATCTTGAAATCGTGAGCGGTAAACCCGCGAGCTTCGAGAAGCGCGATCGCGAGGCTGTCGCCGAGTGCAAGCTGCATCGTCGTCGATGTCGTCGGTGCCAGGCCGTGTGGACAGGCTTCCTTCGCGCGCGGCAGGAGCAGCACGACGTCGGCCTGTTCGCCGAGCGCCGACTTCGCCTGTGAGGTGATGGCAATCAGTGGCACCGCGAAGCGGCGCGAATAGGTGATGATCGGTTTGAGTTCGACGGTTTCGCCGGACCATGACAAAGCTAGGATAAGGTCGGAGTGGGTGACCATCCCGAGGTCGCCATGCGATGCTTCGCTCGGATGCACGAAAAACGCCGGTGTCCCGGTCGAGGCGAACGTGGCGGCGATCTTCTGGCCGACGTGGCCGCT
The DNA here is from genome assembly GCF_000230975.2 of Hyphomicrobium denitrificans 1NES1. Taxonomy (NCBI): domain Bacteria; kingdom Pseudomonadati; phylum Pseudomonadota; class Alphaproteobacteria; order Hyphomicrobiales; family Hyphomicrobiaceae; genus Hyphomicrobium; species Hyphomicrobium denitrificans. The sequence goes on along the minus strand of NC_021172.1, from coordinate 2,844,963 downwards.
CTTCCCGATGCCGGTGACAATGACGCGACCCTTGACGGCGACGAGACGGCGCATGGCCTCCTCGAATGGGCCGACCAGCGGACCGTCAAGCTCTTTGGCGAGTTGAACGAGACCTTCCGATTCAAGGTTGAGCGTTCGTACCGCCGAGGCAACGGAAGTTTCGACGTTTGCCTTCGTGCCGGAACCAGTTGGCTTCGTCCGGGGGCTGCGGAATGGGACGACCTTGGGCATTGGTGAAACGAGTCCTTCCCCCGTTGAGGCGGGTCGATACGCGAGCCCGCAAGACACAGGCTTGGTTTAGCAATTCCCCGTGCCTGCCGCCACGCCGGGACCGGCTCTTACCCCCTATTTTAAAGTCTCGTTAACCAGCCGTTTCTAGGGTGATTCAGTCAAATTGTTTGCGTTCGCGTGATTTTCTTTCATGGGAACGCTCGCAAATGGGCGACCGGCGTCATGCCTGGTTTAATTGGAGCTTGGTCGCTGCGGTACTGATTTTAGTACCTGCGGATGCGCGCCTCTCGCATGCCCAGGGTTTCGGTCGGCAAAACATAACCAGCATTGAAGAAACCGGTGCGTCCGACGCGTCTGAGCTTGGCCCGGATGAGCCCGACAGCCAGGGCCTCGATGGGAGCAACCCCGCCCCCGGTGCAGCCTCGCCAAATTCCGACGACAATCCGGGAGCGCAGGAGGACGCGACCGACCCGGTGGACCCAAATTCTACGGCGGACCAAAACGACAACGACGAGAACGCGAACCGCGCCGGCCCACGTGAGCCGGGGGAAGCCAATCCCGGCAACCTGACCAGCGGAGAGCCTCTGACGCCGCCGGATGGCATCGATGTCTCTCCTGCGGGTGCTCGCGACGCGGCTGAATTTGATCTTTCCGATCAGCGCACCGCGCGGCGCGATCCGCTGCTTTACCAGATCGAGGATTTGAATCCGATTACCGACAATCGGACGACGGCGCGCCTTTTCCGGCAGGAACCATACGATCCGGTCGGCATAAGGGTCGGGAGCTTCGTGCTGTTCCCGGAGCTGAACCTTGGAACGTCCTACTATTCAAATGTCTTTCATGCCCCATCGGCAGAATCGGACGTTGCATTCGACATCGTACCGTCGGCTCGACTCGTTTCGAACTGGTCACGCCATGCGCTGGAATTCAGCGCCACGGGCATCTTGAGCTTCTACAACGAATACCAGACGGAAGATGATCGCGACTATCAGCTCGAAGCGCGCGGTCGCCTCGACATAACGAGCCGCGCCAACATCCAGGCGCTCATCTCGCGCCAGCAGTTTTTTGAGGATCGCTCGGCTCTCGATGCCAGCTCGGTCGGCACGCGCGCCAAGATCATCGAAGATCAAGCCGAGGCTGCCTATAATCAGCGCTTCAACCGCCTGTCGCTGCAGTTTCGCGGCAGCATAAGCGATTACAGCTACGGTCCGACCGAAGATGCGGGGGTGGTCACAAACAACAGCGATCGCGATTACACGCAATACGAGGAAGCCGCGCGCGCAATGTGGGAGCCGAAGCCCGAGCTTTCCCCGTTTTTCGAGGTTGCCGTCAATCATCGCGATTATTCGGAAGCGGCCCAATCCGACGGCATCAATCGCACGTCGAACGGGCAACGCTATCGCTTCGGCATTTCGTTCGGAAACAACGGCGAGATCGTGCGCGGCGAGATCAGCCTCGGATACGGCATCCAGACGCCGACCGATCGACGATTGCATCCCGTCGATGGGCTGATCATCGACGCCAATGCGTCGTGGCGCGTAACGCCGTTGACGTCGATCTTGTTCACCGCGCTGTCGGACGTTTCCGAAACGACGACGACAGATGTCGGCGGTGCTTTCTACCGCTCTGCGGGCGTTGAAGTCCGCCACGCGCTGCGAAGCTATCTCGTCGTCTCGGCGGCCTTCAATTATTCGAATCAGGATTCTGGGGACGGCGTCATCAGCGACAACGAGTTCCGCGAGATCCTGGGAATCGAATACTACGCCGATCGCAACACGGTGCTCTTCGGTCGCTACGAGCACGTCAATTTCGATGGCATCGGCGTTCCGAACGACTACATCGGCGACGAAGTCCACGTCGGAGTGAAGCTCCGCCGCTGATCGGCTTGACGTTCTTTTCCGCGCAAAGGCGTAACAGACCCCGAAACCGCTGCCTTATGCACGGCCGTCGAGAAGCCGTTGGATCTCGCGCTTGAAGTCGCCGGCAAGATCGTCGCGTTCGAGCGCCAGAGCCACGTTCGCCGTCAAGAAACCAAGCTTCGAGCCGCAATCGTAGATAGTGCCGTCAAAACGAACGGCATGAAATGGCTGCTTGGCGTCCTGCATCAGGCGGATCATCGAGTCCGTAAGCTGGATTTCTCCGCCTGCGCCACGTTCCTGTTTTTCAAGAAGCGCAAAAATCTCCGGCTGCAGAATATAGCGGCCCGTGATGTGCAGATTGGACGGCGCCGTTCCGGGCTTCGGCTTCTCGACCATTCCGGTAATTGGCGAAACGTCGGCCTTCGCGTCCTTGACGCCGACGATGCCGTATTGATGCGTCTGATCGTCCGGCACCGGCGCAACCGCGATGAGATTGCCGCCGTTCTTATCATAGGCGGAAATCATATCCGCGAGACATGGGCGCCGGCCGTGATGCAGCATGTCTGGAAGTAGCAGAGCGAACGGTTCATTGCCGACGATCTCGCGCGCGCACCAAACGGCGTGGCCCAATCCCAAAGGTGCCTGCTGGCGGGTAAAGCTCGTCTGCCCTGCCTCCGGAAGGTCACGGGTCAGCGCTTCGAGTTCCTTCGTCTTGCCGCGTGCCGCGAGCGTAGACTCGAGTTCGAATTGATTGTCGAAGTGATCCTCGATCACGCCTTTGTTGCGTCCGGTGACGAAAATGAAGTGCTCGATACCGGCAGCACGCGCTTCGTCGACGACGTGCTGCAGGACAGGCCGGTCGACGACGGTCAGCATCTCCTTCGGCACGGCTTTGGTTGCTGGAAGGAAGCGCGTCCCCAGTCCGGCCACGGGAAACACGGCTTTACGGATGGGCCTGATTGCAGCGTTCATTGCATGCTCCGGAAAAATATAAATCTGCTGGCAAGACCCGTCTGATAAGGATCGAACCTCGCCGGCTGCCGTTAACGCGCAGCCGTGCGGAAAACGCGGCGGCGGCGACAGTTAGCGCCAATTTGCCGCCACGGGTAGACTGTGCCGGCGGGCTCATTTGATATGTCTATAAAACTTGAGGGTTGCGTTAAATTATGAGCGTTTTGGTCACGGGCGGCGCCGGATACATCGGCAGCCACATGGTTCTGGGGCTTTTGGATGCCGGTGAGAAGGTGGTCGTCATCGACAACCTGTCGACGGGGTATCGCTGGGCCGTTGCGCCCGGAGCAGAACTCATCGTTGCCGATATTGCCGATACCGGCGTCGTCAGGGAAACGATCCGCGACCATGGCGTAACCGCGATCATCCATTTCGCGGGCTCGATCGTCGTTCCGGATTCGGTCGCCGATCCGCTTGGCTACTATCTGAACAATACTGTCAAATCGCGCGGTCTGATTGCGACGGCCGTCGAGACCGGCGTCAAGAATTTCATCTTCTCTTCGACCGCGGCTGTCTATGGCAACCCGAAGGAAAATCCGGTTACCGAAACGGCTGCGCTGACGCCGATGTCACCCTACGGGTCGTCGAAGCTGATGACCGAAATCATGCTCGCGGATACATCGCGGGCCCACGATTTCCGCTTCGTCGCGCTGCGCTATTTCAACGTCGCAGGTGCCGATCCCAAGGGCCGCTCAGGCCAGTCGACGCCGAAAGCGACGCACCTGATCAAGGTCGCGTGCGAGACGGCAATCGGCAAGCGCAGCCAGATGGAAGTCTTCGGGACCGACTATCCGACTGCCGACGGCACGTGCATTCGCGATTACATCCAGGTGAGCGACCTTGCCGCCGCTCATCTCGTCGCGTTGAAATATCTGCGCAGCGGTGGCGCCTCCGAGATCTTCAACTGCGGATATTCGAAGGGCTATTCCGTGCACGAGGTGATCGCGGCCGTGAAGCGCGCCTCGGGCAACGATTTCAAAGTCGTGCTGTCGCCGCGCCGCGCTGGCGATCCCGCGGCGATCGTCGCGGCTTCGGCCAAGATCCGCAATGAGCTCGGTTGGAAGCCACAGTATGACAATCTCGACGAGATCGTGGCTCAGGCGCTGCGCTGGGAGCGGGGTGTCGATCAATTGAAAGCTTCAGCAGCCGGATAAAGCCGCAAAAATGCCCTGAAATCCGAGCATCCGGGCAGGAACGGAGCCCGATCGGATACAGGGAGGACAACGGCGAGATGCGGCTGAGCAGGACAATCCACGGTTTCGCCGAAGCGCTCGGCCTTGCCCTCGCGATCTTTGTCCTGAGTACGGCGGCCAATGCGCGCCCGGCCACGGATTTCCGGACGTTTGTCGAAAGTCTTTGGCCGGATGCGAAGGCCGCCGGCGTCAGCCGCAAGACCTTCGATGCGGCCTTTGCCGGCGTCGAACCTGATTATTCCATCCCCGATCTCGATCTTCCGGGTCGCCCGAAGATCGACAATAGCGGGCAGGCCGAGTTCACAAAAACCGCCGCCGACTATTTGTCGGCTCCGTACCTCGAAAAGCTCGGCGTCCAGGGTCGCGCGTTTCTCAAAGACCACGAGGCGGCGCTGAAGCGCATCGAACAGCTGACCGGCGTCGACCGCTATACGCTCGTTGCGATCTGGGGGCGCGAGACGGCCTACGGCTCCTATCACCCGCCGAAGGACGCAATCCGTATGCTTGCAACGCTCGCCTATACCGGCAAGCGCAAGGAGAGATTTCACGACGAGCTGATAGCAGCACTAAAAATGCTGCAGATGGGCATTCCGCGCTCGGACATGAAATCGTCCTGGGCGGGTGCCGTGGGGCTCACCCAGGCGATGCCGACGGAATACTTGCAGTATGCAATCGACGGTGACGGCGACGGCAAGATCGACATCTGGCGCTCTGTCGCCGATGCACTGGCTTTCACCGCGCGACAGCTTCAAGGTAAGGGATGGGTGCGCGGCACCCGTTGGGGATACGAGGTGATCGCGCCGGCGCACGCCGATTGCTCGCTCGAAGGTCCGCCCGACGCGCGTCCGATTGCCGACTGGGTGCGAATGGGATTCAAGCCCGCAAACGGCAAACCCTTCACCCGCGACGAGCTTAAGCAAGAGGCCTATTTGATGATGCCAGGCGGCGCCTATGGTCCGGCATTCCTGGCGGCGCAGAACTTCCGCGTCATCCGGCTCTACAACACATCCGACCTCTATGCGCTGTTCGTCGGAAATCTCTCGGACCGGATCCGGGGCGGCGGCGGCTTCGTGACGCCGTGGAAGGATTTTGAGCAGCCCCGAACCGCAACCGTCCACAATCTGCAGGCCCGTCTCCAGAAACTTGGCTACCCGATGGACAAGATCGACGGCAAGATCGGCTCGAATACGCGTAAACAGATCGGCCTCTACCAGAAGGCCACCCGCCTTAAAATCGATTGCTGGCCATCGGATGCAGTGCTTGCCGCCGCCAATGCCCAGGCAAATCGCTGATCTCGGATACGTCCAGACGTTGGAGTGCGACCGCCGACGCGCTATGGTCCGGCAGGAATCGCGAATTTTGAGATCGCGTTTCGGAGAGGCGAAGGCACGCGCACGAATGGTTGATGTTTGGCAGAAACTCCGGCTTTCGCTCGCGGCAATCGCGATCGCGCTGGGCGCTGCCATGGCGATCCCGGCAAATGCCGTGGATATGGAGCAAGGCACAACCTTCCTGACGCCGTTCCCGGACAACGACATCTATCAGGTCACCGTCTTTGGCGATGGCTTTGCCGAAGGGTTGCTCGGCGGCCTCGTGCAGGCGTTCGGTTCCGACGCCCGTCTCAACATCCAGCGGCAGATCACGCCCATCGCCAACATCTCGACGTGGGACTTCGAAGGCAAAACGGTCGCGCTGGAACAGAAGATTGCCGGGCAACCGCTTAACATCGCCGTCGTAATGATCGGCGAAGACGATCGCAACCCGTTCCGCAGTCCCGACGGCAAGCGCATCGCCGTCGGCAGCGATGCATGGATCGCCGAATACACGCGACGCATCGACAGACTGATGCGCGCCTTCAAGCGCAAGAACGCCAGCGTCTATTGGGTCGGCTTGCCGAACTTTGCGCGCAGCGATGCTAACGAGCTGGCGCAGCGCATGAACGACGTGATCCGCGAGCGCGCCTATCTCAACGGCTATAAGTACATAGACATCTATCAGGGCTTTACCGATGAAAACGGCGGTTATTCCGCATACGGTCCCGATCTCGAAGGCGCGATACGTCTGCTGCGCGTGCGCGACGGGATCAATTTTACGGCCGCCGGCAATCGCAGGCTCGCGCATTTCGTCGAGAAGGAGCTGAGGTCTGACCTCACGCAGGCAAAGAGCAACCGCAACATGCCGTTGCTCGGCGCCGAAGCTGAGCAGGAAAAGATCAATCCCGGCAACTCCGTGAAAACACCTGCCCCATCGTCGCCCGTCGCTGACAGCGCTTCCGCAAACGCAAAAGCGCCTGTCGTTCGGAGCGCGGCGACCGATGGAACGCCGCCGTCTTCGGCAAGCGCCGCATCGGGCGATCAGAAGGCCGACAATGGCAAAATCACGCTGAAGCTCATCGGCAGCAACGGGCGCGAGGAAACGCAAACGATCGACATTCTCCGCCCGCCCATCCCGGCCTCCGTCGTCGCGTTGATGGCGCGGCGCGAAGGTTCGGGCCCTCGTGGCGATCTTGTCGTCGACCAGATCGGCGGCGGGCTGACGTTGATGAGTTCGATCACGCCGCCAGGAAACCGGGATCGCGGACGCCTTTCGCCGACGCAGGCTCCTTACTTCCGGTTGCTCGTCAAGGGCGAGCGCCTGCAGCCGAAGCCGGGCCGCGCCGATGACGTATCGTGGCCGCCGAAGAACGACTCGACCACGGACGCAAAACCCGCCGATCCGGTGCCGCGCGGCTAAGTTCTCCTTTGAAACGCGATGTTGAGTTTTGGATGCGCGGCTTCGCTCCATGGCCTTCGTGCGCTCCCCCGTTAAAGTAAGGAGATGCAGCTCCTCGTCTTTGCGGCGGTCCTGCTTGCAGCCTTTCTGCATGCGGCCTGGAACGCCCTCGTAAAGAGTGCCGGCGATAAGTTCCTGACGACCATCATGGTCGCGACGTCGGCCGCGTTACTTGCGGCGATCGCGCTGCCGTTTCTTACCCAGCCTGGGTCTGAGAGCTGGTCGTACATTGCGGGTTCGGCGCTGATCCACGTCGCCTATTTCACCCTTGTCGCGCTCGCCTACCACCACGCCGACATGAGTCAGACCTATCCATTGATGCGAGGAACGGCACCTTTTCTCGTGGCACTGGTTGGCGCACTTACGCTCAACGAGCCGCTTTCGTACTCCGCCTGGATCGGCATCAGCCTCATTTCATTGGGCGTTCTGAGCATGGTCGGATTCAAGCAGGACGGCGACGGCAAAGGCATCGCAATTGCGCTTTGCAATGCGACGATCATTGCAAGCTATACGCTGATCGATGGGCACGGCGTGCGGCATTCCGGGTCGCCGGTCGCCTATACGCTCTGGGTTTTTATGCTGACCGGAATCCCGCTTGCCGGGTGGGTCATAGCCGCACACGGAAAGACGGCATTCATCCGCGCAGGGTTAGACTGGCGGCTTGTTTTGGTTGGTGGACTAGGGACGCTCGCCGCCTACAGTCTTGTCCTCTGGGCCATGACAGCCGCGCCGGTAGCTGTCGTCGCGGCACTCCGCGAGACGTCCATCCTGTTCGGTACGGTCATCTCAGGTTTTGTGTTGAAAGAACGTATCGGCGCAGCGCGGCTGGCAGCCGCGTGCGTCATCGCGTTCGGTGCCGTCGCACTCCGTCTCGCGTGAACGTTGCGTCCGGCTTCAACGCGGCAGCGCTGTCGTGCCCATCAGAAACTTGTCGATCGCGTGCGCGGCTTGGCGCCCCTCTCGGATCGCCCACACGACGAGCGACTGACCGCGGCGAACATCGCCGGCACAGAAAAGCTTCGGAGAAGTCGCAAGCTTATATTCCCGGTCCGTCGCATCGAGACCCTTGAAGCGCCCGCGGGCAACGACTGGAAGCTGCAACTCCTTGATGACATCGTCCTCGGCAGGGCCGGAAAAGCCCATCGCGAACAGCACGAGATCGGCATCGAGCGCGCCTTCCGTACCTTTGATCGGCTGCAGGTTCGCATTGACGCGCGTGTAGTGCAGCTTCTTCACCTTGCCGTCTTCGCCGGTGAAGCCTGTCGTCGAGATCGAGTATTCGGTCTTAGCACCCTCGGCCTGAGACGATGAGATGCGCAGCTTCAGCGGCCAATGCGGCCAGGAAAGCGCCTTGTTCTCCTTCATCGGCGGCACCGGCATGATTTCGAGTTGCGTGACGCTCTTGGCGCCTTGCCGGAACGACGTGCCGATGCAGTCCGAACCCGTATCGCCGCCGCCGATGACGATCACGTGCTTGTCCTTCGCCGAAATTTCCCTGGTCTTCGGCCTTTGCGGTTCGCCTGCGTTGCGGCGGTTCTGCTGCGGCAGGAATTCCATCGCGTAGTGCAGACCGTCAAGATCGCGGCCCGGCGATTCAGCGAAGAAATCGAACGGCTTCTCCGAGCCCATCGCGATCAGCACGGCGTCATGCTTGCTCTCGAGGTACTTCGCCGAGAGATCCTGCCCGACGTGGATGCCGCAATGGAACGTGACGCCCTCGGCCTCCATCTGCTTGATGCGCCGCGCGATAACGGTCTTTTCCATCTTGAAATCTGGAATCCCGTAGACGAGCAGGCCGCCGGGGCGCGCATTCTTTTCGTAAACGTGCACATCGTGGCCGGCACGCGCAAGCTGCTGAGCCGCGGCGAGCCCTGCCGGACCCGATCCGATGATCGCAACCTTCTTGCCTGTCTTCTTTTGCGGCGGCTGCGGATGCAGCCACCCTTCCTCAGCCGCGCGATCGGCAATCGCGCATTCGATGGTTTTGATCGTTACCGGCTTGTCCTCGATATTGAGCGTGCACGCTGCTTCGCAGGGTGCCGGGCAGATCCGCCCCGTAACCTCCGGAAAATTGTTCGTCGAATAGAGGTTTTCCGCCGCCTTCTTCCAGTCGCCGCGGTAGACGAGATCGTTCCAGTCCGGGATCTGATTGTTGACCGGGCAGCCGTTGTGACAATACGGAATTCCGCAGTCCATGCAGCGCGCAGCCTGGCTTTTAACGCTCGACTCCGGAAGCGGCTCAACGAACTCTTTCCAGTGCTTCAATCGCTCCTCGACCGGCCGGTAAGTGCGGTCGGCGCGTTCGATCTCGAGAAAACCCGTCAGCTTGCCCATGCTTGTGTCGTCTTTCTATTCGTTCCTTGCCGGTCGCGAACCCAATTACACTTTCGCCACTGCTTCCGCTTCGCGATTCGTCTCGCGAGCCTTCGCAAGTTCGGTCAGCGCGCGGCGATACTCGATCGGCATGACCTTTTTGAACTTCGGCAAATAGGACGCAAAGTCGTTCAGGATGGCCAACGCGCGCTGCGAGTTGGTGTAGTGCGCATGGCGTGCGATCAGGGTGTGAAGCCGTTCCGCATCCTGTTTGCGCATGTCGACCATCACGTTTCGAATCGCGATCGCGACGTCGCCGCCCTGCTGCGCAAGTTTCTGAAGCGAGCCTGGATCGGCGGAAAGCGCCTCGAGCTGCACCATGTCCTTGTTGAGATTGTTTGCGAAGTCGCCCGTTTCGTCGAGCACGTAGGCGATGCCGCCCGACATTCCGGCTGCGAAATTGCGCCCTGTCCGACCGAGCACGACAACGACGCCGCCGGTCATGTATTCGCAGCCGTGATCGCCGGTGCCTTCGACGACCGCATAAGCGCCCGAATTCCTGACGGCAAAGCGCTCGCCGGCGACGCCGCAGAAATAGCATTCACCTGTGATGGCGCCATAGAGCACCGTGTTGCCGACGATGATCGAGTCTTCCGGCGTGATGCCGGATTTGGGATCTGGCCGCACGATCAGCTTGCCGCCCGAAAGGCCCTTGCCGACGTAGTCATTGCCTTCGCCGGTCAGATCGAGCGTTACGCCGTGCGTTGCCCAGGCGCCGAATGCCTGGCCTGCGGTGCCCTTGAGCGACAGCCAGATTGTGTCCTCTGGAAGCCCCGCATGGCCGTAACGCCTCGCGACTTCGCCCGACAGCATCGCGCCGGTTGAGCGGTTGATGTTCTTGATAGCGAATTCAGCCTTGATGGCCTTCTTCGTTTCGAGAGCCGGCTTCGCTGCTTCGATCAGCTTGACGTCAAGCACCTTGTCGAGACCGTGGTTCTGGCGCTCGCTGTTGTAGATCGCGACGCCCTTCGGAGCATTCGGCTTGTGGAAGAGCTTCGTGAAATCGAGGCCGCGCGCTTTCCAGTGTTCGATGGCGCGATCCTTGTCGAGCTGGTCGGTCTGCCCGATCATCTCGCTGAACGTATGGAAGCCAAGCTGTGCCATGATTTCGCGGACTTCCTCCGCAACGAAGAAGAAGAAGTTGATGACATGCTCAGGCTTGCCCGTGAACTTGGCGCGCAGAACAGGGTCCTGCGTCGCGACGCCGACAGGACATGTGTTGAGATGGCACTTGCGCATCATGATGCAGCCCGCCGCGATCAAAGGAGCGGTTGCAAAGCCGAACTCGTCGGCGCCGAGCAGCGCACCGATGACGACGTCGCGGCCGGTCCTAATGCCGCCGTCGACCTGAACGGCGATGCGTCCCCTGAGGCGATTGCCGACGAGCGTTTGATGCGTTTCAGCGAGGCCGATCTCCCAGGGCGAGCCAGCATGCTTGATAGACGTCAGTGGTGAAGCGCCCGTGCCGCCCTCGAAGCCGGAGATCGTCACATGGTCTGCGCGCGCCTTCGCAACACCGGCGGCGACGGTGCCGACGCCGACCTCCGACACGAGCTTTACCGAAACGTCGGCTTTCGGGTTGACGTTCTTCAGGTCGTAGATGAGCTGCGCCAGGTCTTCGATCGAGTAGATGTCATGATGCGGCGGCGGCGAAATCAGGCCGACGCCCGGAGTGGCGTGGCGCACCTTCGCAATCGTCGCGTCGACCTTGTGGCCCGGCAGCTGGCCGCCTTCGCCGGGCTTGGCACCCTGCGCCATCTTGATCTGCATCATGTCGGAATTGACGAGATATTCCGTCGTCACGCCGAACCGTCCGGACGCAACCTGCTTGATCGCGGAGCGCATCGAATCGCCGTTTTGGAGGGGCTTGAAGCGATCGGCCTCTTCGCCGCCTTCGCCCGTGTTCGAGCGCCCGCCGATGCGGTTCATCGCAATCGCGAGAGTTGTGTGGGCTTCGCGGCTGATCGAGCCGAAGCTCATTGCGCCAGTCGCAAACCGCTTCACGATGCTGGCCGCCGGTTCGACTTCGTCGAGCGGGATCGGCTTGCGGCCCATGCTTTCCGCCGAGCGAATGCGGAACATGCCGCGTAGCGTCATCAACTGTTCGGACTGGTCGTTGATCGACTTCGAATAGTCGCGGAACTTTTGCGGGACGCGACCGCTCATTGCGGCGGCGTTATCGGTGCCGCGAACCGCATGCTGCAGATCGGCAACCGTCCATGGCCGCCACATGTGAGATTCGCCGCGCACGCGGTAGGCATACTCGCCACCGACTTCCAGCGCATTTGCCAGCACCGGAGCATCGCCGAAAGCTGCCTTGTGCCGCTCGACGGTCTCGCGCGCGATCTCACGCAACCCAACGCCTTCGACTTGGGTATGCGTGCCGGTGAAGTAGCGATCGATGAAGGTCGAACGCAGCCCGACGGCATCGAAAATCTGCGCGCCGCAGTAGGACTGGTAGGTCGAGATGCCCATCTTCGCCATGACCTTCAGCATGGCTTTGCCGATGGCCTTGATGAACCGCTTCTTGACGAGGTCCGGCGTTGTGCCCTCGGGCAGATCCGGAATCATCGAATAAAGCGTCTCGAACGCGAGATAGGGATTGATCGCTTCCGCGCCGTATCCGGCGAGTGTGCAGAATTGATGGATCTCGTGCGCTTCACCCGTCTCGATCACAAGCCCGACCGACGTTCTGAGGCCTTGCTTGATCAAGTGATGATGCACGGCCGATGTCGCGAGCAGCGATGGAATGGCAATGCGATCCGGTCCTGTGCGACGGTCCGAGAGAATGATGATGTTGTATTCCTTGGCGCGCACGAACTCTTCGGCTTCCGCGCAGACGCCGTCGAGCGCCGGCCCCATGCCCGCTTCGCCCTTCTCGGCGGGATAGGTGATGTCGATAGTAATCGACGCGAAGTCGTTGTCCTTGACGGCGCCGATGCCGCGGATGCGTTCGAGATCTTCGTTCGTCAGGATCGGCTGATCGACCTCGAGGCGCTTTTGCTTCGATGTTCCTTCGAGTTCGAGAATGTTCGGGCGCGGCCCGATGAACGAGACGAGGCTCATCACCAGTTCTTCGCGGATCGAATCGATCGGCGGGTTGGTGACCTGCGCGAAGTTCTGCTTGAAGTAGGTGTGCAAAAGCTTCGACTTCGACGACAGCGCCGAGATCGGCGCATCGTTGCCCATCGCGCCGATCGCTTCCTCACCCTTTTCTGCCATTGGAGAAAGCAGAAACTTGATGCTTTCCTGCGTGTAGCCGAAGGATTGCTGCAGATCCAAAAGCGCAACGTTCGACTTTGCCGAAGCTGCGGCTTTGGCGGGCAACGGCAGATCGGCGACCTTGATCTGCGTGCGCTTCAGCCAGGTTTCGTAAGGATGGCTTGCGGCAATCTCGGCTTTCAATTCTTCGTCTGAAACGATGCGACCCTTCTCAAGATCGATCAGCAGCATCTTGCCGGGCTGCAGCCGCCACTTCTTGACGATCCTTTCTTCGTCGACCGGCAGCACGCCCGATTCCGACGACATGATGACGGTGTCGTCCTTCGTCACGAGATAACGCGCGGGCCGGAGCCCGTTACGGTCGAGCGTCGCACCGATCTGACGGCCGTCCGTAAAGGCCATCGCCGCCGGGCCGTCCCACGGTTCCATCAGACAGGCGTGATATTCGTAGAAGGCACGCCGCTTCGCGTCCATCGTCGGATTGCCGGCCCACGCTTCGGGGATCAGCATCATCGCCGCGTGCGCGAGGCTGTAACCGCCCATCGTCAGGAATTCGAGTGCATTGTCGAAGCACGCCGTATCGGACTGGCCTTCATAGGAGATCGGCCAGAGCTTTGAGATGTCTGCGCCGAACAATGGCGACGAGACGGATGCTTGCCGCGCCGCCATCCAGTTGACGTTGCCGCGGAGTGTATTGATTTCGCCGTTGTGCGCGACCATCCGGTAGGGATGGGCGAGCCTCCAGGATGGAAAGGTATTGGTTGAGAAGCGCTGGTGGACGAGCGCCAATGCCGACGTCAGGCGCGGGTCGGAAAGATCCTTGAAATAGACCTTCACCTGATATGACAGGAACATGCCCTTGTAGACGACCGTCCGCGTCGACAGCGACACGGTATAGTGACCGATGTCACGGCCCTTGTAGGCATCGTGGATCGCGTTCGAGACGACCTTGCGGACAATATAAAGGCGCCGTTCGAACTCATCCTGATCCGCGATGGAATGAGGTTGTCCGATGAAAACCTGCCGGTGCACCGGCTCGCTGGCGCGGACCATCGGGGAAAGGCAGCTGTTGTCGACCGGAACCGAACGCCACCCGAGAAGCTTCAGGCCTTCTTCCTTGACGCATCGCGCCCAGACCCGTTCGCAGTGTGCTCTCAACCGCTCGTCTTGCGGCATGAAGACATGGCCCACGGCATAATCGCCGAACTCCGGCAGTTCGAAGCCGAGCGCCTTCGTTTCCGCCGCCAGAAAATCATGTGGAATTTGGATCAGGATACCCGCACCGTCGCCCGACAGCGGATCGGCTCCGACTGCGCCGCGGTGCTCAAGGTTTTCCAGAATTTTGAGTGCGCTCTCGACGATCGAGTGCGACTTCTGGCCTTTCAGATTAGCGATAAAGCCGACACCGCACGCGTCCCGCTCAAGCGCCGGATCGAAAAGCCCCTCAGGTGCCGGGCGGCCCTCTGGTCCGATTTCATCTTCCAGCGGGGGTAGGTAGCCTTCGCTCATCTTTGCCTCGTGCGGCCATCGCTGGCCTCTGATCATGAACGTTCGTAAGTTTTTATCTCATTGGCAGGAGCCATCGGATTTGGGCTCGATCTGCATTTCAATTCGGGGACGGCTGATGCGTCGCCTGTGAGCGCTTTTCGACGGACCGCGGTTGAAATTTCGACCCTGGACAACCGTTTGTCTGGGGTTCCGAAATGCTACGCGAGCTGCGGTCGCCGTCAGCGCGTCGATTTTCGACGCATGCGTTTCGTCGCGGCCGCCGTCGAAGGCGACCGGGCATCTGGCGGACGTGCTTTCAAATGCAGCATCGGCGTTCCAATAAAGGTCAGCAATACTGACCTATGTGCTTCATTCTACAGATTTGCGACCCACACACAAGTGGGAAAGCATATAACTTTTGAACGACGTTTTTGGACAGTCGAGCAGCGCGCTCACGCGATAAATTGACGAGGCCGGCGGTGTTGGACCGGCATGGCAAAGCAGCCGCGTGCAAAGCACACGGCTGCTCGGCATTTTCAACGAGTTTAAAGTCTGCTAGGCGGCCTGAGCCTCAAGCTGCTTTGCCTCACTGGAGCCGATCGCAATCGTCCGCGGCTTTTTGCTTTCCGGAACATTGCGGACGAGATCGACATGCAGGAGGCCGTTCTCGAACTTGGCGCCCGTCACGTCGACGTGATCGGCAAGCTGGAAGCGCCGCTCGAAAGCCCGGGCTGCGATGCCACGGTGAAGGTAGGTCTTGCCCTCCGCTTCTGCGGCCTTCTCACCGGAAACAGACAGCGTCTGTTCCTTGACCTCGATTTTTAGCTCCTCGGGTGAAAAACCTGCCACCGCAAGAGAGATGCGATACGCATTTTCGCCAGTCCGCTCGATATTGTAGGGCGGATAGGTCGATTCGCTGTCGAAGCCCGTCGACTGATCCAACAGCTGAAACAGGCGGTCGAAGCCGATGGCAGAACGATAGAAGGGAGCAAATTCGGTGTGTCGCATGAACATATCCTCCATGAGAAGCGACATGTGAGCCGGCCCGGCGATCGAGTCCGGCTCTTCCTGGTGCGGCCCCGCTTCGCGGCAACCGCAACAAAGAGGTAGGAAGAGCAAGTTCTACTTCAAGAGGCCCGTCGATGGGCTGCCAAGTGCCTAGGCGGCACGCTAGACTTTGTTAACGCCGCAGACGCGCCGCAAGCCGGAGAGCGCCATGAAACTCGTATCACTCTCGATCAACCCGGTGCCGAGCGGCGCGATGGTTGCAGAATTTGACGGCTACGACGGCCTCAAGCTGCGTTCCGCACTTTGGCAGCCGACGCGCGGACCGGTTCGCGGCACGGTCTGCATCGTGCAAGGGCGCGGTGAATTCATCGAAAAATATTTTGAGGTAATCGCGGATCTCCGCCGCCGCGGCTTTGCCGTTGCGACTTTCGATCTGAGAGGCCAGGGAGGTTCCGAGCGCCTGCTCTCAAACCCCCACAAAGGTCACGTTATCGCTTTCACCGAATACGATCGCGATCTTGCGATCTTCATAGACGAAATCGTCAAGCCGGCGCTGCCTCAACCGCTGATCGGGCTCGGCCATTCGCTTGGCGGCAACATCCTTCTCCGCAATGCGCAGGACGAGGCGAGCCCATTCGCCCGCATGGTTCTCATGGCGCCGATGATCGCAATTCATCAAAATATGCTCGGTGTCAGTCCTGCCGCCGCGCGTATCTATGCGAACGTCGCGTGCCTGTTTGGCTTCGCCGGAGCGTATGTCCGGGGCGGAGGCGACGAGCCGGACGATTTCAAGGATTTTGAAACGAACCGGCTGACGTCGGACCATGTGCGCTGGTCGCGCAACAAAGCGGTCATCGAGGCAGCCCCCGAACTGGCAACTGGCTCGCCGACCGTCGGCTGGCTGAGAGCGGCGCTCAGAAGCACGGCCATGCTGCTTCGGCCCGACTATCCGAAATATGTCTGCGTTCCGATGATGCTTTTCGCGGCCGGAGCCGACAAAGTCGTCTCGACCCAGGCGATTGAAGACTTTGCCGTCGACCTGAAGTTCGGCGCACACATTCTGATGCCGGGGTCCCGCCACGAGATCCTCCAGGAAACAGACGCAGTGCGCCAGCGTTTCTGGGCCGCTTTCGATGCCTACATGGGCATTACGGCTACATCGTCGGAAAAGGCTTAAGCCTTATTGATCAGCGTCAGCACTGCTTCGTGCAGACGGGTATCGCCGCATGCGATGATGTCGCCGCCGCTCGACGCGGCGCCGCCCGTCCATGTCGTGACGCGCCCGCCCGCCCTTTCGATGATCGGAATGAGCGCGACGATATCGTAGGGCTTGAGGCCCGGTTCGAGCACGATGTCGATGAACCCTGCCGCAAGCAGGCAATAATTATAGCAGTCGCCGCCATATCGGGTCAGCCGCGCGGACGCTTTGAGGCGGTCGAGAACGGCAGCCTGGTCTGCGCTTTCGAACAGGTCCGGATGTGTCGACGCCAGCACCGCATCTGCGAGATTTGCACACGCGCGTGTCTTGAGACGTGCCGGCCGGCCGCCACCGACGCTGTGATAGGATGCGCGGTCGCCGGACCAGAAACGTTCGCCCGTAAACGGCTGATCCATCAGTCCGAAAAACGGCTTTCCGTCTCGCAGCACGCCGATGAGAGTGCCCCACAGCGGCGACCCGATGATGAAAGATCTCGTCCCGTCGATCGGATCGATGACCCACTGGTACGGACTGTCGCCCCCTTTCGTACCGAACTCCTCGCCGAAAACTCCGTCGTTGGGCATTTTCGCTGCAAGGGCTTGGACAATCGCCTTCTCTGCACCCCTGTCGGCCTTCGTGACCGGGTCAAATGCGCCGCCGCCGGCCTTGTTTTCCACAGGTAAGGCTTTGCGGAAGTGTTTGAGAACGACCGGGCCCGAAATATCGGCCAGTTCATGAGCCACTCGCACGATGGCTTGGAAATCTGCTGCGGGCAACGACCCGGACACGCGCTCACCTTGTATTTTCAAGTGCTTGCCTATGATGGTACATGGCGAGCAAATCTATTGGGAACAAAGTACAATATTAAATCAGTTATATCCAAGTAACCTAAGTTGTGGCGCGCTAGATACATCTATTTGCGAATGCGCTATGGCTATACTCGTGGAGATTGCGAGCGCCGCCGAAGCAGATCATCTTTGCCCTGCGGTTGTGTGAACACGCTTCTTCGCAATCGCTGCCCAATTTGGGCGTTTCCTCCCTAGACTTGGGCCGTTCTTACGAACGGCCTTTCTTTATGCCGGTCCGGCCGGCGGCGTGAGCTATGCGAGATCCGCGCTTTTTAGCTTCCAGCTCTGCATAATTCGCATTTGTCCATGATGCAATGCATCGTTATTTTTGCAGTGCGATATGTGAGCTTTCGCTCGCGCTTCGCAGCCCTCCTTGGGCGTTTCCTCCCTAGACTTGGGCCGTTCGAGTATCGGACGGCCCTTTTTCTTGGCCGGTTAATGCTGTGGGCTGGCTCGCGGGACCGTTAATGTATGGCGCCCTAAAGCGCTCTTACTCCGCTGCAGCGCGAAAATCTAGTAAGGTCGGCACTTCTGCAAAAAGACAGCGGACGATTTCATCGAGCGCCTTGGCAAGAGCGGTATAGCCATTGTTCGGCTCGAACGTCATTTCGTTCATGTAAAGCCCGCGATTGATCTCGAGCTGCAACGCATGTGTACCGTGGGCAGGACGTCCATGGTGTTCGGTAATGTAGCCGCCCGCATAGGGACGGTTCAGTTGCACCTTGAAACCTCGCCGCTGAAATTCGTTGCGAACGAGCAGTGTCAGGCGCGGGTCGGAAGATGCTCCGAAGCGGTCACCGATCACGATGTCGGGCCGTAGTGCGCCGCCCGGTGCCATCGCAGCCGACGGCATCGAGTGGCAGTCGATCAGCACCGCATAACCAAACATCTCGTTGGTCTGAGCGATAAGTCGCGACAGCTCGGCGTGGAATGGAAAATAAAGTTGCTCGATGCGATCGAGCACGCTCTCGAGGCTCAGTCGGTTGGGATAAATTTCTTCACCGTCTGCCACGATCCTGGCAACCGTCCCGAGGCCGCCGGCCACACGAATGGATTGTGTGTTCGCATGCGCAGGAAGATCTTCACCGACGAGTTCCGGATCAAGCTCGTAAGGTTCGCGGTTGAGATCGAGGTAGGCGCGCGGAAATCGGGCGCTGATCAGCGGCGCACCCAGTTCGGCGACCGGGCAGAATAGCTTATCGACGAAACAGTCCTCTGACCGCCTGAGCGTTTTCGGGTCGAGCCGTGAAATCGCAACAAACTCGGGCGGATAGAGCCGGCCCGAATGCGGCGATGAAAAAACGAAGGGCGCAGTTTGCACGCGCGGCGGGAGGACATCGAAGGATGGGAAAAAGGCGGACGGCACGCTGTGAAGGTGGGTTTCGGACATTCGAGAAAGAGTACCTTCGATTGCTTCCGCGACAAATTGACGATCAGAGGAACGACACTCTGCCAACGTGTGATGGGGAAGTCCATGCGTGACTTAATCTCTCTGGTGGCCAATAACGCCAAATGCGCTGTCGAAGTTCGTAAGGCGCGACTTGGGTGCAACTCTCCACAATTTCATGCTCCGTTTACCAAACTCGGGCCAAGTTTGCGCCAGACGAACTGTGCAGTATCGGTTACGTTCAAGTTCCGCTTCATTTCAGAGTTCCCATGCCTGTTAAGCCCTCAAGCCTGCCGCTGCGCCGCATCCTGCTTGCGGAGGATGACGATTCGATGCGCGGTTTTCTCGTCAAAGCATTGGAAAAAGCCCATTACGACGTCGTGGCTTTCGAGAACGGCGAGGAAGCCTATGAGCGCCTGAAGCGAGAGCCGTTCACGCTTTTGCTGACGGACATCGTGATGCCGAAGATGGACGGCATCGAGCTTGCGCGCCGCGCCAGCGAGATCGACCCCGATCTCAAGATCATGTTCATAACGGGCTTTGCCGCGGTCGTTCTCAACAGCGAGAATCAGCCGCCCAAGGAAGCCCGGGTATTGTCGAAACCCTTCCACCTCAAGGATCTGGTTCGCGAGGTGGATCGCCTGCTTGCGGCTTGATCTGCATGCGGCAACTCCGGCACATTCCAAGAAACCCTCGTTCAGGGCTTGACCGGGAGGGATTAATCCCCCTAGAAGCTCGCTTCTTCGGGCACTTAGCTCAGCGGTAGAGCACTACCTTGACATGGTAGGGGTCAGAGGTTCGATCCCTCTAGTGCCCACCATCCTTAAACCGGTGTCGTTATGAAAGTTAGAAACTCTTTGAAATCCCTCCGTTCGCGGCACCGCGATAATCGCGTCGTTCGTCGCAAAGGGCGCGTCTACGTGATCAACAAGACGCATCGCAGGTTCAAGGCGCGCCAGGGCTGATGCCGTTTTCGGCCGCTTTGGACGTTACTGTGAATTCACGAGACTCTTTTTGACCGCTTCCCCGCCGCTCGATAGGGTCGGGGCATGATAGCTTGCGCGCGCATTCTATTGATCGGCTTCGCCGTGGCTGTGGGCACCGTACCGGCAGCGGCAGACGACGAGCTTTTGAAAACCCAGCCGTTTCCCGGACAGCCGGCCCCGGCACCTACGCCGCCGCAAGCGCCTCCAAAGCGTGAGGCACCTCCACCGACGGCGCCGCAGCCCGGAACGGCCCAACGGGGTGATCCCGGCATGATGGGCATGCCCTGGCCGAAGTCCCCTGAAGAAGCGTCGAAGACCCTCAGCAATCTCTACGCCTTTCTTGCGACGACGGGTGACCATCGTCAGGCTGGCGAGATCGGTGCGGCCATCGAACGGCTTTGGCGGCTGTCCGGTGGCGACACGGTCAATCTGCTGATCGACCGCGCCGAGCTGTTCTCATCGAAGAATGAAAACGACAAGGCATTGCCGCTGCTCGACGCGGCGGTTGATCTGGCGCCCGATTACGCCGAGGCGTGGAGCCACCGCGCATACATAGAATACCGGCTCAACAATTATCCGGCGGCGCTCGGCGACTTGCGGCGCGCTTTGGCACTCGATCCGAACCACTTCCGCGCCCTTGACGGCATGGCCAAGATCCTGACGCAGATGGGCGAGAAGAAAGCCGCGCTCGAAGCCTACGACCAGCTTTTGAAGATTCACCCGAATATCGAGGGCGGCGAGACGGCGCGAGACGAACTGAAGAAGGAAGTCGAAGGCCAGGGGATTTGACGCGCCCGGCGCTCGCTTCGCAACGGTATCAGCCCGCCTGCAGAACCCACCGGAACGCCCGTTTGAGTTCCTGCGCCCCGTCGCGCTGATACCAGCGACCGTGCGCGAGAATGATCCGCTCCGGGTTCCAAGCGATCATCTTCTCGATCGCCGCGCGAAGCTCGGGCTTTTGCTTGCCGTACGAGAGGCGCATGTCACGAGGCATGCTGCCGTCTGGATCGAGGCAGCCGCCAAGCCATGTCAGAAACCGCATTCCAAGCGAAAGTTTGCGGGGCTCGAAATTTTCGATGAGGTCGGCGACGAGCAGCGTTCGGCTCGCACGGTGGAAGAACACGACTTCCGTCATGTAGCTGCCGGTAACGGTAAGCGTCGCGATGTCGGCGTCCCACGGATAACCCACGTCGCGATCAAGCTCCGAGTACGGGACGTCGATGCGCGCGCCTGCCTGTTCGGCCACGCGCGGTGCGAGATAGACGGTCGTGTCCGGAAAGGCTTTCTTCCACTGCGGCACCCACCAATAGTGCAGCCTGTTCGGCGCGATCAGCCATCGCGGACGCCCCAGGTTTGCAACTTCAGCCTTCAGCTCCGGCGTAAGCGCAGTCGGCGAATGGACGAAAAGATCGGACGCGCCGACCCTGATGATCGTCATGCGCGTCGGAAACGGCACCTTCAGCCCAGGCGGGCCAAAGCGGATCAAAGGCCCATCAACCAGCCATACATTTTTCGTGACGCTCTTTAACGTGTTGAGCGGCGCGTACGTCGCTTGGCGCGGGTCGTTGCTCACAGCGGCCTCCGTGATTCCGTCATCCTCGGCCAAGCGCGCACAGCGCGTCGAAGGCCAGGGATCCAGCGCAAGACTCGCCGGAGGCGCACAAATGAAACAGGGACAGAGCGCCGGCGCTAGACCTCTTCGGCGATTGGCGCGCCGGATTCATCCACGAACGCGATACGGATCATATTGGTTGCGCCGGGGCTTCCGAGCGGAATACCTGCCGTGATGAGCACGCCTTCGCGCGCCTTCACCAGCCCTTCCTCGAAGGCGATGCGGCAGGCCTTGCGCACCATGTGCGAAAGGTTCTCGGGGTCGCCTGTCAGGATCGTCTGCACGCCCCAGACGAGCGCCAGGCGCCGCGCCGTCGACTCGATCGGTGTTAGCCCTATGACTGGAATGCCTGGCCGCTCGCGCGTCACGCGCAGAACCGTCGAACCCGTGGCCGTGTAGCAGACGATGGCGCCGAGCTGCACTGTGTCGGCGATTGCGGATGCGGCGGCGGCGATGGCGTCGGCGCCCGTCGGCTGCGGCTCGGTCTGCGTCGCATAAAGCATCGCCTCGTAGACGGGATCGTGTTCCACCTCGATGGCGATCTTGTCCATCATCTGGATCGCTTCGACCGGGTATTGTCCGACGGCGCTCTCGGCCGACAGCATGATCGCATCGGCGCCGTCGAACACCGCGTTGGCGACGTCGGAGACTTCGGCGCGCGTCGGCATCGGCGACGAGATCATGCTTTCGAGCATCTGCGTCGCGATGATCACGGGCTTGCCTGCGGCGCGCGCCATGCGTGTCATCTTCTTTTGAATGCCGGGCACACGTTCGACCGGCATTTCGACGCCAAGGTCGCCGCGCGCCACCATGATGGCATCGGATGCCGCGATGACGTTTTCGAGATCGGCGACGGCCGACGGCTTCTCGATCTTCGAAAGGATCGCCGCGCGCGTGCCGATGAGATTGCGGATTTCATGAATGTCCTCGGCGCGCTGCACGAACGACAGCGCCACCCAGTCGACACCGAGCTTCAAGGCATGAGCGAGGTCGGCCTTGTCTTTCTCCGTGAGTGGGCTGATGGGCAGAAGCGTATCCGGCATAGAAATGCCCTTGCGGCTCGCCAGCATGCCGCCCGTCGTGACTTCCGCGTGGATCTGAACTTTCGACGTTTCGACGACGCGCATCCTGAGCTTGCCGTCGTCGAGCACCAGCAAGTGCCCCGGCTGCATGGCTTCGAAGATCTGCGGATGAGGCAGGTAAACGCGCTCGCTGTTACCGAGCGACTCGTCGAGGTCGAACTTGAAGATCGAGCCGGTTTTGACCTGCACGCGTCCGGTTTCGAAATTGCCGATGCGGAACTTGGGACCCTGCAGGTCGGCGAGGATGCCGATTGGGTGACGGTGGCGTGCCGCGCACGCGCGAACCGTATTGTAGAGCGCCTTCGAGCCATCGTGGGATGAGTGGCTCATGTTGATGCGGAAAACATCAACGCCTGCGATGAAAAGACGCTCCACCATCTCCGGAGCGGCAGACGCGGGTCCAAGCGTTGCAACGATCTTGACCCGCCGGTTACGTCTCATTTTTCCGCTTTTCCTTGCCCCGGATCAGTGAGGCGGATGGTCCATTCCTTCGCCTCTCCGGTATCGACTTCAAAAAATCCCGTGCGCTTATATCCGCGTTTTTCGCAATCCTGAACCCCCCGGATGGCGAACGACTTGTCGTTCGTGCACATGTCGTTTTTGCCGCCCCATTCGCCGCCGCGATCGTAGTCGACGGCGTGAACGTAAACATAGCGGCTTGGCAGCGCACCCTTGAGCAGCGTTTCGCACGTCTGCGAAGCGATGTTCCACCATCCTTCCGTCGCCCAGCCCGACTTATCCTGATAGCCGATTGCAACACCAACCCGGCTCGACGTGATATTGCATAATTTCAGGTCGGCGTGCGCGACAGTAGCCGAGAGGAGGAGACTGAGACACAGCACAAGCGGATGCGTAAACGCGCGCGAAACGAAATGTGGCGGCAAGTTTGCCCTCCGTCTGCATGTGGTACGCGTCGGGCGCGCCGTGAGGCGAACCGATGACGACCCCGGCCTACGGATCGACGAGAATGACCCGGAAATCGTTGACGTTGGTCTGCGTAGGTCCGCACAGGATGAGGTCGCCAATAGGGCGGAAGAAGCCCGTCGAGTCGTTGTTCTCCAGCATCCTGGCGGCATTGAGGTTGAAGGCTTCCGCCCTCTTCAGGGTATCCGGGAAGACCATCGCTCCAGCAGGATCGCCTGCGTTGCCGCCGCCGCCGTCGATGCCGTCCGTATCTCCGGCAAGTCCTGAAATTCCTGGCGTGCCGTTGAGGGCGATCGCGAGTCCGAGCGCGTATTCTTGGTTCGGTCCGCCGGAGCCGTTCCCGCGCACCGTGACCGTTAGCTCGCCTCCCGACATGATGGCGATCTTTTCGCCGCGCCGCTTGGCGTCGAGCGCCATTTCGGCGTGCTTACGCGCGACGTCTCTAGCTTCGCCTTCGAGGTCGTCGCCGAGAATGATGACGCGATAGCCGTGTCCACTGGCAATACGCCCCGCAGTCTCAAGCGATGCTTTTGGAGCGGCAACGATGGCGTAGCTGGAATTGGCAAGTTTCGAATCGCCCGTCTTGAGCGTTTCGTTTTGCGGATCAGCCAGCGCCTTTGCGATCTCAGGATCGGGCGTGATATTCCACTTGGCGAGAACGGCGCGTGCGTCGGCAAGCGTCGAGCGATCGGCGACCGTCGGGCCCGATCCGATTTCATCCGGATTGTCGCCGGGCACGTCGGAGATTGCGAGCGTTAGCAGTTGCGCCGGATAGACGGCCGCCGCGAGCTTGCCGCCTTTGATCTGCGAGATATGCTTCCTGACGCAATTCATCTCGGAAATGGGCGCGCCTGATTTGAGGAGCTGTTTGGTGAGCGCCTGCTTGGCTTCGAAGCTGACGCCGGGAACGGGCGCTGCCCAGATCGCCGAGGCGCCGCCTGAGAGGAGGCACAGAACGAGATCCTTGGGACCGGCGCTCTTCGCAAGTTCGATGGCGCGCTGCGCGCCGGTGACGGAATTCGTGTCCGGCACCGGATGCCCGGCTTCCATGATCTTGATGATCTTCGTCGGCAGCCCGAACCCATGGCGCGTCGAGATGAGCCCCGAGATGCCCTCGGCCTGACCGGTCGCGATGTAGTGCTCCTCGGCCGCGACAGCCATCGCAGCCGAGCCCTTGCCGGCGCCGATGACGATGATGCGCCCGCCTGCCGGCACCTCGGGCAGGTGCGGTGGGAGGCACGTGGAGGGATGCGCTGTGGTGTAGGCGGCTTCAAACAGCGCGCCGAGTGTCTGGCGAACGCTGCCGGTCGTTCCGTCTGCCATATGCATCCCCAGCCATTAGTATTGTGTTTGTCGGTGTGATTTGCTCAATCGCCTTCCGCCCGTCAAGGCATCATCGGCCGCAGGCTTATCGAAGGTTCAACAACCCTGTGCGCTGAGCCAGTTCAAGCCTATCTTCAGGGTGGGCCCATTGCATGGGACACTCGCAAGGAGGCAGCAATGAAGGCATTTGACGCCCAGACGACACTTGAGCTGGAGGCGGCGGCCTTCAGGCGTCTCGTCGAACATTTGCGCTCGCGGACCGATGTCCAGAACATCGATTTGATGAATCTCGCTGGCTTTTGCCGCAACTGCCTGTCGAATTGGATGGCCGAAGCCGCGACTGCCAAGGGGCTGGAGCTGTCGAAGGACGAGGCGCGCGAGATCGTCTACGGAATGCCCTATCGCGAGTGGCAGGCGAAATACCAGAAAGAGGCGACCGCCGAGCAGCAGGCCGCGTTCGAGAAGTCCCACCCGCACGGCCATTAGCCGTCTGCGCCGACGATAGCCAGCCACGGCTTTGAACGATCTGCGCTCAGCCGTGAGTCGGTATGCGGCATCGGTGACGTCAAGCGCATCGTCGGACATATCCCTATGGATTGCTTCGCTTATCGCCTTGCTGCGCTTCACCCGCGCCGATAGCTTCGGGCAAAGCTTGAAATCAGCAAGGAGCCTCCATGAGTACGCTTCAGGCCTCGGCGCAAAACCAATTGCGGCAGTTCGTCGAGCAGATCGAACGCCTCGAAGAGGAAAAGAAGCAGATCGCAAGCGACATCCGCGATAAGTACACGGAGGCAAAGGCCGTCGGTTTCGACGTCAAGGCGCTGCGCCAGATCGTGCGCCTGCGCAAGAAATCGAACCAGGAGCGCCAGGAAGAAGAAAGCATCCTGGAAGTCTACATGTACGCGCTGGGGATGCTGGACCAGGCCCCGGCGGAACATGTCGTCGACGCGATGATCGCGGCGGAGTAAACGGCTCAGCAAGGCTGCGGCAGCAGCCTCCAAACATGAAATCAGCAATTGAGAGGGCCGCGCGGCATCCGTCGCTGCGGCCCGACTGTTTTCCCGGCGCTCGCAAGACAAAGCAGCGCCGCTTGGCCCCATTCGGCGCTAGGGTCAGGCGGCGCTGGCAGAGACAACCTTGCGGCCGTCATTCCAACGGGTGCGCTCGGAAAAGTGATGCCTTTCCCGTGCATCCCGTGATGGAAATCTAGTGTCGGCCCGTGATAAGAACAAATCGTCATTTCTTGACGTAGGCATTAGACAAGCTGATGGTTCACGTCACTCTGAAGCAGTTGCGCTACTTCGATGCGCTGGCGCGGGAGCAGCACTTCGGCAGGGCGGCGGACGCGTGCGCCGTTACCCAGCCCGCGCTTTCGATGCAGATCCAGGACCTTGAAGCCTCTTTGGGCATCGCTCTCGTCGAGCGCACGCGAAGCGGCATCAAGTTGACGCCTAAGGGCGAGGAAATCGCCATTCGCGCGCAGCGGCTGTTGAATGACGTGCGAAATCTGATCGATTACGCGCAGCACGCCGGCGGCATTCTTTCGGGCACTTTGCGCCTCGGCGTCATCCCCTCGGTCGCGCCTTATCTGCTCCCGCCGCTGCTGCCTCTCCTGAAAGACAAATACCCAAATCTCGAACTCTACATTCGCGAGACGCAGACACAGCCGCTGACCGACGAGCTTGTCGAAGGCAAGCTTGATGTCCTGTTACTGGCACTGCCGATCAAGAATCCCGACGTCGAAACGTTATCGATCTTCGACGATCGCTTTTTGCTCGCGGTGCCGAAATCGAATAAGCTTTCAGGCCGCGTGCGCGCCACGAAGGACATGGTCGAAGGCGACCGCCTGTTGCTGCTCGAAGAAGGGCATTGTCTCCGCGATCAGGCGCTGACTTATTGCAGCCTGAAGCAGGTCGACGCCGTCAACACGTTCGGTGCGTCGAGCCTGTCGACGATTGTCGAGATGGTGTCGGCCGGTCTCGGCATTACGCTGCTGCCGGAGATTTGCGTTGGCGTCGAAGGGCGCAGCCGCGAAATCAAAGTCATACGCTTCGTCGATCCGGAGCCCTCGCGCGCGATTGGGCTCGCCTGGCGCCGATCAAGCCCGAGACGCGACGATTTTCTGGCTCTCTCGAAGCTGATCTCGGTCGCTTGCCAAGCATCCCTGAAGCGCGGCGCGACGGCGATGCAAGCGTGAGCCACCCGAGCCACCCGGCTTCCGGGCGTACGCTTTCTAATTGCGGGTCAGCGTGCGCTGGTCTGGACGGTGCGGTTCTCAATTCCCGCCGGCGGCGGACGTTGTGCCAGTTCCATCAGGGCTTCGGCATGGACAGCTTTGCCCTGGAACTGCTGCGCCCACATCTCCTCGGCAAGCTGCTGGCCTGGCCGGAACTTCATCGGCGCGATGCGGCCCGTATCGTCGAGGGCGTCGAGCGTTGCGGCAACATCCGGACGCTGCAGGTCCGCGAGCGGCGCATCGCGCGCCTCCGCATTGTCCGTCAGTAACGGCGCCAGCGGAAACGGCCGGTACGCGAGTTCTTCCGGGTGATCCTCGTCGAAAGCGGGAGCTTCCGCCCAGCCATTGCCGAGGCTGTCGGGACTCATATCGGAAACGCTGGCTGCAGCAGCCGGATCGAGGCTGGCGACGCGCGCCGTCGGCTGAGCTTTCGTCGGAGGATGGCCGGATTCAGCCAACGCTGCGGCTGCAAGCGCCTTTTGTGGACGTACGGCCGGTTTCGGACCGGAGACGAGTTCCGGGATCGGTGTCGTCGCGGCCGCTGCCACCAGCGCGTCAAGCTTGCTGCGGTCGGCTTTCGACGGTGTCGGTGTGAAGTGCGACGGGCGCTCTACGAGACGTGGCGTCGACACGAGCTGGGGTGCACCGCCGTCGGTGGCGGCCGGTGATAGAGAGGCGACGCGCGCCGGAGCAAACGGCTTCGGGTCCTTCAGCGCCGGATCGGGCTCCGTCGTCAGGTTGACATTGCGCCGCGTCGAACCGCCGAGCGACGCAACGACAGCGAGACGTTTGCTGCCTGTGCCGACTTCTGCGGAAGCCACCATCGTGCGCGACGAGCCGGGTGTCAGCCGATCGCGAAAGAACTCCGCCACTTGGACGGCAAGGCCATGGAACTTGCTCTGCGCGACCTTGACGTCGCCGGGCGTGATGGGACGGCCGTCGGTCGGCACGTATTTCGAACGTCCGTTCGGAAAGAGCAGCGCCAGCTCATAGCGCGGCATACGCGGCCACATCCGGACATTCGCAGTATCGACGTGAACGAACGGAATGCCGGAGGTCGGATAATACCCAACGCCGCCGCGTTCGCGGATCAGCGCCGAATAGCGCATTTTTTTGAGTGGAATGTCGGGGAACGTAATATCGATCGCCTTGCCGGTGATGTGCTGGCTGAATTTCGCCTGCCCGCCGACCGTTCGGCGCAGCATTTCATTGGTCCCCGAAGAACGATAGCCGCAGATGATGTTGATCGGTTCCTTGGAGCCGAGTTCCTCATGCATTTCCCAGGCAAGATCGATCGTCGCGGGAGCGATCTCCTTCACCTCGTTCTTGCGCCAGTCACGCATGATCCAATTGATCTGCTTCATGGCCTCGGGAATGTACTTCCCGTCGCGCTTGTACGTGACCGTCAGGCGTTCGTGCGTATGAATGTGATAAAGCGAGATCGTGCGTTCGTTGGGTTGGCTGGCCGCAGTAATGTTGTCGGCATGCAGGCACACCGCCGCGGCTAGCGCAGCAAAACCGAACACGACGCCTGAGCGGCGAAGCAGCACGAAATCCCCCGTCCCTACGCAAAATCCCCAAGCCCGACTGGGGCCGACAATGCTCGGCTCCAATTGGGTAACCCCCGAACCCTTAAGACGCAGTAACTATCCGATGCGCATCTAACGACCCGGAAGGGGCGATAAAAGGGCGGGGATGCTCGGCCGCGAAAAAAGGGGCCGGCCGAATAGCCGGCCAGCCCCGTCAGCGATCGCGTGAAGTCTCAGCTCTCAGAGGCCGCCGAGAACCTTTTGGAAGAAGTGATTGAGGCCGCCGTCGTAGCGTTTGCGGCCGTGGCGCCGATCGTCGTTGTCGCTGACCCCGAACCAATCGTCGTCGTCACCGCGATGGCGGCTGTCGGCATCTTCGTCGAAGCCGATATCGTCCGGTGTGATCTTCGGCTCCTTGGTCTTGTCGATCTGGTTCCACTTGCCCTGCAGCGCCAGTGTGATGCGCTTCTCGTGGCCGTAGATGTCGCCGAAGCTCTCGACCTCGCCATCGTCGCCGACGTGCGCCGTAAAGTAGGTGATGTGAACCGGGATCGGATGATCCAACGAGATTTCATTCTCTTCCGGTCCCTTCGCCGCGAGATTGTCGACGGTGGCTTTGTCCCAACCCTTGTCATGGGCGAGAATTAATTCTGCAAGTTGGACCGGATTGCGCACGCGCATACAGCCGTGGCTGAACGCCCGGACGCTCTCGTTGAACAAGCCCTTGCTCGGCGTATCGTGCAGATAGACCGCATGCGAGTTCGGGAACAGGAATTTGACGACGCCAAGCGCGTTTCCGCCGCCCGGCGGCTGGTAGACGTTGAAGTTGCGGATATCGGTCTGATACCAGTTGACGTTCCACGCATTGATGCGACGGCCGTTGCGCTCCATCACCAGACCCTGGCGGCGAAGCGGATCGCCGCCCGCCCTGAGACCGGGTAGCAATTCTTTGATCTTGATCGAATCCGGCACGTTCCAGCGCGGCTGGAAGACAACCGTGCGCATCAAATCGGAAAAGATCGGCGTCTGCCTGTTGACGCTGCCGGTCACGATGCGTTCGTCGAAAACCACTTCGCCGTTCTTGACGACGCGAACTTTGAAATCCGGAATGTTGACGGCGACATAGAACTTGCCGAGATCTTCCGGCATCCAGCGCCACTCTTCCATGTTGGCGAGGAGTTTCCACTCGCTGATGCCGTCGTCACCATTCAACGAGCGGCGGACCGCCGCCGTGATCGTCGGCGTGACCGGTTCGATGCCTTTCTTCGCCTTGTAGGCTTCGACGGCACGCGCCAGATCGTCGTCATAATAGGTCTCGTCGGCCGGCCTTCCGTCGGCCTGAACGGACGGCGCCGGTACCTTCAGTGCCTTGCGGATCAGCGCGATCTGCGGGCTGCTTTTGCCCGGCGCCAGGTTCGGACCGTTCGGAATATTGACCGTTTCGCCATTCGCGCCGGATCTGAGTGCCAGAAGTTTCTGCCGCAGCAATTCGAACTGTTTGTTTTGGGGCTGCAATGACTTGAGATAAGCGCCCTTGTCCGGCGCCGATGCCAGCGCCTCGATGACGGTGTGCGGCTCGACCAGTTGCGGTTTCCGGTCGAGATAACCCGAGAGCTGCTCCGGCGGATTGATGATACGCCCGCCGCGCGCATCGCGGGCGTAAGTCAGGGCGTCGAGCGACAGCTGCGTCTCGGCATCGGTTAGATCATTGAGGCCATATTCGCCGTTGGCCGACGGTTTGAGATCGGGAATCTTGTAGTCCTGGGAGCGCAGACCCCAGTTATCGGCATCCTTCAGGGCTGCGATCAGGTTTTGCGCATCTTGAGTATAGCCATTTTTGTCGACCCACAGCGTCGCGCCCATGCGCGAGCCATAGAACTGCTGTAGAGCCTCGCGGTCGCCGTTATCGACTTTACTGAAGAGCTTTCTTTTGTTCGCATCGAGATAGGCGCCGACCGGCAGGTAGATGAGGTGATCAACCGCCGCGACATGGGGTGTGGCCGCAGAATTGCCGCTGACCGAAGCATCAGATGAGGAGCTTTGAGCTGGTTCCGCTGCCGGGCTGTCTGGCGCCGTCTCGGCGGGAGCAGCTTGGGGGCGCATCGCGGTCTCGATGCCGCTGGAGGCGGGCGAACTTTCCGAACTTTCGTCGGAAGCAGCCGCGTACACGTTTGAAATTGGACCGCAGCTCAGTAACAAGCCGACCGCCACAAGACACGACACGCGCATTACGAAATTTACCTTCCACTCGCCGGAGTCGGCGCATTTCATTGATAACCGCCGACATGCCGCCTGACCAGTCTGGCGGTCAGATAACTGTATTGCATGAAGCTATGGCGAAAGTGTTGCTACTTCCGATGGCCAACGCTGCAACTGGCGGATTGGTTCAAGCTAACGGCACCTCGCCCAAAAGTGCAAAAGCCCCGGATGCAGCCGAGGCTTTTGCGTCGAGGGCGAAAGGGCTCGCTCTCGTTTCGGCTCGACGGCTATGACATCGCGCCAACGGGGAAGTCTGGCGGGAGGGAAGCTCTCCGGTTGCGTGCGGCCGCCCCACCGGACCAGGGCACACGCAGCCCCCGTCCGCGCTGCAACGCGGGCGGGAATCTCAGTTGGGCCTCGGTTCGAGCCCGTATTCCTGCATTTTCCGGTAAAGCGTCGAGCGGCCGATATTCAGCCTCTTGGCGACTTCTGTCATATGACCGCGATATCGCCCTAGCGCCAAGCGGATCATGTCGGCTTCAATCGCTTCGAGTGAACGGATCTCGCCATCCTCGGCGACGGCCTGAATGCCGAGCGAGCTGCCCGATGCCGACGATTTCATCTCGACGGTATGAGGGACCGTACTTTCCGCGCCGATGAGCGCCGGGCCCGTGTAGGCAGGCTGCTTTTGGACGGTCGCCGGCGCTGCCGGAATTTCCGCATCGAACCCGTCGACATGGGCGGCGATCTGCGGGAACTCGGCAACCGTCAGCTCCGGCCCGTCGGCAAGCACGACGGCTCGGAAAATCGTGTTCTCGAGCTGGCGGACGTTGCCGGGCCACGAATAGGCTTGCAGAAGTGCCATGGCGCGCTCGGAAATCGTGACGACGCGCTTCCCTTCTTCGGCGGCGAAGCGGGCTGCGAAGTGACGTGCAAGCTCCGGAACGTCTTCGATGCGCTCGCGCAGCGGCGGCACGAAGATCGGGAAGACGTTCAGTCTGTAATAAAGGTCCTCGCGGAACTTGCCGTCCTTGACCAACTGGATCATGTCGCGGTTCGTCGCCGAGATCAGCCGGAAGTTGACCTTCACGGGCTTCTTCGATCCAACGGGATCGATTTCGCCTTCCTGAAGCGCACGGAGCAGCTTCACCTGTGCGTCAAGCGGCAGTTCGCCGACTTCGTCGAGGAAGAGCGTCCCTCCGTCGGCTTCTTGAAATTTCCCGATCCGCTTGTCGACGGCCCCGGTGAACGATCCCTTCTCATGTCCGAAGAGAATGCTTTCGACGAGATTTTCCGGGATGGCTCCGCAGTTGACCGTGATGAACGGCCGGCCTGCACGATCGCTCTCGCCTTGGATGGCGCGCGCGATCAGCTCCTTGCCGACGCCGCTTTCGCCTTCGATCAAAACCGGAATGTTGGAAGCGGCGGCGCGCTTGCCGAGCGAGATCACTCGCTTCATGGCTTCGCCGCGCATGACGAGGTCGCCGAACGTCAGCGTTCCTTCGACCTTTTTCTTGATGCGGTTGATTTCACCCGCAAGGGCTTCGATCTTCAAGGCGCTCTTAATCGAAACCTCGAGCCGCTCGGGAGATGCCGGCTTGACGACAAAATCGACGGCGCCCCGGCGCATCGCATTGATGGCCGTTTCGATGGAGCCATGGGCAGTTTGCACGATGATTGGCGGCATCCCCTGGACGTGCCCGACACGGTCGAGAACGGCCATGCCGTCGACACCCGGCATCACGAGATCGAGGAGCACCAGGGCAATCGGATCGCGATCTTGCGATTCGAGAATTTGGAGGGCCTGCTCGCCCGAACCGCACGTCTTGGTTTCGAAACCGAAACGCTTGATCGTCTCTTCGAGAATACGCCGTTGGGCAGGATCGTCATCGACGATCAGAACACGCTTGGACATGGGCACGCAACTTTACATTTACTGACACACTGGATGCTGTCCCCTGCCGCCGAGCCGGAATTGACCCAGCTTCTGACATTCGGTGACCGGCAAATAACGCAACAGGGGCGAGAGTGCCGTATTTGAGTAAATGGAACGTTTCCGTGTGGCGCATTTTTCGGGGGCGTTAAAACACCCTGAAAAACCGGTTGGCTGGCGGCGAATCCGGGGGTCGTGTGACTTCGAAGACGGGGAACGGCGAGCGGCAAGGTCTTGCGTGCTGAGCGCCCGATAGCCAAATTTGCCTCGCTGCCAAGGTATGCTAACGCTCCCGGCCGCTCACCCTCCAAGTCCCTGAAAGGAATCCCATGGGCCGCGAACCTTCCCGTAAATCGACGACTGCACTGCGATCGGGAGCCGGCCGCGCGACGAAAGCTTCGCGGCTCGGCGCGATGCCGGAATGGGATCTGAGCGATCTTTACAAGGCGCCGGATGCGCCGGAGGTTCAACGCGATCTCAAGGCTGCGGCAAAGGAAGCAACGCGCATCAAGGCAGCGTACCAAGGCCGCCTTGGCGACCTCGCCAGAGACGAAGGCAAGCTCGCCGGTGCGATCAAGGATTATGAAAAACTGTCGGATCTGGTCGGCAAGCTCGGATCGTACGCCGGGCTCTATTATGTGCTCGATCAGACCGATCCGGTGCGCGCCAAGTTCAATGGCGACATTTCCGAGGCGCTGACGAAACTTTACACAGACCTGATTTTCTTCGAACTCGAACTCAACCAGATCGACGACGAAACGCTCGAAGCTGCGACGAAGCACAAAGAGCTGAAGCGCTTCAAGCCGTGGCTTGCCGACCTTCGCAAGGAAAAGCCCCATCAGCTCGATGAAAAGCTCGAACGGCTTTTCACGGAAAAATCGCAGACGAGCCGCGGCGCCTGGAACCGTCTTTTCGACGAGACGATGTCTGCGCTGAAGTTCGAGGTCAAAGGCGAAAAAGCGCCGCTGACGCTTGAGCCGACACTGAATTTCCTTTCCAGCCCCGATGAAAAGAAGCGCAAGGCCGCCTCCAAAGCCCTGAGCAAGGTTTTCAAGGCAAATCTGCCGCTGTTCACGCTGATCACGAACACGCTGGCGAAAGACAAGGAAATTTCCGATCGCTGGCGCAACTTCAAGGACGTTGCCGACAGCCGCAACCTCGCGAACCGGGTCGAGGCCCCCGTCGTCGATGCGCTGGTGTCGAGCGTGCGCGCCGCCTATCCGCAACTTTCGCACCGCTATTATGCAATGAAGGCAAAGTGGCTCGGCAAGAAGAAGTTGGCGTCGTGGGATCGCAATGCACCGCTGCCCGACAAGCCCGAACGGACAATCGGCTGGGCGGAAGCCGAGAAAATCGTGCTGAAGGCTTACGGAAATTTCGCGCCGGAAATGGCGACGATCGCAAAGCAGTTTTTCGACAAGAACTGGATCGATGCAGCGGTCAAGCCAGGCAAGGCGCCGGGTGCGTTCTCAGCTTCGACCGTGCCGTCGGTACATCCTTACGTGATGATGAATTACCTCGGCAAACCGCGCGATGTTATGACGCTTGCACACGAGCTGGGGCACGGCGTGCATCAATGGCTGGCGCGCGCCCAGGGTCCGCTGCTTGCCCCGACGCCGCTGACGCTTGCCGAGACGGCGTCTGTCTTCGGCGAGATGCTGACGTTCAAGGCCATCCTCGCTGAGACGAAGGACAAGCGCGAGAAGAAGGCGATGATCGCGGGCAAGGTCGAGGACATGCTCAATACGGTCGTCCGCCAGATCGCGTTCTATACGTTCGAACGTAAGGTTCATGAGGAACGGCGCCAAGGCGAACTGACATCCGACCGGATCAACGCCATCTGGCTTGAAGTGCAGGCGGAAAGCCTCGGGCCGGCGATCGATCTCAAACCCGGATACGAAGTTTTCTGGACCTATGTCCCCCACTTCATTCATTCCCCCTTCTACGTCTATGCCTACGCGTTCGGGGACTGCCTCGTAAATTCGCTCTATGGCCTCTATGCCGAAGCGCACCCTGGTTTCGTCGCGAAATACTTCGACCTCTTGAAAGCAGGGGGGTCGAAACACCATTCTGAAATGCTGGCGCCGTTCGGCCTCGATGCCCGCGACCCCGAGTTTTGGAACAAGGGGTTAAAGGTCATCGAGGGTATGATCGACGAGCTTGAAACGATGGCTTGAGTGCAGATTAGGCACGCTCGGCCGGAAATAAGGTAGCGGGCGGAAACGAATCCGGCAGCCCGCGCATTGTCAACCCGTCGCAGGTGGGCAGCGGTCGATTTTGCCGCTTCCCATTGCCAGCCTCTCGGAGTAGACACCCGCCACTTTTGCTGCGTCGCAGCTTCTCGACAGGTTGAGGCGCCGGAATGGCACAACCGCAAGCCTCTCTCCAGGCCGCTGATTTCGGCGCTGTGGAAGGGCATGACAGCAAGAACTTCTGGGCTCTGGCTTTAGGCTCCGTCGGTGTCGTCTTTGGCGACATCGGCACGAGTCCGCTTTACGCCTTCAAGGAAGCGATCACGGCGGCGTCGCACCGGGGCACGGTCGCGGAGGCGACGCTCGGCGTCCTGTCGCTGATCTTCTGGAGCATGACCTTCGTCGTCACGGTGAAGTACGTGCTGCTGCTGCTGCGCGCCGACAACAAGGGCGAGGGCGGCATGTTTGCCCTGATGGCACTCGGCCAGAGCGTCGCGCGCCGCAGCGCTCCGCTGCTTGCGGCTTTCGGGATCGCTGGCGCATCGTTCTTTTATGGTGACGCCGTTATCACTCCGGCCATTTCGGTGCTGTCGGCCGTCGAAGGCTTGACGCTCGTTGCACCGCAGTTCGAAGTTGCAGTCATTCCGGCGGCCCTGATCGTACTGACGGGACTTTTCTGGATGCAGTCTCACGGTACGGCGAGGGTGGCGCGGTTTTTCGGCCCCATCATGGCGGTGTGGTTCGCCATCCTGGCGCTCGGCGGCCTGATGCACATTGCCGACAACCTGCACGTTCTCTTGGCCCTCAATCCGCTCTACGGAGTCGAATTCGTCTATACGCACGGCGTGCTTGGTTTGACCGTGATGGGGCTTGTGTTTCTCGCATGCACCGGAGCCGAAGCGCTCTATGCCGACCTTGGCCATTTCGGACGCCGGCCGATCACGGTGTCGTGGCTCTATTTCGTGATGCCGGCGCTGGTCCTCAACTATTTCGGTCAGGGCGCGCTCGTGATGAACGACGCGAACGCGATCGAGAACCCATTTTACCGTCTCTATCCGCAATTTGCGCTGGTTCCGATGCTGATCCTGTCGACATTCGCAACAGTAATCGCCAGTCAGGCCGTCATTACCGGCGCATTCTCATTGACGCGCCAAGCCATCCAGCTCGGCCTTATTCCTCGCTTCGAAATCAAACACACATCTGAGAGCATCGCGGGCCAGATCTATATTCCGCGCGTAAACTGGATGCTGTTCGTATTCGTCGTTATGGTGATCTTCGCTTTTCGCACCTCGTCCAATCTGGCGGCGGCTTACGGCGTTTCGGTCACTGCGGCGATGGTCATCGACACGCTGATGGCCTTCTTCGTTATCTGGAAGTGCTGGGAATGGCCCTTATGGCGCGTCGCCTTGGTCGTCATTCCGTTGCTGCTGATCGAGCAGGCATTCTTCTCGGCGAACGTATTGAAGCTTCTTGAGGGCGGTTGGGTGCCGCTCGTCATCGCCTGCATGTTGGCGATCATCATGTTCACGTGGGTCAGAGGGTCGCGCCTGTTGGTGAAGCTGACGAAGCGCAACGAGGCCGATCTCGACTGGCTGGTCCGCAAACTTGAGGCAAAACCTCCGCACCGCGTACCCGGAACGGCAGTGTTCCTGACTGGCGACCCTTATGCCGCGCCGACGTCTATGATGCACAACTTGAAGCACAATCGCGTCATGCACGAACGCAATATTCTACTATCGATCCGCACCGTGGAAACGCCGAGGGTCGCTCGCCACGAGCGGATTGCAATCGAACGTGTCTCCGACCACTTCATCCGTATTGTGGCCAGATACGGATTCATGGAAACTCCAAGCGTACCGAAAATCCTTGAGCATGCCCGCCGCAAGGACTGCAACATCGATATCGGCGCAACCTCGTTCTTCCTGTCGCGCCGTTCGCTGCGCAAGACGCCAAAGTCGGAACTGCCACGCTGGCAGGAGCGTCTGTTCATCGCCCTTGCGGCCAGCGCCGAGGACGCCACGACCTACTTCCAAATCCCCACCGACCGGGTCGTCGAGGTCGGAACCCAGGTTGCCATCTAGCGTGCCCTGGGGCCGCAACGGCCTCTATAGCAACCCATTCTGACCCTAACGGTGCGGGTCGGACTGACGCATGAACTAAAAGTCCAGACCCTGAATGACTTGAAGCACATCAAGTCTTAAGGTACCAACCGGGTAGCGATTTACTGGGTCCGCATCTGGGGAGATGACAACGTGAGTGTCGATTTTTCGAACGGCCACTCGGCCATGGACTATGCTGAGCATCAAAAAACTTATGCCGGCTTCGTGCGCTTTGCGAAAATAGCCGTCTTGATTGGAGCGCTTGTGCTTGTCGGTATGAAATTCTTCTTGGTCTGAGGCTCTTCAGGCCACGCAAGTGAATTCATGCGGGGCAGGCTCTCTCGGGTCTGCCCTTTCTGATCCCGGCTTCCGGCCGGTGACATCACTTCAATTGGGCTGAGACATGGTCACGATAGCTGTCACCAGTGAATCGGCGGATGAACCGCGTGTTGCGGTTTCGCCCGATACGGTGAAGAAGTTCACCGCACTTGGCGCCAAAGTGCGTATCGAATCGGGTGCTGGTGCAAGATCGCGCTTTTCCGACGACGCTTATCGTGCCGCAGGGGCAGATATCGTAACTCGTTCGGAAGCGCTTTACGGCGCCGACATTCTGCTGGCAGTCCGACGCCCGAGTATCGAGGATGTTGCAGCGTTGAAGCCGGGCGCCATCGTCGCAGCGATGATCGACCCGTACGGCGATCGGGCCGCGCTTGCTGCGCTCGCTGGAGCCGGCGCGACGGTCTTCTCGATGGAATTCATGCCGAGAACCACGCGTGCGCAGTCGATGGACGTCCTCTCGAGCCAGGCGAACCTCGCAGGCTACAAGGCAGTCGTCGACGGCGCAGCGATGTTCGGCCAGGCGCTGCCGATGATGATGACGCCGGCTGGCACCGTTCCGGCCGCAAAAGCCTTCATCATGGGCGTCGGCGTTGCGGGCTTGCAGGCGATCGCTACGGCACGGCGTCTCGGCGCGCAGGTGACGGCGACGGATGTTCGCCCCGCAACCAAAGAGCAGGTGCAGTCTTTGGGCGCCAAGTTCATCGCGGTCGAGGACGACGAGTTCAAGCAGGCGCAGACGGCAGCGGGCTACGCCAAGCCGATGAGCGCGGAGTATCAGGCCAAGCAAGCCGAGCTTGTCGCCCAGCACGTCAAGAATCAGGATCTCGTCATTACGACGGCGCTGATTCCGGGCCGACCGGCTCCAAAACTTATTTCACGCGCGATGATCGAGAGCATGAAACCGGGCTCGGTGATCGTCGATCTCGCGGCCGAGCGCGGCGGCAATACGGAACTGACCGAGCCGGGCAAGACGATCGAAACGCCGAACGGCGTCAAAATTTTCGCGCCTCTCAATCTGGCGGGCAGCATCGCCGTCAACGCATCGAGCCTCTACGCGAAAAACCTCTTGGCCTTCCTGGAGGGGACGATGTTCGACAAAAAGGAAAAGACACTGGCGGTCAATTGGGACGACGAGCTGGTCAAGGGCACGCTTGTCGCCAAAGGCGGCCAGATCGTCCATCCGAACCTGCAAGCCGCGGGAAGCTGAAGAAGTGTATTTGTCCCATCCTAACCTTCCAGCCGGGAGCGCGGGAGCGGACGCGAGATTGATGTTTGATCGAAGCGCGACAACCGCGGGTAACGACATGTCGAATGAAACCGTCCGCCGAGCTTTCCATCCCACTTCGTCACGGGGACCTGTATCGATGAAACGCGCGTTTCTGTCGGCGCTGGCCGCCGCACTGTTGCTGCCGACCGCGGCCTTTGCTTCCGAAGGTGGCGGGCTGGTCAGCCCCTCGGTCTACGAGTTCATGGTCTTCGTAATCGCGGTGTTCGTCGGCTACTACGTCGTTTGGTCGGTGACGCCGGCGCTGCATACGCCGTTGATGAGTGTCACGAACGCGATCTCCTCCGTCATCGTCGTCGGCGCATTGCTGGCGGTCGGTGTATCGCTGACGACATCGGATAGTTCCGTCGCCAAGATATTCGGCTTTCTCGCATTGACGATGGCCTCCGTGAACATCTTCGGTGGCTTCCTCGTCACCAATCGCATGCTCTCCATGTACAAAAAGAAAGACGCGCCGGCGAAGAAGAACGGCTGACGCGCCGCCTTCTCCGAGTCCGACGAATTTGAAAGCAGCATGAAGAACTAGGCCTGGGAAACGATCCAATGTCCGCAAATATCGCCGCATTATCCTATCTCGCCGCGGGCGTGCTCTTCATCCTGGCGCTTAGAGGTTTGTCGAGCCCGGCGACATCGCGGCGGGGCAACCTGTTCGGCATCGTCGGAATGACGATCGCGATCCTGACGACGCTCGGGCTCGCGGCGCCGACGGCGACGTCCTGGATCTTGATCGTTCTCGGTATCGGCATCGGCGGTTTCATCGGCGCCAAGACGGCGCGCGAAATTCCGATGACGATGATGCCGGAGCTGATCGCAGCCTTCCACTCGCTGGTCGGCCTCGCAGCGGTGTTCGTGGCGGCGAGCGCACTTTATGCGCCGTCGGCGTTCGGAATTCTTGCCGATCCCGCCAATCCCGCGCTCGGCATCAAGGGCGGCAGCCTGTTCGAAATGGCGCTCGGTATCGCCATTGGCGCCATTACGTTCACCGGCTCGGTTATCGCGTTCGCCAAGCTTTCGGGACGCATGTCCGGCAAGCCGATCCTTCTTCCGGCGCGCCATCTCGTCAATGTGGCGCTTGGCCTGATCCTGATCTTCGTTATCTACAGTTTCATCCAGTCCGCCGGATCGGCATGGCTGTTCTGGCTGATCGTTCTTCTCTCCCTGCTGATCGGAATCCTGATCATCATACCGATCGGCGGCGCCGACATGCCGGTCGTCATCTCGATGCTGAACTCCTATTCGGGATGGGCTGCGGCCGGTATCGGCTTCACGCTCGGCAACATCGCGCTGATCATCACCGGCGCGCTCGTCGGCTCGTCAGGCGCCATTCTGTCCTACATCATGTGCAAAGGCATGAACCGCCAGTTCCTGTCGGTCATCGCGGGAGGCTTCGGCGGCGAGACGGCTGCGGCTGCAGGCGGCGGCGAGCAGAAGCCCGTCAAGCTCGGATCGGCGGAAGACGCCGCCTACGTGCTCGGCAATGCCGGGAAAGTCATTGTCGTTCCAGGCTACGGCATGGCGGTCGCGCAGGCGCAGCACGCACTTCGCGAAATGGCCGACGCACTGAAGAAGAAGGGCGTCGAGGTGAAGTACGCCATCCACCCTGTGGCGGGCCGTATGCCGGGTCACATGAACGTGCTGTTGGCCGAGGCAAACGTTCCCTACGACGAGGTCTTCGAGCTTGAGGACATCAACAGCGAGTTCTCGCAGGCTGACGCCGTTTATGTGATCGGCGCCAACGACGTGGTGAATCCGGCGGCGGAAGAGGACAAAACCTCACCGATTTACGGGATGCCGGTTCTTCAGGTCTGGAAAGCCGGAACCGTGTTCTTCAATAAGCGCTCGCTGGCTTCCGGCTATGCCGGCATCGACAACCCGGTCTTCTACCGCGACAATACCGTCATGGTTCTTGGCGACGCCAAGAAAATGACCGAAGAGATTGTTAAAGCGCTCGCCCATTAGTCCGCTTCTGCGCTCGTTCCGGGGCCCATCTGCAACAGGTGTGCAGCCATCGCTGCATGGCCTGCGCGACAGCGGGATTGGTCTGGTATAAGCGCAGCATTCCGTGGTCGAGGGTTTCGCGTGTTGGCTCCCGTGGCGTCGTCGTCATTTGAAAACGATCTCGAGCGCATTGAGATCCTTGCTGCTACGCCCGTCACGAGCACGGCGCTTCTTGAGCGCAACCTGAACTGCATTTACGAGCAGGCCGCCGCCGCTCGTTTTGACGACTACGACGTCGCGAGCATCGCGAGGGTTGCGCCCTCCGTAATGTACCGGCTTTTCGACCTGCGCGTCGGCCTGCGCGAGAAGCTCGCGCATTACGAGATGCTGGGCCTGATGACGCCGGCCGCCATCCAGGGCTTCCGCGACGTCTTCCGCGTGCTTCGCTATATGTCCGACATGCTCGGCGAAATCGCGAGCATTGGGCCCTACTCCGGCGACAGCGGCTACCTGCTGCGCGGCTTTACGGGTGAAGAAAATAACACGCTGATCAATTATGCCTTCTATCGTGATGGCAGGGCGGTGGCGTTCAGATCGGGTGATGTGATCCTTGTTCGCGGACGTGCCCACAACAGCGCAGCCATTGCGCGCATCGGCGACGTCGACAGCCAGTTCAGTCATATCGGCATCGTTCATATCGACGATCGCGGCGACCACTGGATGGTCGAAAGCCTGATCGAGGACGGCGCGATCATCAATCCGCTGGGCAAGGCGCTCGACCACGACATCGTCCGCGCCGTGCTTTACCGCAATCGCGATGCCGACCTCGCGGCGCGCGCCGCGAAATCGATTTTCGATTACGTCGCGGCTTCACGCGTCCGAGGCGGCAAGCGCATTCTCTATGATTTCTCGATGCGGACAGATGAGACGCGCAATCTTTTCTGCTCGAAGCTCGTCAGGCTTGCGTTCGCTCAGGCGAGCGGCGGCCGGTTCGTTCTGCCGACGTATCCGACGCGCATTGTCTGCAAGAACCGTGATTTCCTGGATCGTGTCGGCGTTGCAACCGACATGACGTTTGCGCCCGCCGACATCGACATGGAATCGAGCTTCGATCTCGTCGCTGAATGGCAGGACTATCGCGAGACGGCCAACGTCAGGCTGCAGGATTTCACGATGGATAAGCTGTT
The DNA here is from genome assembly GCF_000230975.2 of Hyphomicrobium denitrificans 1NES1. NCBI lineage: Bacteria > Pseudomonadati > Pseudomonadota > Alphaproteobacteria > Hyphomicrobiales > Hyphomicrobiaceae > Hyphomicrobium > Hyphomicrobium denitrificans. The sequence continues at coordinate 2,803,509 of NC_021172.1, read as the reverse complement.
CGATTGGATGGAGCGCTACAACTACCGTTTCGACGAGACATCCGCGATCAGACTCGTCTCCGTTCTCGGCAGGTTTGCCTCGCATTTTTCCGAGGGCGCAAAACAGACGCTGTCGTCGGTGTTTCCGCGGGTTCCAGCGAACATGCCGAGGAAAACGGTCGCCGTTGTCGCGATGCTTCACAAGACGGCCGAGCCGATCTATCACGAATTGCAACGACAGAATCAGCAACTGGTCATGGAGACCGGCGTGCCCATGCACGGCCTCGACATCTTTTCGGCGCTCGAAGCCATTCGCGAGCGTTGCGGAAACCGGATCGGATATCTTGTGCGGAACGGTTCCTGGTGAATATTGGCGATCCGAAGGTAAATTCCGGCGCGCCCAGACAGTCTGAGGCCCCGTCTTGCTCAAGATCATCATTATCGTCGGTGCTGTCAGCCTTTACGCGGTGGCCGCAGCAGTGATGTATTTCGCGCAACGCCGGTTCATCTATTTTCCGGAGCCATCCCGAACACCCCCCCAAGCGGTCGGGCTTCCCGATGTCGCCGAGCGCATCATCGCGACACCCGATGGCGAAAAACTCATCGCTTGGTACGGTAAGGCCAAGCCTGGGCAACCCACCCTTCTTTATTTCCACGGCAACGGCGGCGCGCTGGAATTCAGGAGCGCGAGCATCCGCCGTTATCTCAACCGCGGCCGCGGCATTCTCATGATGTCCTATCGTGGCTACAGCGGTTCGACCGGCTCACCGTCGGAAGCGGCGAACGTCGCGGACGCCAAGCTGGCCTACGATGCTCTCGTTCAAGAGGGAGTGCGCCCGGAAGACATCATCCTTTACGGCGAGTCGCTCGGGACGGGCGTCGCCGTTCAGGTCGCGTCCGAAAAGAGGGTGGCCGGGGTAATCCTCGATAGTCCGTTTACATCGATCGTGGAACTGGCAGCGAAGTTCTATCCATGGCTGCCGGTGAGCCTGCTGCTCAAGGATCGCTATGATTCGATGCTCCATATCCGCGACGTGCATGAGCCGGTCTTCGTCGTGCACGGAGAGGCCGACGATATTGTTCCTGTCGGAATGGGCCAGCGTCTTTTTGCGGCCGCCAACGAGCCGAAAGACATCGTGATTATCCCCGGCGCCGGGCACGCCGTGCATGACGACACGACATTTGCGATTATCAACCGCTGGATCGATAAGTTACGCACGGCTCAGGCAGCCGCTGCGGAATGAACGCGGGCGAAATAAAAGGCCCGCGAAAATCGCGAGCCTTTGAAAATCTGACGCGACGATCGAGGTTCCTTAGAACCCGCCGCCGCTGTTGCCACCCGACTGGCCGCCGCGGAAACCACCGCCTGCACCACCTGCGCCGCTACGGCCAGCACCCGGACCGCCCTTGCCACCCGGGCCGCGCGCTGTGGCTGGCTTGCTCGGCAACAGGCCTTCGCGCTGCAGTTTCTTACGAGCCAGCTTGCGGGCGCGGCGCACGGCTTCCGCCTTTTCGCGCGCTCTCTTTTCCGACGGTTTCTCGAAATGTCCGCGAAGCTTCATCTCACGGAAGACGCCCTCGCGCTGCAGCTTTTTCTTGAGCGCCTTCAGAGCCTGATCGACATTGTTGTCACGGACGAGAACCTGCAAGCCGTTGTATCCTCTGTAGAATTATGACGGTGTTGGATGCACAAAAACACCAGCTCCGGGGCCTAGCCGCCGGAGCTCGCGCTGATTTCTTGGCCTCTTCTAGCAAACACGGTGAAGATTGGCAATTGGGCCGCCCGCCTATGCAAAGATTCGGTGAAGGAGGGCAGACGTAGAAATATATGATTGACTAGGAAACTAAATGCATCTAGTTTCCTAGTCAACAAAGGTGAATCGAATGTCATCATCGGCCTCGCGCGTTTCCGATCTGTCGGCGCATCTCGGATTTTGGTTGCGCACCGTTTCAAACCACGTCTCCCACGCTTTCGCGGCGAAGCTCGACGCCAAAGGCGTGACGGTCGCCGAGTGGGTCGTGATGCGGGCGCTCTATGACAAAGCCCCGACGTCACCGAGCCATCTCGCAGATGAGATCGGGATGACGCGCGGCGCAATCACTAAATTGGCAGACCGGCTGATCGCGAAGTCGCTGGTCGTTCGCAACGCGAATCCGGACGATGGCCGGGCGCAGACGCTCGCGTTGACGACACAGGGCAAGAAATTGGTGCCGGAATTGGCGGCGCTCGCCGACCAGAATGATCGCGAGTTTTTCGGCTGCCTATCCGAAGCCGAGCGACACAGTCTCGAACGGATTCTGAAACGCATGGTCGAGCACGGCCGGATAACCGCGGTCCCTATCGACTGACCGCCACTCACCACCTCAACGGAGAATGCTCATGGACAATCACAAGATATCCGTCGCCAAGGCCTGCCTTGAAGGCGCCGAATGCAATACGATGAACTTTCCGCAGATTGTAGGAACTTTGATGGCCGAAGGCTTTGAGGGCTACATCATCGACTTCCGCCGGGGCGCCGCAACTTACTATCTGCCCGACGGCGACAGCGCCGACCTTCCGACGCACAAGATCGATGTTCCCGTCTCTGCGTCGTTCGATCCGGCGCCGATCCAAGCCGCCATCAAGGAAGCGCAGCAGTTGGTACCGGGCTACACTTACGCAGGGTTCTGCAGGAAGGTCGCAGCTGCAGGCTGCGCCGGCTACGTCGTCTCGTTCTCCGGCCGCCGTGCGCTCTATTTCGGCCGGACCGCCGAGACGCACGTCGAACACTTTCCAAGTTGATGCCCCATCCGGGACGCGCCGTTAGTCCGTCAGCAAGCGATTGACGTGGCCCATCTTGCGGCCGGGGCGGATGTCCTTCTTGCCATAGTGGTGGAAGAACGCGCCGGGCTCGGCGGCAATGTCAGGCCACGTGAGAATGTCGTTGCCGATGAGGTTGATCATCTCGGCGCCGGTCGTCTTGAGTTCCGTCGAACCGAGCGGCCAGCCGGCAACGGCGCGAATATGTTGCTCGAATTGCGAAGTCATGGCGCCGTCGATCGTCCAGTGTCCGGAATTGTGCACGCGCGGCGCCATCTCGTTCACGAAGAGGCGGTCACGATCGTTGTCGGGAACGACGAAGAATTCGATCGCGAAAACGCCGATATAATCGAGCCGCTCTGCAATACTGCGCGCCGTCGTAACCGCTTCGTCCGCAACGTCCGGAGCAAGCCGCGCCGGAGCGACGGAGCGGTGCAGGATGTGGTTGCGATGCTCGTTTTCAGTGACGCTGAAGGCGGCAAACGTTCCATCAGCCGCGCGCGCGGCGATAATGGAAACTTCAGCGCGGAAGTTGACGAAGGATTCCAGGATCGACGGCGCGTCACGCATCGCAGCCCACGCGGCTGCCGCATCCTTGCGATCGAGAATTTTTGCCTGACCTTTGCCGTCATAGCCGAAGCGTCGCGTCTTAAGAACCGATGGAACGGCAAAACCGCCGCTAAGCGCCTTTTCGAGCCCGCCAAGATCGTCGACGGCCACGAATTCGGCAGTCATCGCGCCAAGTTCGCGCGCCAGCGTCTTTTCATTGAGCCGGTCCTGCGCGCAGGCAAGCGCTTTCGCGCCGGGGCGAACCGGAATGTGCCGCGACAGAAATTCGACGGTGCCGACCGGAATGTTCTCAAATTCGTAGGTCGCGACATCGACGGCTTTCGCGAATGCCGTGAGCTGCGCTTCATCCTCGTAAGCGGCGATCGTGTGCTCCGCCGCGACCTCGAACGCCGGACTGTCGCTCGCCGGCGCATAAATATGCGATCTGAATCCGAGCCGCGCCGCAGCCATCGCCAGCATGCGGCCGAGCTGTCCGCCGCCAAGGATTCCGATGGTCGAGCCGGGGAGAAGTGCAGTCATTGCGTTCCGTGTCATCCTTGCGTCGGCGTCTCGGCGACTTCCGACGTGTGTCGGCGGCGCCAGTCATCGAGCCGTCCCGCCAGTGCGTTATCCGCCAGCGCTAAAATCTGAGCCGCGAGCAGCCCGGCATTCTTCGCACCCGCTTCGCCGATGGCGAGCGTTCCGACCGGCACGCCGGCCGGCATCTGCACGATCGAATAAAGGCTATCCTGCCCTTTGAGTGCTTTGCTCTCGACCGGCACGCCGAGAACGGGAAGCGTCGTCATGGACGCGGTCATGCCCGGCAGGTGCGCCGCGCCGCCCGCCCCGGCGATAATAACCTTGAGGCCATTCGCCTTCGCGCTCTTTGCGAAAGAGTAAAGCCGTTCCGGTGTCCGGTGCGCCGAGACGATCTTCGTTTCGAAAGCGACACCGAGCTCAGTCAGAATATCGGCAGCGTGCTTCATGGTCGGCCAATCCGACTGGCTGCCCATGATGATGCCGACAAGCGGCTTGGCTTTGCTCATAGGTCCCGGCTCACAATGGTGAGGCTTTCATCCGCGCAGTAGCGATTCCCGCTACTTACGCATCTGAAATAACGAAAACCGTAATTAAGGGAAAGCGCGTCGGTACAGGAGCAACGCCCTGTTTACAAGGCTTTGCTGCGGCAACTTGCCGGATATCAACCGTCGGCAGTCGGTAAGGTGACTTCGCCAGTGCCATTTCCGGCGTTCAAGAGACGCTTAACCGTCTCCAGAGTGTCGGCTTCGGCCGCAGGTTTGTCCCAGCGAATGCGATGAATGCGGGGGAACCGCATCGCGACGCCTGATTTGTGCCGCGTCGAGGAGTGCACCGCGTCGAACGCGACTTCGAACACGATGCCCGGCTCGACGGCGCGGACAGGCCCGAACGTTTCAACCGTATTGTTCCTGATCCAGCGGTCGAGCTCCAAGAGTTCTTCGTCCGTGAAACCGCAATAGGCCTTGCCGACGGGTACCAGTTGGCGCCCTTCTTCCTCGTCGTCTTGCCAGACTCCGAACGTGTAGTCCGAATAGTAGGACGAGCGCTTGCCGGACCCGCGCTGCGCGTACATCAGAACGCAATCGAGTGTCAGTGCCGCGCGCTTCCACTTGAACCATTGGCCCTTGATGCGCCCCGCCTGATAGACACTATCGCGACGCTTCAGCATCAAGCCTTCGATGCCCTCGGCTCGCGATGATGACCAAAGCACGTTGAGGTCCTCGAATGTTTCGAATGCGACGAGCGGCGAAACGTCGGTCAGCCGCGGATGGTGCCTCGCGTGCCAGGTCTCAAGGCGCGCCCGCCGCTCGCTGAACGGCAACGCGCGCAGATCCTCGTGCCCGTCGAACAGAAGGTCGTAGAGCCGGACATGCGGCGGGTATCCTGCCATCATTTTCGCCGTGACCGCTTTGCGATTGAGGCGCTGCTGTAAGTCATTGAAAGGCGCGATCTCGCCATCGCGCATGATCAGGAGTTCGCCGTCGACGACGCAGTCGTGGCCGTGGAAGGCGCTTCGGATTTCAGGGAACGCTGGCGAAATATCGTCGCCCTGGCGCGAGAACATCCGCACGTCGCCACCGCGCGCTGCGATCTGCACGCGGATGCCGTCCCATTTCCATTCGGCGACGAAATCTTCGGGCGCGAGTTTGGGCCAATCTTCCTCCTCGATGGGATGCGCGAGCATCACGGGGCGGAACACGGGCTTCGCGCCGGGATCGGGACGTTCCGCTTTGCCATCGAGCCACGCGAAAAGGTCGAGATAAGGCGGCTCCAGCGCGTGCCAGACTTCCTCGATCTCGGACAGGTCGCGGCGGTAGCTCGCTGCAAGCGCGGTGCGGGCGAGACGCGCCGAAACGCCGACACGCGGCGCTCCGCCAAGAAGTTTCAGGAGTGCCCAACGGCCCGACGCATCAAGTTCGTTCAGAAGCAAACCAAGACGCTCTGTGCGTTCCGCCGTCGTCCCGCTCGACATCTCGTTGATGACATTGCCAAGCGACAGATGCGCGGGCTCCGCACCGGAATTGTGCCCCACATCACCCCACCCGCGACCCCTCCCCGTCGAGGGGAGGGGAGAAGCGGAGCGAGTACCATCCTGCTGTCGAACGTCCCCATCCACAGCATGAAGGAAGGAGCCTCCGCTTAATTCCCCTCCCCCTCGCGGGGAGGGGTTAGGGGTGGGGGTAAGATCAAGCGACAGCTGCACCGGTGCTCCTATTGCCCTCTCACCCCGTGCCTTCCCTGAGGCGGTGCGAGCACCTTGGCGCGGTTGATGATTTTCGTCCGAACGAGATGAGCGGCCACCGCTCAATTCCCCTCCGCCTTGCGGGGAGGGGTCAGGGGTGGGGGTGCCTGTGGGGGTGCCTGTCTGTACCGGCGAAAAGTCCACCGGATGATCCGGCCACAGCAGCGCAACGGTCTCAGCCGTGTCGCCAACGTAATCGCGAGACAATTGATAAAGAACCGGATCGATGAAACGGCCGACGAGATCGCTCAGCATGCGCCGCAACGGCAGGCGAATTGGGACTCCGTCCGTTAGCGCCGCCAGAGCCCATCCCCGATCAGGATCGGGCGCCGACCGGAAATAGTGGCCGAGCAGTGCGATCTTGCGGTTGCGGCTTTGCGTGTAGACGAGGCAATCGAGCAGGCGAGCGAAGGCGCGCATGACTATTCGGCCTCTTCGTCGCGGCCGACCAATGCTAGCGCGCGGGCTTTGAGGCCGAGCGCCGCGAGGTAATGGACAAGTGCATCCTCGCGCCCGTGCGTCACCCAGATTTCTTCCGCGCCGACTTCCGTCACGGTTGCGATCAGTTCCGGCCAATCGACATGATCGGAAACGATCAGCGGTAGCTCGACACCGTGTTGCCGCGCCCGGCCGCGCACACGCATCCAGCCGCTCGCAAACGCATTGACCGGATCGCCGAAGCGTCGCGCCCACCGGTCTCCGAGCGCTGACGGCGGGCACATGACGATGCCGCCGCGTAGCGACTTGGCATCTTCCGTTGTCGCCGGTCGTACGTCTCCGAGATCGACGCCAAGCCTTTGGTAAAGCTCGGTCAGCGCAATGACGGCGCCGTGCAGATAGATCGGATCGGTATAACCCGCATCGCGAATGACGCGGATCATGCGCTGGCATTTGCCGAGATTATAGGCGCCGATCAGATGCGTGCGATCAGGTTCCGCAGCCATCGAGCCCAGGAGCTTCTCGACCTCATGCTCCGCTTTTTCGTGACGGAACACGGGCAGTGCAAACGTCGCCTCGGTGACGAAAACATCGCACGGCACCAGCTCGAACGGCGCGCACGTCGGATCGGCTGCGCGCTTATAATCGCCCGAGATAACGGCGCGCTTGCCCGCCCATTCGATGACCACTTGCGCCGAGCCGAGAATATGTCCTGCAGGCACGAGACGCACGCCGACGCCGTTGATCGAGATCGGCACACCGAGCGCTTGCGCTTCGAAGGCTCCGGCCGAATGCTCGCCGTAGCGGACCTTCATGATATCGATGGTTTCACGTGTCGCGAGCACCGCGCCATGCCCCGAGCGCGCATGGTCGCTATGGCCGTGCGTGATGAGGGCGCGGTCAACCGAGCGGTGCGGGTCGATGTAAAATCCGCCGGGCTCGCAATAAAGACCAGCCTCGCTCGGGTAGAGCCAGGTGTCGACGGGGGGAGAAAGCGAAGTCATACAGTACCAACGCACAAGACCCGCGGTCCGTCCCGCCGGTCTTAGGGATCGAACCGCTTAGGCGATGATATCGGGAAGCAGCTTGTCTTCGATCTGCGTGATGCGGTCTTTGAGGACGAGCTTCTTTTTCTTCAGCCGTTTGACAAGGAGTTGGTCAGCCAAAGGATTATCTTCAAGAGACAGGATCTCGCAGTCGAGCTTTCTGTGCTCGGCCCGCAAGTTTACCAACTCTTCCCTGAGCTCGCGTTCGTCACGCCGCTCCATCGCAAATGCCCTACCCCCGCCCGGCCGCTGGCAGCGTTTTGGGCGATTGCTTTTGATCTGGCAACTGGCAAACGCAAGATGCCAAAGAATGAATCTAATCGCGTGAAATTATTTCACAAATCTCTAACGCGCCCCCCGATGATTGCGGCGCAATGAAGTTCAAATCTGCCGAGTCCGGACTCGCAGGCGTTGGACAACCTGCCTGACGTGTGGCAGGATTCCTACATCTGCAATCTCTTTTGGAGGCAAATGATGGCGATTACGGCTCATCTTGCAGAACTCGCGGAAAAGCACCGGGCCCTTGAAGAACGGATCGATCAAGTGGTCGCACGTCCAGGTTCGGACGACATCGAGATCCGGCGATTGAAGCAAGAGAAGTTGAAACTAAAAGACGAGATGGAACGGTTGAGGCGCGAAACGCGCCACTAGTTCGGCAAAGAAGAGCAACAATTTCAGATTCAGAGCCCTGCCTGCGGAGCTGTTGCAAGCCGCCGCGCGGGGCTTTTATGTTTTTGGTCGCAGGAATTCCATATTGTTTTGCCCCAGAGCGCTTGGCGAAGAATTCTTACCTCCCCCATCTCGGTATCGCCTGAGTCCGTCTTGGCATCGACGCCATACGTTTGAAACCGGGCTTTCACCGACAGTGCTCTTACTTAACCGACAAGTTATTTAATTTGAAGGATAAATACCGATGCCCGTCGACCGCCTCAGCGAGACCTTTGCGGCTCTTGCCGATCCGACTCGGCGCGCGATTCTGGCGCGCCTGGCCCTCGGTGAAACGTCGGTCTCAGAGTTGGCAGAGCCGTTCGATATGAGTCTTCCCGCCGTCTCGAAGCATCTCAAAGTGCTCGAGCGAGCCGGTCTCATCGTGCGCGGACGCGCGGCACAATGGCGGCCGTGCCGTCTCGAACCCACGCCCCTGAAGGACGTCGACGGCTGGATCGAGCAATACCGGAAATTCTGGGAGCAAAGTTTCAATCGGCTCGATGCGTACCTGCGCGAGCTGCAAGCAACGGAGAAGATTCGTGGCCCAAACAAGAGTAAGTGAGCAGCGTACTGAGCAAAGGAAAGCGCCGGCCATTGAGATCGTGCGTGTTTACGATGCGCCGCGCATGCTCGTCTATCAAATGTGGTCGACTCCGGATCACCTCAGCAAATGGTCGGCTCCGAGGGGATATACGATCCCTGCGGCGCGTACCGATTTCCGTGAAGGAGGCAGCTGGTATGCCCGGATGCTCGCTGCCGACGGCGAAGATCATCGCGTGCAGGGCCGTTATATTGAGATCATCGAGGGCAAACGCATCGTGCTGACACACGCGTGGCTCGATGAATCCGGAATGCCCGGCCACGAGACGCTGATCAGCGTCGCCTTCGAGGACGTGGATGAGAAAACGAAGATGACGTTCCTGCAGGAAGACTTCGATTCGACCGTGTCGCGGGACGGAATGGCCGCCGGGTGGAGAGAATGTTTTGATCAACTCGGCGAGCATCTCACGCACATGGCCGGGCCCTCCTGAGGGAAGCACATCTTAACCGCTGTTTTTGACCGGAGCACATCGCGAATCACGACGTCGCGCGCCTCATCATTGCGCCGCGCGAGCTGGTATTCGAAGCCTTCAAGGATCGCCATCACTTCAGCAACTGGCGGGCCGAATGAGTTCACGACCACGAGGAGCACGCCATGACGGAAGCCCGAGAAAAACCGAACATCGAGCCGTTCGTCATCTCACGCACATTCGACGCGCCGCGCGAACTCGTTTTCAAGGCCTTCACCGAAGTCGAGCGCTTGAAGCATTGGTGGGGTCCGAAGGGCTTCAAAGTCATTGCATCCACGATGGATCTACGACCCGGGGGCGAATACCACTATGGCTTTCAGGCTCCCGATGGCAGCGCAATGTGGGGCAAGTTCGTCTATCGCGAAGTCGCAGCGCCTGAACGTATCGTCTTCGTCAATTCGTTTTCCGACGAAAGGGGCGGCATCCGGCGTCATCCGCTAAACCCGGAATGGCCGCTCGAAATGCTGTCGACGTTTCTGTTCGAAGACGCAGGATCGGGCCGCACCAAGGTCACGATCAGCTGGGTGCCGATCAACGAAAGCAATGCAGAGCGCAAGACCTTCGACGAGGGTCGCGGAAGCATGACACAAGGCTGGACCGGCACGCTCGAACACCTCGAGCACTATCTTGCTGGGCTCAAGTCGCACGAGGCGAAAGCTTGAGCATGCCGCGTATTCGTCATCCTCGGCTTTATGCCGAGGATGACACAGTACTGCGATGATCGCGCCTTACTTCGTGCGTCGCGCGAACGAGACGCCGTAGGCGGCGGAGCGCATCGGAAAGATCTTGTCGTTCGCCGGGCCTTCAATGCCGTCGGCGATGTTCGTCGGATCGAAAATCCCGGCATCGCACGTCTTGTCGTCTTCAAAGTCGGTGATCGAGATTGTCCCGAGCGTCACGGATTTGCGCTGATCCTCCGGCCAGAACGCGGTCGGGTCGTCGGCCGGATCGCCCGGTTCTCCAAGGATCGCCGTCAGCGTGAACTCAGCCGGACCTTTCGCAAGCCGCTCCTTGAGTTCCGGACGATAGAAATCAGGGTCCTTCGCCTTTGCTTCATCATCCGACAGGCCGACTTCGCCGCCGACCGGCAGCGCCTTGTACTTGATGACCTGCTTCTTTCCTTCGGCATTTGTGAGCGTGAAGACGTGAACGCCCCAGTAGTTGACGGTCGCATAGCTCGCCGGGACCGGCCGTGCGTTGAGCCATTCGGCTTGCCGCGTCGCGTTCGGGTTGGCTTTGAAGAATGCACCGATTTTGTCTTTGTCCTTCGTCGCGACGGTCGTGAGTAGCGTCAGGAATTGATCCGGGTCCTTGGCGACGAAGACCGGCGCCGAGATCATGACGAGATCGGTCGTGTTGCCGCCGCCGATGTCGAAATGCAGGGCTAGGCCGCGCACATTATCCTTCTGCGCGTTCGAAGCATCGGGCGCTCCGCCGCCCATCGAAAAGCGCCCGATGACGTTGACCGGCGTTTTGGAATTGAAATGCGGGGCTTTGGACAGACTTGCCGCTTCGGCCGTCGGCGTAAAGCTGCCTTTGACGCAGAATCCGTGAGTGTGCGCGGCACGAAGACCATCGTGTTTGCCGAAGATCGCATTCAGAGCATCGACCAGACTTTCTGCATCCGCCTCCGCATGAGCGGACGTCGAGGGCGGAATCGACAAAGCCGCGACCAAAATCGCGGCAGGAACGAGCCGTTTGAAGATCATGGTGCGATCCTTCACGTTGCTGTGGCGATTGTTGCAGATGGACGACGGCGCCGATCCGTTGTCAAAGCGCCTTCGTTCCATAGCCTTCAATTGTTATAATTGAATAGGTCGCACGATCGCAAAGCTACTACGATCTGCATCGCTAAGATGATGGGACGTCTTCCATAGATCGCTCATCGGACGATCGACGTCCGTAGAACTTTGCATCGCAATATCGCCTCTGCACAAAATGGCGTGGCGTCTATACTCAGCCGACTGACGCAATCAATTCTTTGCCTGCAAACGGCTGCTCTTCTTGTCAGTCATGGCATCTCATCTTACCCTTATAGCATAGCGGCTTGTCACACGGTGATTCTGATGACAGAAACCTGTACGCAGCCAATTTCGAAAGCTGAAGTCGATCGCTTCCTGTTCGGCAAGCACATCACCGGTTGCCCGGTTTGCGGGCGCTTTCGCTCGCAATGCGATGTCGACGTCCACACGCTGACCTGCCAGCGCGCCGACCCGAATTCGACAGCGCCGGTCAACGTGCTGATGATCGTCTGCCAGAACTGCGGCGCGATCCAGTTCCACGACCGGAGCGTGATCGCGCATTGGCTTGAATGTCAGAAGCGGGTGTTCGTGAAGTAACAACCCGCCCGGTACCTGCACAGCGCGCGGCGTCTAGAATGGGCGCCGCCCGCGTCACGCATCCTTGGCCATTTCCCGAAGTTTGAACTTTTGAATCTTCCCGGTCGACGTTTTCGGGACTTCGGCAAATACCACATGGCGCGGAACCTTGTAGCGCGCCAGCCCCTGCCGGCACCATTCGAGGATTTCGGCCTCTGTGGCCGATGCGCCCGCGCGAAGCTCGATGAAGGCACACGGCGTCTCGCCCCACTTCTCGTCGGGCTTGGCGACGACCGCGCAGAACGCGACGCTCGGGTGCTTGTAAAGGACCTCCTCGACCTCGATCGACGAGATGTTCTCGCCGCCCGAAATGATGATGTCCTTGGAGCGATCCTTGAGCTGAATGTAGCCGTCGGGATGTAGCACGCCGAGATCGCCGGAATGGAACCAACCCCCGGCAAAGGCCTCCTCGGTCGCTTTCTCGTTCTTGAGGTATCCCTTCATGACGATGTTGCCTCGGAACATGACTTCACCGAGCGTCTCACCGTCGGCCGGAACTTCCGTCATCGTCTCGGGATCCATCACGGTCAGCCCTTCGAGCGCGACGTAGCGAATGCCTTGGCGAATGCGCTTGGCGCTCCGCTCCGGCGCCGAAAGATCATTCCACGACGGATCCCACTCGTTGATCGTCGCGGGACCATAGGTTTCGGTCAGGCCGTAGAGATGCGTCAGCTCGAAGCCGGCGTCGGTCATCGCCGCGATCACGGCGGCAGGCGGCGGCGCGGCAGCATGATTGAAGGCAACGACGTGCGAGATCGGACGCTTCTCGTCCGGCGCTGCGTTGAGCAGCGTGGCCATCACGATCGGCGCGCCCGAAAGATGCGTCACCTTATGGTCGACGATGGCGTCATACATGGCCTTGGCCCGCACCCAGCGAAGGCAAACATGCGTGCCCTGCGCCAGCGTCACCGACCAGGGAAAGCACCAGCCGTTGCAGTGGAACATCGGCAGTGTCCAGAGATACACGGGAAACCGCGTCATTCCGGTCGAGATTGTGTTCGCATAACACATCAGCGCCGCGCCACGGTGGTGATAGACGACGCCTTTCGGGTTGCCCGTCGTGCCCGACGTATAGTTGAGCGAGATCGCTTCCCATTCATCTTCCGGCCAGCGCCAGTCGAAATTGGGGTCGCCGCCCGAAACGAAGGCTTCGTAATCCTCCGCGGAGAGCGCTTCGCCCGTCTGCGGAAATTCCGGATCGTCATAGTCGATGACGATGGGCTGGATTTTCGCGAGCGCCAGCGCCGCCTTCACCGTAGCCGAAAATTCGCGGTCGGTTATGAGCAGCTTCGTGCCCGCATGATCGAGTTGGAACGCGACGACGGCCGCATCGAGTCGCGTGTTGATCGTATGGAGAACGGCACCCGTCATCGCCACGCCGAAGTGCGCTTCGAGCATCGCGGGCGTATTCGCGAGCACAACTGAAATCGTATCGCCCGGACCGATGCCGCGCATCGAAAGCGCGCTCGCGAGCTGACGGCAGCGCTTGTAGAAATCGGCGTACGAGATGCGCGCCTTGCCGTGAATGATCGCGGTGTGATTAGGCGCTGCAATGGCCGTACGGGCCAGGAACGAGAGCGGCGTCAGCTGCTGATAGTTGGCGGAGTTTTTCGCAAGGTTTTGTTCAAAAGGGTTCGACACGTCTGCTGCCCCGAAAATTTGATCCAACGGCCGGTGCTGCCAGCGCGTTTGGACGCGTGCAGGTTCTACATCGATGCGACGCTAACGAATGCATCTTGCTGCAGCAATCCTGGATTCACCCGCCGTGATCGCCGGCACACGGGTTCGTGCCCTTTGGAAGCGGCGGTGGGCTGGCAGACGCTTTCTTTAAGCGGTCTTTGCCGCATTTTCAGGTCCGTGAGATACGATCCGCATCATGCGTCAAAAGTATATGTTGATGTATAAAACATCAGAAGTTAAATCCGGCGCTTAGATGAGGGCTAAGCTCAACTGATCACAGCTGCGCAGATGCGAGCCGCCAGGGCTCTTCTTGGCATCGACCAGCAGACGCTTGCCGAGCGGGCAGGCGTCTCATTGCCGACGATCCAGCGCATGGAAGCGAGTGAAGGCGATGTGCGTGGCGTCGTCGATACGCTGATGAAGGTCGTCGGCGCTTTCGACGCTGCAGGCATCGAACTGATCAGCGAGAGCACGCCGAGCATCGGAAAGGGCCGCGGCGTCCGCTTGAAGGAGCGCGCAGCCGCGAAGACGGCGATACCCTCGCCCGGGCTGGTCCGCAAAAAGCGAGGCTTGCTGCGCACATCAGATTGATCGCCAGGTCACGCCCCAGACCATGCACCGGCCTTCGGTTCCAGCGATCCATCGCATTCGAGAGAACGACTATGGACACCTCCACGATGGTTGGAACGAAGCGCGCTACGCCAAGCTTGGCGGAGCTCTTCGCGCCAAAGGTTTTGACGGTCTTGCGCGAAGGCTACGGGATGGCCGCGTTTCGGGCCGACGCAGTCGCCGGCCTCACGGTAGCGATCGTCGCGTTGCCGCTGTCGATGGCCATTGCGATCGGTTCTGGGCTGTCCCCCGAAAAGGGATTGTTCACGGCCGTCGTCGGCGGGTTCCTGATCTCTGTGCTTGGCGGCAGCCGCTTTCAGATCGGCGGCCCCGCCGGTGCCTTCATCGTCCTGATCGCGTCGATCGTCGAACGCAAAGGCTATGACGGCCTGGTGCTCGCAACGGCCATGGCCGGTCTCATCATGATCGCCGCGGGTTACTTGCGATTCGGAACATACATCAAATACATCCCATTTCCTGTGACGGTGGGGTTCACCGCAGGAATAGCCGTGATCATCTTCGCCAGTCAGGTGAAGGACATGCTGGGTCTCGACATTGCGCACGAGCCTGCAGCCCTGATCCCGAAGGTCGAGGCGATTGCCGCCGGCATCGGCTCGATCCGTCCAGCCACGGTTTTCATATCGATTCTGTCGATCGCCATCATTGTCGGGGTTCGGCGCGTCAGGCCGAATTGGCCAGGCATGCTCATCGCGGTCGGAGTGACGGCCGTCCTGACGGCGCTTTTGCATCTCGATGTCGCGACGATCGGATCGCGGTTCGGCGGCGTGCCGCGCATGCTGCCGGCGCCCCACTTCCCGGACGTGAGCCTCGCGAAGATCCAGGCCGCAATCCCCGATGCCGTCTCGATCGCGCTCCTCGGTGCCATCGAAAGCCTCCTTTCGGCCGTCGTCGCGGACGGCATGACCGGCCGCAAACACCGCTCGAACTGCGAACTCGTCGCCCAAGGCTTCGGAAACTTCACGGCCGTCATGTTCGGCGGCATGTGTGTGACAGGCACGATCGCGCGCACTGCGACCAACATTCGAGCCGGAGCGCACGGACCCGTTTCGGGAATGCTGCACGCCGCGTTCGTTCTGCTATTCATGTTGGTTGCGGCGCCGCTCGCCGTCTACATTCCGCTCGCCGGGCTCGGCGGCGTCCTCGCCATCGTCGCGTGGAATATGGCCGAGAAGCGCGAATTCGCGAGCCTGATGCGGTCGTCCCGTGGCGACGCGGCCGTGCTGCTTGCGACGTTCCTGCTGACGGTCTTCGTGGATTTGACGACCGCCATCGCCGTCGGCGTCACGCTCGGCGCATTTCTCTTTCTGCATCGCATGGCCGAAGCCGTTGAAGTCGAAACCGGCAGCGCGCTTGTCGCCGACGACATGGCGGATAGCGCCGAAGGCGATGAAACAGAGTTACCCCGCATCACCAACGATGGCGTCATGGTCTATCGGATTTCGGGCGCCTTCTTCTTCGGCGCGACGGCGACTGTCGGCGCCGTGCTCGACCGGATTGGGGCACAGCCGAAGACATTCGTGCTCGATTTCTCCGAGGTGCCGCTCGTCGACAGCACCGCCGCCAAATCCCTTGAAGGCTTCGTCAAGAAGCTCAACCGGGCAGGTACAACTGTATACTTTACGTCAACGAGCAAAAACATCCGCCGCGCATTGCTTCGCGCCGGTTTGAGAAAGCCGTTGATCCATTACGTGGCGCGGATCGAGGATGCACTCGCCGCCACTCGCGATGATGAGGCGCTGGTGGGAAGTTAGGTCCGGCACTTTTACTCGCCGTCCTTCTCCTTCTTCTCCTCCTTGCTTTCGTCCTCGTCGGCCTCTTCCGCCTTCGGAGAGGTCATGCCCTTGAGCTTTGCAAAGACGCGCGCCTGCTCCTGTTCCGGGGTTTCTTCCGGAGCTTCCTCAGCAACCTTCGGCGCCAGGATTTCGGCGGTCGCGGAGGGCGCCGTCGTCTCGGAAGCGGGCAGCAGCGTGCCGGCCTTTTCGTGATCCTTGTCGCCGTCCTTGCGCTCGCGCTCGGCGCGTTTTGCAGCCTTCTTCACCTCGGCATCGAGGTCGATCTGTGAGCAGAGGCCGAGCGTCACCGGGTCCTGCGGCGTCAGTTGCGCCGAGTTCCAGTGCGTGCGGTCGCGGATCTGCGCGATGGTTGGCTTGGTCGTGCCGACGAGGCGCATGATCTGGCTGTCTTTGAGTTCCGGATGGTTGCGCAGCAGCCAGAGCACGGCGTTTGGCCGGTCGTGACGACGCGAGACGGGCGTATAACGGGGGCCTTTGCGCGTCTGCGGCAGCGGCGGCAACTGGACCTTGCTTTCCGCAAGTTGCAGCTTGTGGGACGAATCCTTCTCCGCCCGCGCAATCTCTTCGCGCGTCAACTGGCCGTTCGTGACCGGATCCATGCCCTTGATGCCTTGGGCGACCTCGCCATCGGCGATGCCTTTGACTTCGAGAGGATGCAAGCCGCAGAATTCAGCGATTTGATCGAATGACAGCGCCGTATTTTCCACCAGCCAAACGGCGGTGGCTTTCGGCATAAGGGGGCGGCGGTCGCTCATGGATAATCCTCTTTCGGTCTTCCGCGGGCATCCGCGAAAGCCACTGCAAAGGTAAAATGAAGGGAATGGCCGCTTATAGCGCTTTCGCGCCACGGGACGCAAGGCTCGAATGGCCGCCGGCATGCAAGAACGCCGCAGCCGGAAGGGCCGTCGCATGGTTGCAGCCAGCGTTTATGAGGCGTTAGTGTCACGCCGGCGAGTTCGGGGTAACCCGGGCTTGGTAAATGCAACGAGGGTAATTGGATGCTCGCGACAGCCGGTCGAACCAAATATTTCGAGGACTTAGAGGTCGGCCAGGAAGCCTCGATGTCGCGCATCGTCAGCGAAGCGGACATTGTTGCCTATGCGGCACTATCGGGGGACTACAACCCGGTGCACCTCGATGCCGAATACGCGGCCAAGACGATATTCAAGGAGCGTATCGCTCACGGCATTCTGTCGGCGGGCTATATCTCGGCCCTCTTCGGGATGAAGCTGCCGGGCCCCGGCGCGATCTACGTGTCGCAATCCCTGTTCTTCAAAGGGCCGGTCAAGATCGACGATCGCGTCGAGTCGCTCGTTCGCATCGTCGAGCTTATTCCCGATAAGAAGCGGGCGCGGTTCGATTGTGTCTGTACGGTTGCGGGCAAACCCGTGCTGACCGGCGAAGCCGTTCTGATGGTTCCCTCCCGGCCGAAGTAAGGGCAGGATAGGCGCGGAAAATTCTTCAAGCAGCCTTGAGATTGAAGGAACGCGCGGTGCATGCACGTCATCCATGGCCATAAGCATGTGCTGCAGGAGCATCGCGGTGCATCCGTCGCGATCGGCAACTTCGACGGCGTTCATCGCGGCCATCGCGCGCTGATCCGGGAAGCCAAGACTGAGGCGCGGGCCAAGCGCGTTCCATCGGCAGTGATGGTCTTTGAACCTCATCCGCGCGAGTTCTTTCACCCGAATGAAGTGCAGTTCCGGCTGACGACTCTGAAGCGCAAGCTTGCGATTTTCGAGAAGCTCGGCCTCGATCTGGTCTTCGTCGAGCCGTTCGATGCCGAGCTGGCAGCCCTCACCGCCGAAGCCTTCATCGAGCGCGTCCTGGTCGCGGGGCTCGGCGCGTCCCACGTCGTCATCGGCTACGACTTCTATTTCGGCCACAAGCGCGGCGGCAATCCGGAGCTGATGGTGCGCGCAGGCGAGGAGCTTGGCTTCGGCGTCACGGTCATGCCGCCCATGGCAGAGGACGGCGAGGTCTTTTCATCTACCGCCGTTCGTTTGCGTCTGGCGCAAGGCGACGTCAAAAGCGTGACGCGCATGCTTGGCGAGCCGTGGCGCGTCTCGGGCCGCATCATCGGTGGCGCCAAACGCGGAACCAGCATGGGCTTTCCGACCGCCAACCTTCCGATGCCCAAAGGCACGACCCTCGGCCATGGCATCTATGCGGTGCGGGCGCGTCTCGACGGCGTCGCCCACGATGCGGCGGCCTACCTCGGCACGCGCCCGACCTTCGACGACGGCCAGCCGGTGCTCGAGGTCTTCCTGTTTGACTTCAACGGCGACATTTACGGACGCGAGATCGAAATTGAGTTCGTCGACTTCATCCGCGGCGATCGGCGGTTTCGTTCGGTCGAAGAGCTGGTCGCACAGATGGAGGCCGATATCGCGCAGGCGAAAGCGGTATTGTCCGACTGACGACGCCCTGGAGTCGCCTGCGTTTTGTGTCAGGCTTGGTTGCGCTCGCGCTTTGCGGCCTTCGCGGCACGCTTGGCTGCGTTCTTCGCCTTGCGCTGCCTGGCCTGGATCTGGCGGCGCCGGGAATCGGTCATCTGCATGGTGTTCTCCGTTGTTTCGCCCCGCCTCTAGCACAAAAGGTTGTGCAATAAAGATGAAAAAACCCGCAGCCATCGCCTGCGCTCGTTTGTCGGCGTGGGACCGCACTCGTAAGCGCCGCCCGAGCCGTCTTGGAAACGGGCTCCCCATGCCGCTTTGCTAAGGCGCGGCGCAGTTGCTAGAACGCCCGCTGATTTGAGCACGAAAGATCACCTGATGTCGAAAGACCAAAAGGCCGCCAAACCGAGCGCCGCGGGGGCGCCCGGCGCCGATGCGGCGGGCCGCGACTGGAGCAAGACCCTGTTTCTGCCGCAGACGGATTTTCCGATGCGTGCCGGATTGCCGGAGCTTGAGCCAAAGCTCCTGAAGCGCTGGGCGGAGATCGGTCTTTACGAAAAGCTGCGCGCCGACTCGAAAGGTCGCGTAAAATTCACGCTGCACGACGGCCCGCCGTATGCCAACGGCAACATCCACATCGGTCACGCGCTGAACAAGATCCTGAAGGACCTCGTCGTCAAATCGCAGCAGATGCTTGGCCATGATTCGAACTACGTGCCGGGCTGGGATTGCCACGGCCTGCCGATCGAATGGAAGATCGAGGAGCAGTATCGCGCCAAGGGAAAAGAGAAGCCGAACTTCCTCGATCCCGTGGCGATCAATGCCTTCCGCGACGAATGCCGCAAGTTCGCAGCACAGTGGCTCGACGTGCAGCGCGAGGAGTTCAAGCGTCTCGGCGTCATCGGCGACTGGGCGCATCCCTATTCGACGATGGCCTACAACGCCGAGGCAATCATCGCGCGCGAGCTGATGAAGTTTGCCGCGACCGGTCAGCTCTATCGTGGCTCGAAGCCCGTGATGTGGTCGGTCGTTGAGAAGACGGCGCTTGCCGAAGCCGAGGTCGAGTACCAGGACCACCAGTCCGACATGATCTGGGTGAAGTTTCCGGTGAAGCCGTTGCCGGTCAACGAGGAGCCTGCGGAAAAGGACATTCCGCCAGAGCTTCATCCCGAGCTGACGCCGGAAAATCTGGTCGGCGCCTCCGTCGTCATCTGGACGACGACGCCGTGGACGATCCCTGGCAACCGCGCCATCAGCTTTTCTTCGCGTATCGCCTATGGGCTCTACGAGGTCACGGCTGCGCCCGAAGGCAACTGGGCGAAGAAAGGCGATCGCTACATTTTGGCCGACAAGCTCGCCGCCGACGTGATGAAGGCCGCAAAGGTCGAAGCCTTTGAAAAACGTTGGAGCGTGAACGCGTTCGAGCTTCGCCATCTCGTTTGCAAGCATCCGCTGCGCGATCTTGGCTACACATTCGATGTGCCGCTGCTCGACGGCGACCACGTCACCGACGACACCGGAACGGGCTTCGTGCACACGGCCCCCGGTCATGGCGCAGACGACTACAACATCTGGATCGCCAACCAGAGAAAGCTTCGCGACCGCGGAATCGATACGGAAATCCCGTTCACTGTCGACGCCGACGGTGTGCTGACGAAGGCCGCGCCGGGCTTCGAAGGCAAGCGCGTGCTCAAAGAGAGCGGCGACAAAGGCGACGCCAACGACGCGGTCATCAAGGCGCTTGCGGAAGCGGGCCACATCATCGCGCGTGGACGCCTGAAGCATCAGTACCCGCACTCGTGGCGCTCGAAGAAGCCTGTCATCTTCCGCAACACGCCGCAGTGGTTCATCAGCATGGACCGCGCTCTTTCTCTGTCCCTCTCCCCGTCCTCGCGGGGAGAGGGACAGAGTGAGGGGCAGAAATATGCATCGGTGCAAATGGCCGCCCCTCACCCCAGCCCTTTCCCCGCACACGGGGAGAGGGGGCTCGGACACAATTCTCCGACCCTGCGCCAGATTGCGCTCGACGAAATCAAGCGCGTCGAGTGGGTGCCCGCTGCAGGGGAGAACCGCATCACCGGCATGATCGAGAACCGGCCCGATTGGGTCGTGTCGCGCCAGCGCGCCTGGGGCGTACCGATCACCGTTTTCCGCAACGTCGAAACGGATCAGGTCATCCCCGGCCCGGACTTCGATAAGTCGGACGAACTCGCCGCGCGCATTGAAAAAGCGTTCGCCGAAAAAGGCGCCGACGTCTGGTTCGAAAAAGGCGCGAAGGAACGCTTCCTGAAAGGCCTCGTGCCCGACAAGGACTTGGCCAAGTGGGAGCAGGTCAAGGACGTGCTCGACGTCTGGTTTGACTCAGGTTCGACCCACGCCTTCACGCTCGAAGACCCGGCCGCGTTCCCGGGCTTCAAAGGCTTGCGCCGCAAGCGCGACGGCGGGCAGGATCGCGTCATGTATCTCGAAGGCTCCGACCAGCACCGCGGCTGGTTCCATTCTTCGCTGCTCGAGTCCTGCGGCACGCGCGGCGAAGCCCCTTACGACGTCGTGCTGACTCATGGCTTCGTTCTCGACGAGAAGGGGCAGAAGATGTCGAAGTCCTTGGGCAACGTCGTGGCGCCGCAGGACGTGATCGCGAAGTCCGGCGCCGACATTCTGCGTCTTTGGGTAGCGGCTTCAGATTATTCCGACGACCTACGCATCGGCCAAGAAATCCTGAAGACGTTTTCCGAGACCTACCGCAAGCTCAGGAACACGCTTCGTTGGATGCTGGGTGCGCTCGCGCACTTCAAGCCCGGCGATGCGGTTGCATTCAAGGACATGAAGCCGTTCGAGCTTGAACGCCTGATGCTGCACCGGCTCGCCGAACTCGATCACGAGATCCGGAAAGCCTACGAGACGTATGACTATCGCAAGATCGTCGGCCTGCTCGCGCAATTCATGAATACCGAGCTTTCCGCATTCTACTTCGATATCCGCAAGGATGCGCTCTACTGCGAGTCGCCTTCGAGCTTGAAGCGCAAGGCGGCGTTGACCGTCATCGACAAGCTTTGCGACGCGTTGCTCAAATGGCTGGCGCCGATCCTGTCGTTCACGGCGGAGGAAGCCTGGCTGCAATATCGCCCGAACGACAGCGAGAGTATCCATCTGCTGCCATTTCCGAAAATCCCGCGCGAATGGCGCGACGACAATCTCGCCGCCAAGTGGGACCGCGTGAAGGAAGTCCGGAGTGTCGTGACCGGCGCGCTCGAGATCGAACGCGCCAACAAGAAGATCGGCTCGTCTCTCGAAGCGGCTCCCGAGGTCTACGTCACCGATCCCGATCTGATGTCGGGCCTAGAAGGCGTCGACATGGCCGAGGTCTGCATCACGTCGGATATTGCGATCTCGGATAAAGCCGCCCCAGCCGGAGCTTTCACGCTGCCGAACGAGGAAGGCGTCGCGGTCGTCGTCAAACGCGCGGAGGGCAAGAAATGCGCGCGCTCATGGCGCATCACGAAAGATGTGGGCTCGGATCCCGCTTACCCCGATCTTTCCGCGCGCGACGCCGCTGCCATTCGCGAAATCGACGCACAGGCAGTGGCGTAATGGCGTCCGTCCTCACGCCACCCCGAGCCCCTCCCCGTCAAGGGGAGGGGAATTGGTTATGCCACGCCCCCGCTCGCGGAGAGGGTAATTGGCTTCTTCCCCCTCTCTCTCGCGGGGAGGGGAATGTGCGCGGTGGTGGTTGCGCTCCAACTTTCCTCCTCTTCCATCGCGGGAAGGATTCGGTGGTGGGGTCCATGCCGTCCGACAATTTTTCCTGGGCCATCACTAGAGCACTCTCTTACCAAGGGAGAGTTCTAGCTAAATGCGATCATGTGCAACTTAGACAGAGACGCTCACCACTTTCCCCCCTCCCCCTCGCGGGGAGGGGTCGGGGGCGGGGGGATCGCACCCTGCGTGATCGCGTGTTTTGCCGAAATCGTCGGACGGACATTGCGCAGGCTGAGCCATTCTGGAGAAGCGGCTTAGTCTTTCACCCCACCCCTAACCCCTCACCGTCGAGGGGAGGGGAATATTGCGCCGATCATTCGGGAGCAGCATCATGAACATCGAGTCTGCTCCGCAATCGCAGCGTCGAAGTTTTCTCTGGGGCCGGACGGCGCCGCTGGCCCTCGCGTTCATCGTCGCGACAGTCGCCGTCGACCAGTTTCACAAGTGGTGGATGCTCTCGGTTTACGACATTGGAAGCAAAGGCCGTGTCCGGATCTTCCCGTTCTTTGACATCACCTACGTGAAAAACATCGGCATCAGCTATTCGCTGTTCGATCAGGAAAGCCTGCTTGGCCAATACCTCCTGACGGCATTCGCCGTGTTTGCGAGCTTCTGTCTCTGGCTTTGGCTCAATCGCTCGGGCGCCAGCCGTCTGATGGCGATCGCCCTTGGACTGATCATCGGAGGCGCCATCGGCAACGCGATCGACCGACTGCGTCTCGGCGGCGTCGCGGACTTCTTCTCGCTGCATGCCTATGGATATTACTGGTATGTCTTCAACGTCGCCGACATGGCAATCGTTGCTGGCGTTCTGGTCCTGTTGTATGAGTCATTCTGGGGCGAGTCGCATTAGCGCCGTAAATGTCGGGATACTGCCGCATATTAGGGTGTCGCGGCGGCTGGGGTACGGGGATCTGTATGCCTTTGAAATCATACGCAAAAGCATTGCTGCTTGTGCCTTTCGGCGCGGCTGTGCTTGCGGTTTCGGGCTGCGGGTACGATGGCGTACAGCTGAACGGCAAGATCTTCGACGTCGTCGGCTTGAACGACACCTCCGCGCCGAAAGAGCCGAAATTGGCCGCCCGTCAGCCACTTGTGGTGCCACCGGGGCTGGATTCCCTGCCTCCGCCCGGAAGCGGCAAGCCCAATCAGCCTGCTCTGGCAGTACAGGACGTCGACGCCAAGAAAGGCGTTTCGAAGGCTGAGCTTCAAAGGCAGCAGGACGCCTACTGCAAGGTCAACTACGAAGACGCGAAAGCAAGAGGCGACTCAACCGCCGACTCTGCATCGGGTCCGCTGGGCTCGTGCCACCCGTCGATCTTGACGGGCGTCCAGAAGTGGATGGCCTCGGGTAATGGGAACGAGGGCGACGACGACACACAGACGCAATAGCGTCGGCGCGCCGCTATCGGAAATTTCTCAGTCTGAATGAAAAACCTTGATTGATCCGCGTCTTGCTCACGCGAGATGAACGCCTTGTCATTTGACTTTTATGCGGCCCATCGCGCTCATTGGCCCGGCTTTGCGCGCTGTTGTTTCATCTTCCGGACGGCACTTCGCAAAAAGTTGTCCCCATGTGTGGGGACTTCGCTATCATCCGAAAAAGGTAGGCAACTCGCTTGACGTTGCTTACCGTCGAAGGACCCACGATATGCGTCTTGTGACGTTCACCCGGTTCCGCTTCTTAACCATTCTGGCGCTTTCCATGCTCGCATTGACACCTGAAGCCTTCGCCGTCGACACCGCCACCCGTGCGACCGGGTTCAAGCTCGCCAATGGCATGGATGTCGTCGTCATTCCCGACCATCGCTCGCCGGTCGTGACGCACATGGTCTGGTATCGTGTGGGCTCTGCCGATGAGGTGCGCGGCAAGTCGGGTATCGCGCATTTTCTCGAGCATCTGATGTTCAAGTCGACCGACAAGATCCCGGTCGGCGAGTTTTCGAAAATCGTGAGCCGACTCGGCGGCCAGGACAACGCCTTCACCGGCCATGACACGACGGCCTACTTCCAGCACGTCGCCAAGGATCGTCTCGGCAAGATGATGGAGATGGAAGCCGACCGCATGGTCAACCTCCGTCTCGACGAAAAAGAGGTGCTGACGGAGCGGAACGTCATCCTGGAAGAGCGCCGCTCGCGCATCGACAACAATCCCTCCGCGCTGCTCGACGAGCAGATGAACGCGGCGCTGTATCTGAATGATCCCTACGGTACGCCGGTCATCGGCTGGTATCACGAAATGCAGCAGCTTTCGCGTCAGGATGCTCTGACGTTCTATAAGCACTACTATGCGCCGAATAACGCCATCCTGATCGTATCGGGCGACGTCACGCCCGACGAGGTCAAGACGCTCGCCGAGCAGACTTACGGCAAAATACCGACCAACCCCGACGTTACCACCGTCCGCCATCGCCCGAGCGAGCCGCCGCCGATCGCAGCCCGCCGCCTGGAGCTGAAAGACCCGCGTGCCGGCAATTATTCGATGCAGCGCTACTACCTTACGCCGAGCTACGTTACGGCGAAGCCCGGCGAAGCCGAAGCTCTCGATCTGCTGATGAAGATCGCTGGCTCGGGCACGACCAGCCGCATCTATAAGAAGCTCGTCGTCGAATCGAAGCTCGCGACAAGCGCCGGCGGCGATTATTCCGGTTCCAGTCTCGACAGCGGCACCATTTCGCTTTACGCGGTTGCTGCCGATGGCGTCCCGCTGCCGAAGGTCGAAGCCGCAATCGACGATGTTATCGCCGACGTCGTAAAGAACGGCGTGACCGAAGCGGAGCTCGCGCGTGCAAAGCGCAGTTATCTCGCAGACTACATTTACGAGAGCGACAATCAGGCGACTTTAGCGCGCCGTTATGGATGGAACCTCGCGATCGGTCGCACTGTCGCCGACGTCGAGGGTTGGCCCGCAGCCATTTCCAAGGTGACGGCAGATGACGTGAAGAAGGTCGCGGGCGAATACTTCAATCTCAAGGCGTCGGTGACGGGCTATCTGATACCCGATCAAAGCGGCGTCGCGCAGGCGGAAGACGTGCCTCCTCCCTCCGCAAATAGCGAATTGAGGTGATTTCGATGCAGACCCTCTCTCGTGAGACTGCTACGGTCGTTCGCGCCGTGGCACGCCACAACATCGCTGTAGCTTTGGCGATGTTGACGTCCTTCGCGTTTCTATCCTTCAGTCGTCCGGCAGCAGCAATGAACATTCAGCAGATCACATCGCCGGGCGGCATCCATGCCTGGCTCGTCGAAGAGCACAGCGTCCCCCTCATTTCGCTGAGATACGCCTTCGATGGCGGTAACAGCCAGGACCCCGAGGGCAAGGCGGGCGTCGCGAATTTCATCACCGCGATGATGGACGAAGGCGCCGGCAATCTGACGTCGGAAGAGTATCAGGAGCGTATGGAAGATATCTCCATGCGCATGAGGTACGACGATACGAAGGACTCGCTTTACGGCTCGTTCGAGACGTTGACCGCCAATCGCGATAAGGCCGCTGAGCTTCTGAAACTTTCGGTGCAGAAACCACGCTTCGACGACGATGCCGTCGAACGTATCCGACAGCAGCTGATAGCCAATATCATTTATGCCGATAAGGACCCGAGCAAGGTCGCGATGCGCGAATGGTATGCGCAAGCTTTCGCAGGTCATCCTTACGCGCGCCCTTCGAGCGGCACTGTGGAAACCGTCTCGAAAATAAAACGCGACGATCTCGTCGCCTACCACAAGCGCATCTTTGCGCGGGATAACCTGAAGGTCGTCGCTGTCGGCGACATCTCGCCCGCTGAGCTTGGAAAGCTCATCGACGATGTGTTCGGAGGGCTCCCCGCCAAGGCCGATCTTTTCCCGGTCGCCAAGGTGCAGCCGCTGACGGGTGGCAGCCAGTGCGTTGTCGAGATGGGCGTTCCTCAGTCGGTCGCTGTTTTCGGCCTCGGCGCCATGCCGCGCAAAGACCCGGACTTCATGGCTGCTTTCGTCGTCAACCACATCCTCGGCGGCGGCGGTTTTTCCGCCAAGCTGATGGAGGAGGTGCGCGAGAAGCGCGGTCTTGCCTATTCGGTCTACACCTACATTCAGCCCGACAGATACACCTCGATCCTCGTCGGCAGCGTTGCCACCAAGAACGCGTCGATGGGGGATAGCCTCAACATCATCCGCAACGAGATGAAGAAGATGGCCGAGAACGGACCGACGGAAGCCGATCTCAATGCCGCCAAATCGTATCTCACCGGCTCCTATGCGCTACGCTTCGACACGAACTCCAAGATTGCGTCGCAGCTCTTGGGGTTGATGCAGGAGGGTTTCGGTCCGGACTATGTCGAGAACCGTAATAAGATGATCGACGCGGTGACGCTGGCGGATGCCAAACGCGTCGCGGCGCGTCTCCTGAAACCTGATGATCTCATCGTCACGGTCGTCGGCAAACCGGACGGGATGAAGTCGGAGATTCCGGCAGCTCAAAGTCGCGTCGCAGCGCCGACACGCGGCTGAATTAAGGCGCCGCCGAAGAATTTGGTGGGCCTTTCGCGCTCTTGGCCGCGCGTCTGAAATGGGCTACGCGGGAACCCGTTTTTCAGTCGGGAGCGTTTGTAGCGCCATGCGGGACGGGCAACACGACGGAAGTAAATTCCACCAGAGCATCGGCGGATGTCTCGAAGCGACGATCGGTGAACACGGCCTCGCGCCGTCTGCTTATGCTTCGTGGTTGTCGC
Organism: Hyphomicrobium denitrificans 1NES1; assembly: GCF_000230975.2. Classification (NCBI taxonomy): domain Bacteria; kingdom Pseudomonadati; phylum Pseudomonadota; class Alphaproteobacteria; order Hyphomicrobiales; family Hyphomicrobiaceae; genus Hyphomicrobium; species Hyphomicrobium denitrificans. The sequence continues at coordinate 2,776,792 of NC_021172.1, read as the reverse complement.
GCATCGTGCCGCACGTCGCGGCGTTGAAAGACGATTATCGCAATAGCCGTCTGGCGCTGCTGCGCGTCGCTGAGGAAACGGCCGACATCGATGCCGCTGAAGCGGCGCTTGCGCATCTGAGTGAAGGCGCAAAGACGCTCGTCTTTTTCGGCACAGGCGGATCGAGCCTCGGCGGCCAGACGCTGGCACAACTGGCGGGCTGGAAAATTCCGGGTACCGCAACCGAGGATCAGAAGTCGCGGCCACGCACGCGATTCTACGATAATCTCGATGGCGAAACGCTCGCGGGCGTTCTGAATACGCCGGACCTTGCCGAGATGCGCTTCATCGTGACGTCGAAATCGGGCGGCACCGCCGAGACATTGGCGCAAGCGATCGCCACGCTTTCGGCGGTGAAGGCGGCTGGTCTCGAAGCGCAGATCCCGAAGCTTTTTCTCGGTATCACGGAGCCCGAGAAGTCCGGCAAGGCAAATGGCCTCCGGACACTCTTTGCGCAATTCGGCATTCCCATGCTCGAGCATCATACGGGCGTCGGCGGCCGCTTTTCCTGTCTGACCAACGTCGGCCTGATGCCCGCGATGGCGCGCGGCATCGACGTGCGAGCGATCCGTGCCGGAGCGAAATCCGTTGTCGATGCGCTTCTCGCATCGGACAGCGCGGAAGATTTCGCGCCCGCCGTCGGTGCCACGATGGCCGTCGCGCTGTCGAAGGAAAAAGGCATCAAGACGCTTGTGATGATGCCTTACGCGGATCGTCTCAGCCGTCTCGCCGCCTGGTTCGTGCAACTCTGGGCGGAAAGCCTCGGTAAGGGCGGCGAGGGCACGACCCCGATCGGCGCGCTCGGGCCGCTCGACCAGCACAGCCAGTTGCAGCTTTTCATGGATGGTCCGCGTGAGCACTACCTGACCATTATCCGCGTCGCGAGCGAAGGCGTCGGCCCGAAAGTCGATTCCGGTCTCGCCGAGCTCGCGGGAGCCGACATGCTCGGCGGCCACACCATCGGCGATATCGTTTCGGCTCAGTCCCATGCGCTTCCTGAAGCCCTTGCCCGCGCCGGCCGCCCGGTACGCACGATCGACCTTGCAAAACTCGATGAAAAAACGCTCGGCGCGCTGCTGATGCACTTTATGATCGAAACGATTCTCGCAGGCCGCCTGCTGGGCGTCGATCCGTTCGATCAGCCCGCCGTCGAGCTTGCGAAAGTCTTGACCAAGGAGCGCCTCGCCAAGGGCGCGTGATGCGCTTTTGAGACGAGGAGAGGTCGCCGTGGCGATCCGCCAGCTCAGCCCCGAAACGGTCAACCGCATCGCTGCGGGTGAGGTGATCGAGCGCCCGGCGAGCGTCGTCAAGGAACTCGTCGAGAACGCCATCGATTCCGGCGCCACCCAGATCGAAATCGTCATCACGGAAGGCGGGCTGTCGCTGATCCGCGTGACCGACGACGGTTCAGGCATGAGCGCGGACGATCTCGCGCTCGCAGTCGAGCGTCACGCAACCTCGAAGCTCGACGAAGAAGACCTTTTCGATATTCGCTCGCTCGGCTTTCGCGGAGAAGCATTGCCGTCGATCGGTTCGATTGCGGAATTGGAAATCCGGTCCCGCCTGCGCGAAGCCGATCAGGGATTTTCGATGCGCGTTGTTCGCGGCGCGAAGGAGAGCATCAAACCGGCGGCGGCCAACCCGGGAACTGTCGTCGAAGTCCGCGATCTTTTCTCCGCAACGCCCGCGCGCCTCAAATTCCTGAAGTCGGAGCGCGCCGAGACGATGGCCGTCACCGACGTGGTTCGCAGGCTCGCGATGGCGCACCCCGAGATCGGCTTCACACTGCAGACCGGCGAGAAGCGTCCTGTCGTCTATCCGCGCGGCGAGCGCTCGTCTTCGGCATGGCTTGAACGTATCGGTGCAATCATGGGCCGCGAGTTCATGGCAGATGCGCTCGAAGTCTCGGGCGGCGGCAGCGGTGCGCTGGGGCCGATGCGCGTTTTCGGGTTCATCGGCCTGCCGACGCTGCACAGGCCCGACAGCATGCAGCAGTTTCTGTTCGTCAACGGCCGCTCGGTGAAGGACAAGCTGCTGATCGGCGCGGTCCGCGCCGCGTACGGCGATTTGATCCCGCGCGGACGCTCGCCGCTGCTGGCGATTTTTCTCGACGTCGCCCCGCCCGACGTCGATGTGAACGTGCACCCGGCGAAAGCGGAAGTCCGGTTTCGCGACGCGGGTCGCGTGCGAGGGCTGATGATCGGCGCAATGCGCCAGGCGTTGGAAGCCGCGGGCCATCGGGCTTCTGCGCAAGGCGGCGTGCTGACGGTCGAGAGCTTTTCGGCTGGCGTGCTTCCGAGTGTTACGCCCGCGTTGGCGTCTGAGCCGCTTGGTTTCGCAGAGTCCGGCCCGGGCCCGGCTACGTTCGCGGCCGTCGATACGCCAAGCGCCGACATGCGCGTGCCTGACGAAAGCAGGGTCGAGCAATCGATCGACAAGCCGCTCGGCGCCGTCCGGGCTCAAGTGCATGAGAACTACATCGTGGCGCAGACGCGCGACGGCCTCGTCATTGTCGATCAGCACGCCGCGCACGAGCGGCTGGTTTACGAGAAGCTCAAAGCTGCGCTCGTGAATGGTGGGGTCGCGACGCAAGGACTGCTCATCCCGGCGATCGTCATACTCGACCCCGACGACGCCGAGCTATTGCAAAACCGCGCCGCCGAACTGGCCGAGCTTGGGCTGGTCCTCGAAGCCTTCGGAGAAGGCGCCGTCGCCGTTCGAGAGACGCCCGCGCTGCTCGGCGATACCGACATTGACGGGCTGGTGAAGGATCTTGCCGCCGAGCTTCGCGCTGACGGAACGGCGCGTGCATTGAAAGACCGCTTGGAGGCGGTCGCGTCGCGCATGGCGTGTCACGGAAGCGTGCGCTCGGGACGGCGTTTGACCGTTGAGGAAATGAACGCGCTACTGCGCCAGATGGAAGCGACGCCCTATTCCGGCCAGTGCAACCACGGCCGTCCGACCTACGTCGCGCTCAAGCTATCCGACATCGAACGGCTGTTCGGAAGACGCTAACTCATGTTGTCATGTCGTGTGGGTAGCCTCTCTGTTCCCAAACGTCATGGCCGGGCTTGACCCGGCCATCCAGGAACACACGCGAGAGAACATCGCCTCGTAACCCTGGATGGCCGCCTCGGAGGGCGGTCATGGAGTTGAGAGGGGATACGGCTGATCAAGCCTGACACGCTCGTTCGGAAGGCGCTAGGTGCTTGCGGCCGGCTTCGCGGAGCACAGCCACAAGCGTCAATTCATCAGTGATCGTCGCCGTCGTTGGCGCTTTCGGCATTAAGCTGGCCGTAATTCTCAACGCCGATCTTGTTCAGAAGATCGAGCTGCGTTTCAAGGAAGTCGATGTGGCCTTCCTCGTCTTTGAGAAGATCCTCAAAGAGCATCATCGTGACGTAGTCGCCGTGATCGCGGCAGATCTCACGCGATTTCTTGTAATGATCGCGGGCGATGTTCTCGCCCTTCAGGTCGCATTCGAGAACTTCCTTGATGTTCTCGCCGATCATCAGCGGCGCAACGTGCTGCAGGTTGGGGTGCCCCTCGAGGAAGATGATGCGATCAATGAGCCGGTCGGCGTGATGCATCTCCTCGATTGACTCTTTCCGCTCCTTTTTTGCGAGCTTCTTGTATCCCCAGTTGTCCAGGAGGCGGAAATGCAACCAATATTGGTTGACGGCGCCAAGCTCGAGCTTCAATGCCTCGTTGAGACGGGTGATAACGTCTTTGTTGCCCTTCATGCGCCGCTCCAAACCGAAATATGCCACTGCTCTGGCCTAAACCAGAAACATTCTAAACTAGGTAGCCATGTGATTGGAATAGAAAAAACCGTCCGCTGCGGACTGCGCCTCAGCCTGCGGGAATTTCCGGATTTTTCTGCCCTATGCGGCGCGCATCGAAGAGGGCTTGCGGTTGGCGTAGGCATCATTGAGGCGGCGTTCGCGGCGCTCGCGGCGCTCTTCGATGCGAATGAGCTTGGCGCGGGCTTCAGCGAGCGCGAACGGGCAAACACGAGTGCTTTGCGCCAGCCGGTCCATCGCAGCGTAGATCGTTGCTACGGCCACGGGCGCGCAGCGGCAGCAGTTCATTTTTTTGTTGAGATGGCGAAAAACCACGCCGGGCGTCGGCAAAAGCCCCGGGCTCGCGCTCATAATTTCCGAGACGGCAATCTCGATATCTCTATCGGAGATAACGGCGCACGAGCAAATAATCACGTTCGGCTCCAATCAATCGGGGTTCAAGGCCCCGGCATCGGATACCCGCGAGGGTAAATCAGATGTTAGTTGCGCGAAAAAGTATACTTTAGTCAAGTCACCTTTTTCTAATGTCGACATAGTACGAAAAACCGCCAAATCAAAGCAATCCGGACGAAATCTCCATGCTGATATTACGCGGCGGGGATGCAAGGATGTCGCAGTTACCGTATGTTCGATCATGGCCGATTGGGCGCGAACGCTGGATGATCGAAACCGTATTGATTTCATTGAGGGACTCGCCGTCTGAAGATTGTGGGCGTGTGCTACCGGCCTGCATGAAAGACGTCCGTTCGCCAGGCAGGCGCCCTCAATTCCGACCCGGCAACTCGGAAAGGCCCGCGTCGCTGTGACCTTTCCCGCCGCCGCCCGCGACATCGAAACCAGCCGCCTTGGCCCCGTCGTCACGATTGGCGTCCTGTTTTTCATCTTCGGATTTGTAACGTGGCTGAACGGGCCGCTGATCACATTCGTCAAGCTCGCATTCGACCTTGACGATGTGAACGCCTTCCTCGTGCCGATGGCGTTCTATCTTTCGTACTTCTTCCTGGCGCTGCCATCGTCTGCCGTATTGCGTTGGACGGGCATGAAGAAGGGCATCGCGCTCGGGCTTTTCATCATGGCCGCCGGCGCAGTCGCCTTTGGTCATTTCACGACCGCGCGGCAATATCCGGGCACGCTCACCGGCCTCTTCGTGATCGGCGCCGGACTGTCGCTGCTGCAGACGGCATCCAATCCTTACGTCTGCATCCTGGGGCCAAGCGAAAGCGCTGCGCGGCGCATCGCGTTCATGGGCATTTGCAACAAGTTCGCGGGTTTCCTGGCGCCGCTCGTATTCGGCGCGCTTGTCCTGCAGGGCCTCGATCATTTCGATGCGCGGGTCAAAGCTGCGGCGACGCCGGCGGCGCGCGAGGCGCTGCTCGATGCTTTCGCCGCGCAAGTTCATGGACCTTACATGATCATGGCGGTGCTGCTTGCGGCGCTGGCTGGTTGGATTGCTTGGTCAAGGTTGCCGGATGTTCGGGCCAAAAGCGCAGAAGGCGGCGTAACGGATGGCTACGCGGAAGCTCGGCGCATCTTCAGCTTTCCGCATCTCTGGCTCGGTGTGCTTTGCCTGTTCCTCTACGTCGGCCTCGAGGTGATGGCGGGCGACGCCATCGGCATCTATGGCGCCGGCTTCGATCTGCCCCTCGATGCGGCACGGCTGTTCACGTCCTATACCCTGTTCGCGATGCTCGTCGGCTACGTCGGCGGTCTGTTGTTGATCCCGAGGTTCGTATCTCAGCAGGCCTACCTCGCAATCTCCGCAGCGCTCGGCGTCGTGCTGACGACCGGCGCATATCTCACGAGCGGCTACGTCTCCGTGGGCTTCATCGCCAGCCTCGGCTTTGCCAACGCAATGATGTGGCCCGCAATTTTCCCGCTGGCGATCAGGGATCTCGGCCGCCACACCGAAACTGGCTCGGCGCTGCTGATCATGGGAGTCGTCGGTGGTGCATTGATGCCCTACGCCTTCGCCCTGCTGAAGCAGCACATCGACTTCCAGCTCGCTTATCTGGTCCTCGCCGTGCCGAGCTATCTCTACGTTCTGTATTACGGACTAAGAGGCCACAGCTGGGTGGCGTCCGCTTTGCGCGTTTGAGCGTGCAGCATCCGCGATTACGCGGGCGCGCTTGCCGCTGGCGCATTCACGACTCTCGGCTGATACGTGCGGCGTTCGCCGGGCTCAACCGTTCGCTTGAGATACGACGTGATCGTCCGCGCGACGGGCGACGCGAAAAGAATGTTGCGGTGGCCGAGTCCGTTGAAGGAATGGAGTTCCATGTCCGGTACGCCTGCAACGATCTCCTCTGCGCAACGAAACGGCACGTCGATGTCATCCGGTGCGTGAATGACGAGACCACCAACACCGCTCGCCGGAAGGAGTTTCACAGCCGCAAAACAATCGAGCGTCCGTCCGCCGATACGTTCAAGCCGATGCTCGAAGGCCCGGCGGCCGGCATCATTTAGCCCCCAGTACCGGGCGAAATGGTCTGTGATGTCCGAAAGATGATTGGGGCTCGCGATCAGGGCGATGTGCTTCGTCGTGAGTTTTCCTGGCATGGGCGCGTGGCCCTCCGAGGCCACGAGCGCGATCAGCCCACCGAACGAATGCGTAACGAGCGCGTGGACGGGCCCGAGCTGCTCGCCAACTGAAACGGTCGCACGAGCGCAGTCGATTAGGTTTGTCGAGCGGCCGCTGCTCAGGCCATGCGCAGGCAAGTCGAATAATCCAACGCGGAAGCCGTTTCGCCGGATGGCTTCGGCGATTGCCGTTATGAACGAGGATTCGCCCGTCCATCCGTGCACGATGAGGACGATACCGGGAGCGATTTGCTGGTCGGGTTCGAAGACATACGTTTGGACTTCGCCGACAGGCGTTTCGATCCGTCGCCACTGCGCATTGCGCAGATGGTAGCGGGCACGTTCGGCAAGCTGACGATGGTTCGGCGCGCGCCGCTCGGAAATCGACGGCGTGCAGAAAACGCGGAATGCAGCGTCTCCCGCGACAGCGGAGGGAAGTCCGTTGAAGCGCCTTTCAGCCCAGATTTCGCTCGGCAGCCAAACCATGGCACATCATCCGATCACACCCTAAATTCCGCAAGCGACATAGAGATGGTTCGGAAATGGTTTGTTTGCGATAGGTCAAACGGATAAGCTAAATTTAACCAGTTGTGACAGCGCATTGTTAAATGCCGCATGCATACCGCGCGGCGAGTCACACCGGCATTTGCGCCCGCGGTGGAATTACCCGAACTGCAAGAACCTGACTTCCGTCTCGCCCCAGCTCCGCGCGTCGATCTGTTCCAGGCGCGGCGGCAGCGCGATAGGTGCTCCGGCTTTTTCTTCAAGAACGCAAACCGCGCCGGACTTCAGCCAGTTCCCTTCTGCAAGGCATGCAAGCGCTTTTTCGCCAAGCCCCTTGCCGTAGGGCGGATCGAGAAATGCGAGCCCATAAGGTTCCATGTTTCCGGCCGGCCCGAGGTCCGTCGCGTCGCGGCGGAAAATGCGTGTTTCGCCGGTAAGGCCGAGAGCTTCGACGTTGCGCCGGACCAGCGCGCGTGCTTCCGCGGCTTCTTCGACGAAAAGGCAGAAGGCCGCACCGCGCGACAATGCTTCGATTCCGAGCGCACCCGTTCCGGCGAAGAGATCGATGACGCGCACCTTGTCGAGTGTGAAATTTTCGATGCCGTGCATCAGGATATTGAACACGCTTTCGCGCACGCGGTCCGATGTCGGACGAATGCTCATATCTTCCGGAGCGGCGAGTGCGCGCCCGCGAAATCTTCCGGCAACGATCCTCATGCGTCGCCGCTCCCGCTCGCCGCTTTGCCGCGCGCGTGGCGTTCTTTGCGCTCGGCTTGGCTTTCGGAAAGTCCAAGGCTCGCGGCGGCCTTTGGCCCGAGTTGCGCGACGAGCACGCGGCGGCGCACGGCTTCGACGGCCCCAGGCCCGAGGTCGAGGAGCTGGAACGGTCCGAACGAAACACGGATCAGACGGTTCACGACAAGCCCGAGGTGTGCGAGCACGTTGCGCACCTCGCGGTTCTTGCCTTCGCGGATCGAGATCGAGAGCCACGAATTTGCACCCTGTACGCTGTCGACCGCAGCTTCGACCGGTCCGTAGCGAACTCCGTCGATCTCGACGCCGTCCTTGAGCTTGGCGAGATCGACGGGCGTGACACGGCCCTTGGCGCGGACCCGGTAGCGCCGTACCCAGCCGTTCGCGGGAAGCTCCAGATGCCGCGCCAAAGCACCGTCGTTTGTCAGCAGCAACAGTCCTTCGGTATTGAAGTCGAGACGGCCGACGGAAATCACGCGTGGCATCTCGGGCGGCAGCTTTTCGAAGACGGTCGGACGCCCCTGTGGGTCCGAATGGGTGGTGACGACGCCCTTCGGCTTGTGATAGCGCCAGAGCTGCGGCGTTCCTGCTGCCGGCAGCGGCTTGCCGTCGACGATGACTTTGTCGCCAGGGCCCACCTCGCATGCCGGCGTCTTGAGCAGCTTGCCGTTGACGCTGACGCGGCCGTCGGCGATCCAACGTTCGGCCTCGCGGCGTGAGCATAGCCCGGCGCGCGCCATCGCCTTGGCGATGCGCATGGGGCCGTCGCGCGGCTCGGCAGCAGTGGAGTGTATGGGTTTGGGCATCTCGGTGATTTCGATTTGAGCGAAGAACGCGAGCTTATGACATCGACCGGCCCGCGAAGCCATATGCCGCTTGCGCTCGACGAGGCGCAGGCAGCGGCGTCGCGCGGCGAGGTGCCGGTGGGCGCGGTCATCGTGTCGCCCGCAGGCGACGTCCTTGCCGTCGCCGGAAACCGGACGCGCGAGCTGAACGACCCGACGGCGCATGCCGAAATGCTGGCAATCCGCGCCGCCTGCACGGCTTTGGGTGATGAGCGCCTCGTCGATTGCGATCTCTACGTCACGCTGGAGCCGTGCCCGATGTGCGCCGCCGCTATCTCCTTCGCGCGCATCCGGCGGCTTTACTACGGGGCCAACGATCCGAAAGGCGGTGGCGTCGAGCACGGAGCCCGCATTTTCAGCCAGCCGACCTGCCACCATGTGCCCGAAGTCTACTCTGGCCTTGCCGAAGCCGAAGCCGGTGCGCTGCTCAAAACCTTCTTTGCCGCCCGCCGCGAAGGGTGAACGACTCTTCCCTCTCCCCATGCCTCTGCGCTTGGCATGGGGAGAGGGTTAGGGTGAGGGGCGGCCGCTAGTTCGTTTATTGCTGCCCCTCACCCCGACCCTCTCCCCCGTAAGGACGGGGAGAGGGAGCAGTCCCTACTGCTGCCTCCGATCCTTACGAGCCCGCGAAAGTAAGCCACGGCGTTTCCGCTTCGGCGCTTCGATGATGCCGCTCGGCGGGGCATCCGGCGCCTTCAACTCCGGCAATGTTTCGACCGAAAGCACGCGCGTCAATTGCTGCTTCAGTTTCTCCTTGGCAGGCGCGGCCGCTTCCAGAATTGCATCGAATTTCAGAAAGTCGAGCACCTGATAGTGGCTCGTCCCGGCGCTGATCAGAATATCAGGCTGCGCCGATTTCAGCTTTTCCTTGATGATCGTGCGCTCGAACAGGAACGCGCTGGAGAACAGCGCCTCGAATGCCGTTGGATCGGGACGCTTCGAATTGGGCACCGGCACGCCCGAGACGTCAATTGCGACGACGATATCCGCTTCCCCCATGACGAGATCGAACGGCAACGGGTTCGTCAATCCGCCGTCGATCAGCGCTCGCCCGCCATCCATGACGGGCTGGAAGATGACAGGCAGCGCCATGCTCGCTGCGACGGCTGTCCGCAATGGACCTTCCGTGAAGACCTTCGGCTCCTGGTAGTAGAAATCGGACGCGACGATCTTGATCGGAATTTCGCATGCGGCGAGATCGCTTTTCACACTCTTCGGCAGAATGACGTCGAGCACCGTAATCGGATCGAGAATGGCGTTGCGCCGCCCGACGACGCCGACGAGCCGCGAAAAAGGCTGCGCCGTCGCTATGAAAAGATCGCGGATCAGGCCGAAACGCTGGGCCAGGATGTATCGCGTATGATCGCGCAGGTCCTTACCCGATAGCCCCGACGCATATACTGCGCCATAGAGCGCCCCGATCGAGGTACCCGCAATGATGCTGGGGCGGATGCCGAGTTCGTCGAACGCTTCGAGCATCGCGATATGTGCGAGCCCGCGTGCACCGCCGCCTCCGAGCGCCAGGCCGATCCTCGGCGTGCGATTAAATTGTTTCCCGTGAATCGGCAGGGCTGCGGATGTTCCGGCGGTCATAGGCTTATCCATCCGATGTCCGCTCCAACGAAGGTTTCCCGCTATAACTTACTCTTGTCTTTGCAGAGCCCGCCAGCCGATGTCCTTGCGATAGAAACCGCCCGGCCAATCGATCTTCGCGATGGCGGCGTAAGCGGCGTCGCGCGCTTCGGCGACGGTCCGGCCACGACCGGTTACGTTTAGCACGCGACCGCCGTCGGCAAGAAGGCGCTCGCCGTCTCGGCGCGTTCCGGCATGGAAGATCTCCACGTTGGGGACGAGCTTGGCGGCTTCAAGGCATTTGATCTCGGTGCCTTTAACGGGAGTACCCGGATAGCCATTAGCGGCCAGGACGACTGTCAACGCGGCATCGTCGCTCCAGCGCAGATCGAAGTCTTTGAGAACGCAGTCCGCCGTCGCGAGAAGCGCAGCAAGCAGATCCGATCTGAGCCGCATCATAAGAACCTGCGTCTCGGGATCGCCGAAGCGCACGTTGTATTCGATGAGCTTCGGTCCCGAGCCCGTTATCATTAGCCCCGCGAACAGCACGCCTTTGAATGGCGTGCCGCGTTTGGCCATGGTGTTGACGGTCGGCATGACGATCTCGCGCATCACACGGTCCGTAATGTCCTGCGTCATGACCGGAGCAGGAGAGTACGCGCCCATGCCGCCCGTATTGGGGCCGGTATCACCGTCGCCGACGCGCTTGTGATCCTGTGCCGACGCAAGCGGCAGTGCAGCTGTGCCGTCGCAAAGCGCAAAGAAGCTCGCTTCCTCGCCCTCAAGAAATTCCTCGATAACGACTTCGCTCCCAGCCGCGCCGAAAGTGCCCGAGAAGCAGGCATCGACAGCGGCTTCCGCTTCGGCGCGCATCGTTGCAATCACCACGCCCTTTCCGGCTGCAAGTCCGTCGGCCTTGATGACGATCGGCAAACTTTGCGAGGCGAGATAGGCTTTCGCGGCCCCAACATCGGCAAAACGCCCATATGCCGCTGTCGGAATATTGGCTTCGCGACAAAGGTCCTTGGTGAAGCCCTTCGAGCCTTCGAGTTGCGCCGCCGCTTTCGTCGGTCCGAAATAGCGGACGCCGGCTTCGCCGAGCGCATCGCCCAGCCCCGCAACAAGCGGCGCCTCCGGGCCGATCATAACAAGTCCTATTTTATTATCCCTGCAGAATCGAATGACCGCATCGTGATCGGCCGAATCGAGCCGAACGCACTCGGCGACCTCTGCAATCCCAGCATTTCCAGGAGCACAAAAGAGCTTGCCGAGCAAAGGGCTGGCGCTCAAAGCCCAGGCAAGCGCGTGTTCCCGGCCGCCCGAGCCGATAAGTAAAACGTTCATCAGGTCGCCCTGTTGCAATTTGGGCCCTGGTGTATCATCGAACCGGAAACAGACAAGACGGCAGACAATTGAATTCGACACCCTCCGCCAGCGATGCCCGCCCCGGCGCCAATGCGCCGGAATTTACGGTTTCCGAGCTTTCGGGCGCCATCAAACGTGCTCTTGAAGACGGATTCGGCTATGTCCGGTTGCGTGGCGAGATTTCCGGTTACCGCGGACCGCACGCGTCCGGCCATTGCTATTTCGCGCTGAAGGATGACCGGGCGAAGATCGAGGCCGTCATCTGGAAGGGCACATACGGACGGCTGCGCTTCAAGCCCGAGGAGGGCATGGAGGTCGTCGCCCAAGGTAAGATTACGACCTTCCCGGGCTCGTCCAAGTACCAGATCGTCATCGAGCAGCTCGAGCCTGCAGGCGCTGGCGCGCTAATGGCACTGCTCGAAGAGCGAAAACGCAAGTTCGCAGCCGAGGGCCTGTTCGACGAAGCGCGCAAGAAGCCGCGTCCGTTCCTGCCCAAGGTCGTTGGCATCGTGACGTCGCCGACCGGCGCCGTCATCCGCGACATGCTGCACGGCTTCAACGAGCGCTTTCCGACGTGCGTGCTGTTGTGGCCGGCGCGCGTACAAGGCGAAGGTAGCGCCGCCGAGGTCGCCGCCGCCATACGCGGCTTCAATGCACTCGAAGCAGGCGGAAAAATTCCGCGGCCCGACGTGCTGATCGTGGCGCGTGGCGGCGGCAGTCTCGAAGACCTTTGGAGCTTCAACGAGGAGATCGTCGTGCGTGCGGCCGCCGAGAGCCGCATCCCGCTGATCTCCGCCGTCGGCCATGAGACGGACTGGACACTGATCGATCTCGTGGCGGACGCGCGCGCCCCAACGCCGACGAAAGCCGCCGAGTGGGTGGTGCCGAAATACTCCGAGCTGATCGAAACGCTCGAAAAATTTCAGATGCGCAAGCGGACGGCCGTTCGCCGCGTCCTTTCTGACATCAGAACGCATCTCAAGGCGTCGTCCCGCGGCCTGCCGAAGCTGCAGGACCTTATCGCCCTGCCGCGCCAAAGGTTCGACGCCGTAGATCGTCGCCTGTCGCGCGCGTTGCTCGCCAACACCCGCGCCCACGGGACCCGGCTGGCGCGCATCAGCGGCCGCCTGAGCCCGGCGCCGATTGTTCAGAAGCATTCCAGATGTCGCGAAAGACTTGACGCGTTGGAACGGCGTGCCGGGCAGGCGCTGCTCAATCGCGTGGCCGTGCGTCGCAGGGACTTTGATGGTAAAAGAGCGTTGCTCAAATCCTTGGGCTACCAGAGCGTATTGTCTCGAGGCTTTGCGCTGGTCCGCGATGAAACCGGTGTAATGGTACGGCAGGCGCGATCCGTTTCGGCTGGAGCGGCGCTCACCGTTCAGTTTTCGGATGGCCGGATCGGGGTTGTTGCGGACGGCAAGCCGATACCTGACGCAGGCGGGGCGGAGCAGTCCGGCGCAAAGGCGCCGCGTCAAAAGAACCGGACCCGCGGAGGACAGGGCTCTCTTTTTTAATTCGCCTGAAGTAAGCTAAAAGACTATGCACGCCGAATTGACCGAACCCGTCCGCGGAATGCATCCGCTGATTATGAAATTATGAATTGTCGAAATCGCACATCGGTACAGAATGAATCGTATTGAGAAATTCTTCGGCGTCCGCAGCGAGGCAAAGCTCCGTTATCTGGATGGTGAGTTCGAGGTGCTGTCACCTGGCGAGTTCGTGCGCTGCGCCGTAACCGGTCAGCCGATCTCGCTCGCCGATCTGCGCTATTGGAGCGTCGACGCCCAGGAGGCCTACGCGTCGGCAGAAATTTCCGTGAAGCGCTATCTTGAACTCAAGGCGCAAGGAGAGATCGAGTCCTAAATCTTGATTGCTTCGCGGATCTTCATTTTGAGGATCGCGAGATCGTCGCCCTCAATCACTGTTTCGATCTTGAGCGCGGTCGAGCGGTTGCGAAGCTCCGCGCCCGCGCCCGTCGCGCCTGACAATCGCGCCAAGTCCTTTTCCGTCGTCACGAGATCGGCGCTCGTCCGTCGCGCCGTATCGACAAGATCGCGCGCTTCGCTTTCGCTGAAAGCATGATGATCGGCAAACGCGCGCCGCTCGACCATCGTTGCGCCGAGACTTTCGAGCATAGAGAAAAAGCGTTCCGGATTGACGATGCCGGCGTAGGCAACGACACGGCGTCCGCGCAACCGCACAGCGCCCTCCGAGGCGTGTGTCTTTGCTGAAAGAAGCGGCACCTGCGTGAGCGTGCGTAAAGAGTGTCGTAACGCATGGCTGGACTGACTCGCTTGCCCGGTCACGAGGATCGCATTCGCGAGGCCGATCTGCGCGGCAAGCGGTGCCCGCAATGGCCCCGCCGGGATCACGCGGCCATTTCCAAACCCGCGATCTCCGGAGACGACCGCAAGGGTAAGATTTTTCGCGAGCGAAGGATTTTGCAGTCCGTCGTCCATAATGATGACCGTGTTAGCGGGCGCGGTTGCCTCGATGAATTGAGCGCCCTTGCGGCGATCCCGCGAAACGACGGTCGGCGCACGACGTGCGAGCAGCAGCGGCTCATCGCTGACGTCGACGCTGCCATGCACGGCGGCATCGACCCGAACCGGACCCGGCATCCGTCCACCGTATCCGCGAGACAGGAACCACGGCTCGCGTCCTTCGTCGGAAACAAGTCGCGCCACGAGCAACGCCAGCGGCGTCTTGCCTGATCCGCCGACGGTGAAGTTTCCGACGCAGATGACCGGCAGGCGCGAGTGGTACGAAGGTTTTTTGCCAAGTCGCGCGGCAGCCACGCTCCCGACAAGGCGTCCAACGGGAGAGAGAAACACCGCTTGCCAATGCGATCCGGTGCCGTACCACCATCGAGGTTCTCGGCCGGGCAAGGGTCACACCTTCTGCTTTTCGAGAAGCGGCTGCACTGCGCCGAGAGTTTTCTCAAGCGCACCGCTCAGTGATTTGAGCGCACGGTCTGCGCCCGATCGCATGAGTTCGGCGGCCTGTTGGTCGACGTGCAGCTTGGTGACGTGGCGCGCGATGTCGTCGGACGATCGCACTTCGATAGCGCCGCCTTCGCGAATGAGCGAGCGATAGGCATCTTTGAAATTGTGCGTGTAGGGCCCGGTCAACACGCAGGCTCCGAGGCGGACAGCTTCGATAGGATTCTGACCTCCGTGCTCGATCAGCGAACCGCCGACCAGGGCAATTTTCGAGATCGCGTAAAAAGTCCCAAGCTCCCCGATCGTATCGGCAATGTAGATTTCGGTTTCGGCGGCAGGATCGGGCGATCGGCTGCGCAATTGAGTTTTGAGTCCGAGGCTGCCGAGCGACGCCGCGAGACCGCCGCCCCGCTCGGGATGACGCGGTACGATGATCGTCAGCAATCCCTCGATGTCACGGCGCATCAGGGAATGCGCTGCCGCGATGATGGCGTCTTCGCCAGGATGCGTACTGGCGGCCAGGAAGACGGGGCGCCGTCCAATGGCGGCTCTTAGCGCCGCTTCTGCAGCAGCGTCGACATGCGGCGGCGGAGAATCGATCTTGAGGTTTCCTGCCGTGATGACGTTTGGAGCGCCGAGGCGTTTGATCGCCCGTCCGATGGATTCGTTTTGCGTGAGAATTGCTGCAAAGCGCGAGAACAGCGGCCGCCCAAACCTGGCGAAGCGCCGCCAGCGATTGATGCTGCGCGGTGACATACGTGCATTGACGAGCACGAGGGGAATTCCACGGTCGGCCGCCCCGAGCACAAGGTTCGGCCAGATGTCGGATTCGGTGAAGATCGCGATCGTCGGCTTCCAATGGTCGAGAAAACGGGCGACGTACTGTGGAACATCGAGCGGCACATACTGATGGATCGCGCGTTCCGGAAGGCGGCGTGCAGCAACGTCCGCAGACGTTGTCGTACCGGTCGTCAGCAGAACGTGGATATGCGGATTGGCGGCAAGCATGCGCTCGATAAGCGGCAGCACGGCGTTCATCTCGCCAACGCTTGCCGCGTGCACCCAGACAAGCTGGCCCTCTGGGCGCGGCAGTCCCGCAAAACCAAGGCGCTCGCCGCGGCGGGGCGTATCTTCTTTGCCTTGCCGGCCACGCATGTTGAGTAAGATTGGCACGGCGGGACGCAGCAAGGACGTACCCGCACGATAGATCGTAAACATCGGGCCTGGCGCCGGCGGCGAGGCCGCGGCCAAAACGTCGAGAGGCATTGCTCGATTGATATCGCTACCCGCAAGTTCATACGCTCTGGTCGTCACAGCATTGAGCGTCGTCTCGAGTTCGAGCCTTTTTGATTCGAGCACTTCGGCGTCGGCGCCAGCCGGGACCTCGATAGGTTCGCCCGCGACGAACGCCAGCCGCGAATAAGGTAAATTGAATGTCAGGCGGCTCCAGGTATCGAAGGATGCGAAATGTTTCGATGCGACCGCCACGGGGATGATGGGCCGGCCCGACATCCTGCTGATTGCGATGATGCCGGCTCCGGCGATACGCGCGGGCCCGGGCGGAATGTCGGCGGTCATGACCAGCGAATGGCCGTCCGCAAGTGCGCTGAGGGACGCGCGTAATGCCGATGCGCCGCCTCGGTCGCGCCGCCTCGAACCGGCGCCCGCGCCACGGATTAATTGGACGCCCAGTGCGCGCATGGCCTCGCCGATGAGTTCCGCATCACCGTGTTTCGCGACCATCGCGGCGACTTTGACGTTCTCGGGTCGCAAGCCTGCGACCATCATGAACTGGCCGTGCCAGCAGGCAACGATACAAGGGTGCAGGTCTGCGAGCCTGTCCAGGATATCGGCCGGCTCATAAATCCTTTTGGACGTCCGGTCGACGAGTCTAATGAAGCTGGCAAGGGCGCTTCCGCCAAATCGCACAAGCGTCTTCTTGGTTTCGGCCATGCGGCGCGGCTGCCCCTTGCAATTCTGCGGCGAAAGCTCTTCGAGCCGAAATCGGCAGCCGTTCAAGCCTCTTGCGGGTCGTTGCTATAGCGAATAACTAGCAAGTTCAATCGAGAACGGCCGCGGCCTTCTGTGAACGAACAAATACGTGCACTCTTTCGCAGGAGCATACACCTGGTGCCGAAAATCGGTCATTCTGCCGGGCTCTGATGGCGAGCCTTCTCAAACAAGTGAAACGTGGACTGCGGCGCAGGAGCGGTGCGCTGTTAGAGAGTACCATGCGCTCGTCCCCGGGTTGGCTGAACTCCAGATTCGCCCCGGCTCTGTGTTATGCGGAGATGCTATTCGTAGACTACGGAATTGCTCGGGTCGCTTATAACAATCGGCATCGCATTTCCAAGGACGTCTGGCGTTCGGCGCAGCCGGCGCCGCATCATGTCGGTTGGCTGGCGCATCGTGGCGTCAAGACCATCGTCAACTTGCGCGGCGAGCAATCATTCGGGACGCGTTGGCTTGAACAGCAGGCGTGCGCACGCCACGGCATCACGCTCGTCGATCTGGCATTGAAATCGCGGGCTCCCCCGACGCGAGTGCAACTACGAGCAATGAGGGATCTGCTCAGGAGTGTCCAGTATCCGATTCTCGTGCACTGCAAGTCGGGAGCCGATCGCGCCGGACTTATGAGCGTGATCGTTCGACACGAACGCGACGGCGTGCCGATCGAGGAAGCCAGAAAACAGCTATCCTTGCGCTATGGTCATGTACGCAGCGCCGATACGGGCGTGCTCGATGCCGTGTTCCAGCGCTATCTCGAAGACAAGGCGAAGACGGGAGTGGAATTCTGGGATTGGGTCGAAACGTCTTACGATCCCGATCAGATTCGTCGATCGTTCAAGGCGCGCGGTTGGGCCAACAGATTGGTCGACAATCTTCTGCACCGCGAGTAGCGCCTGCAGCGTGATCGCACTTACGATGACGGAGTCGTCCGCTGTAGCGCTGCCAGTCCGTTCGGCTCGAGCAGGCGATGCAGGTGGACAATGAAATAGCGTATCATTGCATTGTCGACCGAACGCTGTGCGGCGCCCTTCCAGGCAGCATACGCCGATTGATAGTCCGGAAAGATGCCGATGACGTCGAGGCTGGTGAGGTCGCGAAATTCGTGGCTGTCGAGATCCTTGAGTTCGCCTCCGAAAACGAGATGCAGAAGCTGGGGCTGTTTATCCGGAGCAGACTTGTGTTTGGTCATGGGCGAACGTGGTGGTCCTGAAAGGGAGGGGCTGAATTCTGCAAAAAGCCCAAGCAATGCGCGGCGTCAATCGTGACGTGCGGATTTGATACATCGGGAAGTCCGATCTTTACGGTACGCTTTAAGCGTATCGGAACGGAATTCTGATAGAAAATCAGAAAATGCTGGAGAGCCGGCCGCTCGAAAAGACGACAGTGAGGCACAACGGCGCGGCGCGAAAGCTGGTCTTTCGCGCCGTTGTCGTGCGTGGCGTTTCGGCGACGTTCAACTGAGCCCGGCGAACCACGACAATGCCATGTCGGCAATCAGGCCGAGGAGCACCGCAATGCCGACCTCGCGATTGGACTTAAATCGCCGAAGGCAGTTGGCGGGATCGTTGATATCGAGCGTCGCGACCTGCCAGGACATCTGTAAAAAAACGAGCGTCACCGAAAGGAAGAAAACCAGGTGGGCGCCCGCCAGCGCCCCTGCCGTCAGCCACAGAATTCCGGCAAGACCATAGAAAGCGCCGACGAACGAAACCGTGTTCTCTCCGAAATGCAGGGCTGTCGATCCGAGCCCGAGAAGCGCGTCGTCCTCTTTGTCCTGATGCGCGTAAATCGTATCGTAGCCTACGGTCCAGAACACGCATCCCGCATAGAGCGCCACAGCTGGCCAATCGAGCGAGCCCTTCTCGGCCGCCCAGCCGACGAGCGCGCCCCAGTTGAACGCGAGCCCGAGAACGAATTGGGGATAGGATGTCACGCGCTTGGCGAACGGATAAACTGCGACGATAAGCAGCGAAGCGATGCCGAGCCACACGGTGAACCAGTCGAATTGAAGAAGAACGGCAAGCCCGACCAGTGCCGTGAGAGCGACGAATTTCAATGCGCCTCCAGGCGTCACCTGGCCGGATGGAATGGGGCGGCTTGCCGTGCGTTGCACTTGCGCGTCGATATAGCGGTCGACATAGTCGTTATAGGCGCAGCCCGATGCCCGCATGGCAAACGCGCCGATGGCGAAGAGCAGCAGGTAGCGAAAGTTCGGAAACGGCTCGCGCGAGGCAACCTGCGCAAGCGTTTGTGACCACCAGCACGGAAAAAGCAGAAGCCATGCCCCGATGGGCCGGTCGAACCGCCCGAGCCGAAGATAGGGCCGCCATGACAACGGCGCCCAGCGATCGACCCAATTGGACGGCGCTGCATCGGCAACGCGCGAATCGGAATTGGGGGAAACTTCGGCTCCCATAGTATGCTCGTTCTCCGACAGCCTGTTTCGACGCTATAGAGCCCAGCGGCACGGGGCAGCAAGGGCCCGGCACCCGCTGTTTGACGCAATTCGAGGCCCGGTTAAGACCTCAACATGGCAATTCGTGATCTGACATCGGAGCGGCTCTTTATCGTCGGCGATCTCGCGGCCGGATTGTCCGTCGAGCTTCCGCAGCAGCAGGCCCACTATTTGACCAACGTTCTAAGGTTGCGACCCGGCGCGCGGCTTCTCGTGTTCAACGGTCGGGATGGAGAATGGGAAGCCTCGCTCCTTGAAAATCGCAAACGCACCGCGATTCTCGGTATCGAGCACCGGACCCGTCCGCAGGAACAAGGGCCGGACATCGATTATCTTTTTGCTCCCCTCAAGCGCGCGCGCCTGGATTACATGGTCCAGAAGGCGACTGAGATGGGCGTCCGCCGGTTGCGGCCCGTCATTACCGAAAGAACCATCGCCGAGCGCGTGAATACAGAGCGGATGGTCGCCAACGTCATCGAGGCGGCCGAGCAATGCGGAATCCTCCGTGTGCCCGAGGTCGAGCCGCCGGTTTCGCTCGATAGCGCCTTGGCCGGATGGGACCCCGCGAGAAAGCTGATCTATTGTGACGAACAGGAGACGAGCGCCGATCCGATCGAGACGCTCGGACATGTTCCCGCGGGCCCGGTCGCCGTCCTTATTGGTCCCGAGGGTGGGTTCTCGGATAGTGAACGAAGCCGACTCCTCGCCCAGTCCTTTGTTGTGGTCCTGTCGCTGGGGCCCCGCATCATGCGGGCGGACACCGCCGCCGTTGCGGCATTGACGCTCGTCAATGTTGTCCTGGGCGACTGGCGGCGAATTTGAACTCGGCATCTACGCCACCTTGCCGTTCCGATCCTGCCCCGCCATAAGGCTCCTGCCGTGCGAGGTCCCTTCGCACTTATCCAGGAATGAGCCGGGCTACTCGGGTATGTCGACGCGCGAACAGGCTGCCGAAAGCGCACGGATCGAATCTCGCGACGATCTGGTGCGCTGGATCGCGGCGGGCGAGAAGCCGAAATCCGAATGGCGGATCGGTACCGAGCATGAAAAGTTCGTCTTCCGCACCGTTTCCCTGGCGCCCGTGCCATATGGCGGCCCCGACGGCATTCGCGCCCTGATGGATGAGCTCATTGCACGCTATCGTTGGGTTGCGATCAAGGAAGACGACAAGGTCATCGCCTTGAAGCGGCCGGACGGTGAGAAGGGCGGTACGATCAGCCTTGAACCGGGCGGCCAGTTCGAGCTGTCCGGAGCGCCGCTTGACAACGTCCACGAAACCGACGCCGAGACGGACGAGCATCTCCGCGAAGTCCTCGACGTCGGCGAGGATCTTGCGATCGGCTTTCTCGGAGTTGGGTTTTCGCCGAAGTGGCGCCTCGACGAAATCCCACAGATGCCGAAGAAGCGCTACAAGGTCATGACGCGCTACATGCCGTCCGTTGGCAGTCGCGGCCTCGACATGATGTACAGGACGGCGACGGTCCAGGTGAATCTCGACTTCGGCTCGGAAGCCGACATGGTCAAGAAGCTGCGTGTTTCGCTGGCGCTGCAGCCGATCGCCACCGCGCTGTTTGCAGCCTCGCCCTTCATGGAAGGCAGACCTAACGGCTTTCAGTCGTTGCGAAGCGAAATTTGGCGCGACACCGACAGGCAACGCACGGGCATGCTGCCGTTCGCGTTCGAAGACGGCATGGGTTACGAGCGATACGTAGAATACGCGCTCGATGTGCCGATGTATTTCGTCTACCGGAACGGAAACTACATCGACGTCGCCGGCTCATCGTTCCGCGATTTCATGGCGGGTCGCCTGCGCGGTTTCGAAGGCGAGTTTCCAACGATCGACGATTGGGCCGATCATTTGACGACGCTGTTTCCAGAGGTCCGTCTCAAGCGCTTTCTCGAAATGCGCGGTGCCGACGGCGGGCGCTGGGGCACGATCACGGCGCTCCCCGCTTTCTGGGCCGGCATCCTTTACGACGGGGCGGCGCTCGACCAGGCTTGGCAAATGGTGCGGGACTGGACGGCCGAGGAGCGCGGGAAACTGCGAACGGACGTACCGAAATTGGCGCTGGCAACTCCGTTCCGGTCGACGAGCGTCCGCGATCTTGCACGTCAAGCGCTGCACATTTCTCGCCTCGGTTTGAAGAACCGCCGCCGCGTCAATGCGATGAGCGAGGACGAGACGATCTATTTGGCCCCGCTTGAGCGAATCGCTGGGGAGGGCCGCACCGTATCCGACGACCTGTTGCAGCGGTATGCTGGCCCTTGGCGCCAGAACATTGACCATATTTTTGAGGAGTTTGCGTTCTAGGGTTTTGCTACGGTATTGGCTCGGTACCGGCGGCCAAATCTATGGTTCAGCCGTTGTTCAGGGTCATGTACTTAGTTTCCCTCGTTTTGTTTTGGCCCGCCGTCCCGCACCGTGGTCCGGGACCAGGAGGCGGTAGGATGGTTCAAACAGTAGGGAGCGCAAAAGGATTGATGCGCGCCGCCATCCTGATGGGCCTCATGCTTGTCGTGTCTGGGTCTGCCTTCGCCGACCCATGCGCCGAAGGCTGTCGCTCTCAACACAACACCTGCCGCATGAACACCAAGCTTCTGTATTCACCGCGCTGCGACGCGGCGCTCCAATCATGCTTGAGCGGATGCTTCGCTCAGGATCGATTTCGCGATCGTGAGCGCGAGGGGCGTGCGCCGCAGGAGTTTCGCGGACCCCCCGAATTTCGTGGCCCCCCCGAGTTCCGTCGGCCAAGATTCCCGGGCCGCAACGAGCGTCATTGAACGTTCGGCCGTAAAGTCTCTCTACAACATGACGCGGCCGGATATTGCTCGCCACGCCGCCGCGTGCGAGGATGCTTAACAACCGCCGCAATGAGTTTAAGGAAGCCAGCGCGGCGCACGGCCGATTCGGGGTGGTCGCTGAGGAGATGTTTGGCGATGCCACATATCGAGCTGCCTGAACCGGATATTGGCGTTATCCGCCGTCGGCCCATATTGATCGAAGGTCTGAAAAGCCGAGTCGGCGCGGACCTTCTGATCCTCGATGAAGATGGGCGGCGCGCCTACGAAACCGACGCCTTCACCGCGTATCGCAATGTGCCGATGCTCGTCGTGCT
Organism: Hyphomicrobium denitrificans 1NES1; assembly: GCF_000230975.2. Taxonomy (NCBI): domain Bacteria; kingdom Pseudomonadati; phylum Pseudomonadota; class Alphaproteobacteria; order Hyphomicrobiales; family Hyphomicrobiaceae; genus Hyphomicrobium; species Hyphomicrobium denitrificans. The sequence goes on along the minus strand of NC_021172.1, from coordinate 2,754,811 downwards.
GCCGCGCACGACCGAAGAAGTTTCGAAGATCCTGAAATTCTGCCACGAGAACGACGTCAAGGTCATTCCGCGCGGCGCCGGGACCTCGCTCTGTGGCGGCGCGCTGCCGACGGAGGACGCCATCGTTCTCTGTGTCTCGAAAATGAATCGCGTCCTTGAGGTCGATTACGTCAATCGCTTCGCGCGCGTGGAAGCCGGCATCACGAATCTCGAGATAACTTCGCGCGTTGCGCCGAAGGGCTTCTTCTATGCGCCCGATCCGTCGTCACAGTTGGCCTGCACCATTGCCGGCAACCTCGCGATGAATTCAGGCGGCGCCCATTGCCTCAAATACGGCGTGACGACGCACAACGTGCTCGGCGTCAAGATGGTGCTGATCGACGGCATGATCGTCGACATCGGCGGCACGTCGCTTGAAAGGAACGGCTACGATCTGTTGAGCTTCATGATCGGCTCGGAAGGCCAGCTCGGCGTCGTGACCGAAGCAACCGTCAAGATCCTTCCCGCCGCGGAAGGCGCGCGCCCGATGATGATCGGCTTCCGGTCGCCGGAGGCGGCAGGCAGTTGCGTCGCCGCGATCATCGCGGCCGGCATCATTCCGGTCGCGATCGAATACATGGACCACGCCGCCATCGAAGTCTGCGAGGCATTCGCCGGTGCCGGTTATCCGCTAGACGTCGAAGCCTTGCTGATCGTCGAGGTCGAGGGTTCGGAAAACGAGATCGGCATTCTGCTCGGACGCATTGCAGAGATTGCAGCCGCGTACGATCCGAAAACGGTTGTCATGAGTTCGGGGCCCGAGCAGAGCGCGCGCATCTGGGCAGGCCGGAAGGCCGCGTTCGGCGCCATCGGCCGAATCTCCGATTACCTCTGCATGGATGGCACCATCCCGCTCGCGCAGCTTCCGCACGCGCTGACGCGGATAAGCCAGATTTGCGCCGAGCACGATTTGAAAGTTGCCAACATCTTCCATGCGGGCGACGGCAATCTGCACCCGCTCATCCTTTACGATGCGAACAATCCGAGCGAAGCCGACCGTGCCGAAGCGGCGGGCGAAGCTATCCTGAAGCTCTGCGTCGAGCTGGGCGGCTGCCTCACGGGCGAGCATGGCGTCGGCATCGAAAAGCGCGAGCTCATGGCATCGCAGTTCTCCGCAACCGATCTTGCCGTGCAGATGCGTATCAAGACGGTGTTCGATCCGACGTGGCGTCTTAACCCCGCGAAAGTTTTTCCGCTGGCGGCCACCGAGACGATGCGCTCGGGCCGCGCCGCGAGCACCCCCGAGGCCGCTTAGCACATGGTGCGTTCGTGACCGAACTCTTGCGACCCGCAGCCGAGTGGGAGCTGCAGTCGATGATCGCGAAGCTCGCCGCCCAGAAACGGCGCGTCGAGGTTGTCGGTCACGGCGCCTTGCGCAATGCCGGCCGCGTCGCGCGCTCCGATATCGTTCTGTCGACGGCGGGCCTCAAAGGCGTAACTCTATACGAGCCGACGGAGATCGTCATGTCGGCGCGCTCCGGAACGCCGGTCTATGAGATTGAAGCGATCTTGGCCGCACGAGGACAAATGCTTGCCTTCGAGCCGGTCGACCTGGGACCGGCGACCGGCGCCCCGGGTGGCGCGTTGTCGATTGGCGGCGTTTTCGCGACGAATTTTTCAGGCTCCCGCCGCATCCTCGCAGGAAGCGCACGCGACAATCTTCTTGGCGTTCGTGCCGTCAATGGCCGAGGCGAACTCTTCAAATCCGGTGGCCGCGTGATGAAAAATGTCACGGGCCTCGATATCGCACGCGGCCTGACCGGCAGTTGGGGCACGCTCGCGGTGATGACCGAAGTGACGTTCAAGGTGGCGCCATTGCCCCAGACGATGCTGACGCTCGCTTATACCGGTCTCCCCGACGACCTCGCGATCGAGGCACTGACCGCGACAATGGCGACGCCGCTCGAAGTCTCTGGCGCCGTCCATCTGCCGAAGGGTTGCGCCGCGCGCCTCAAGCAACCGAAATTGAAGGGCATCGATCAACCGGTCACGCTTTTGAGGCTGGAGACGTTTTCGACCGCGATCGAAGCGCGCAAGGAAAAACTCAAAGCCGCATTGAAGGTGTATGGCACGCCGATCGAACTCGACGCCGAGGAGACCTGGAGCCTTTGGAGCGAATTCCGCACGCTGTCGGTCATGCCGTTCTCGACCGAAACCAGCCTCTGGCGGATTTCGACGTTGCCGACGAAGGCCGCCGAGATCGTTTTTGCGATTGAGAAGTTTATGGACTCCACGGCATTCTACGATTGGGCCGGAGCGTTGATCTGGCTTGAGGTTCCGGCCGCCGCCGATGCCGGTGCCGCCGACGTCCGCCGGGCCGTGTCGGTTCGCGGCGGCCACGCCACGCTCATCCGCGCGCAACCGGAAGTCCGCGCCAGCGTCGATGTCTTCGAACCGCTGAAGCCGGAAATCGAACGATTGACTCGCGGCGTGAAGTCCGCGTTCGATCCCGATGGACTTCTGAATCGCGGGCGGATGTACGCCAACCTTTAGAAATTTCTGTCTGACAGTCAGGCGCAATGCACACCAGTTTTTCCAAGGAGCAGCTTGAGAATCCGGAAATCGCGCGAGCGGATCGCATCCTGCGTCGCTGCGTCCATTGCGGGCTTTGCACGGCGACGTGCCCGACCTATGTCGTCCTGGGGGACGAGCGCGATAGTCCGCGCGGGCGCATTTACGCGATCAAGGACATGCTCGAAAAGGGCATCGAGGCAAAGCCCGAAGTCTCGAAGCATATCGACCGATGCCTGACGTGCTTGTCCTGCATGACGACGTGTCCGTCGGGCGTCGACTACATGCATCTCGTCGAGATTGCGCGCGGCCATATCGAAAAGACCGGTAACCGCAGTCTGAAGGATCGGTTGATCCGCAGAGCGCTGACGGAAATCGTTCCTTATCCGCGGCGTTTCCGCTGGGCGATGCGCGCTGCGCCTTTGGGCCGCCGCCTGGCGCCGATCTTTCGCGCCCTCAAGATTCCGGAGCTGGCCGCGATGGTCGAGCTTGCGCCGGCCGAGGCGCCGCGCAGCGCACGTTTTCGCGGTCCTGGAACAGCGTCGCCGACAGGGGTCAGGACAGGCCGTGTCCTTCTGCTCGCAGGCTGCGCGCAGCAGGTTCTGAGGCCGCAGATCAACGACGCGACGATCCGGCTTTTCGCTCGCGGCGGCATCGACGTCATCGTCGCGAACGGCGCAGGATGTTGTGGTGCTTTGAGCCAGCACATCGGACGCGAGGAAGAAGCCATAAAGTTCGCACGTGCCAACGTTGCGGCCTGGAGCAAGGAAATCGCCAAGGGCGGTGTCGATGCCGTCATCATCAATACGTCGGGCTGCGGCACGACGGTAAAGGACTATGGCCATCTCCTGCGGCATGAAACCGAGTACGCCAAACGTGCCAAGGACATTGCAGCGATGGCCAAGGACGTGACCGAATTTCTCGACGGCCACGATTTCGGCGCGCCCAAGCGATGGTCGAGTCTCAAAGTGGCCTATCACTCGGCCTGCTCTTTGCAGCACGGTCAGCGCGTCATCTCTCAGCCGAAATCGCTTTTAAAAAAGGCTGGGTTCACGGTGCTGGATATTCCGGAAAGCCATCTCTGCTGTGGCTCGGCGGGTATTTACAACATCGTGCAGCCCGAAATCGCGGGTGCGCTACGTGACCGCAAGGCGGCAAATATCAAGTCGCTGAGGCCAGACGTTGTGGCAGCAGGGAACATCGGATGCATCCAGCAATTGCAGACGGCACTCGATATTCCTGTCGTGCATACGATCGAGCTTTTGGACTGGGCGCACGGCGGTCCTGTTCCGCAAGGCCTCGAAGGTCTCGCCAAATATTCGACCGATGTGCCGCAGCCCGAGCGAAGCGTAGAGGACTATATCGGCGCATGAACATCATCGACAAGGAAGCCCCGTCCCGCGCGGTACTCGAAGCGCAGCTTCGGGCACGTATCCGAGGTAAAGCGAAGCCCGTCGGCTCGCTCGGCCGCATTGAAGACCTCGCTCTGCAAATCGGAATGGTCAGCGGCACGCTGCGGCCCGATCTCGGCCGCGCAAAAGTTCTCGTGTTCGCGGCCGATCACGGCCTGACGGCTGAAGGCGTGACGGCCTATCCCTCGGCAATCACGCGCGAGATCGCAAAAATGGTTCTTGCGGCCAATGCCGGGGTCAACGTTTTGGCGCGAGCCTCCGGCATCGATGTCGTGCTTGTTGATGCCGGAATGCTCGAACCGCTGCCGCCGCACGATCAGCTGATCGAGCGGCGGGTCGCGAGCGGCACCAGGAATTCGCGGCTCGAACCGGCGATGAGTCCGGACGAGTGCGCGCAAGCACTCGAAGCCGGGCGGGCTACCGATGCGCAACTCGCCGATGATGAGGTCGGCATCGTCGGGTACGGCGAAATCGGCATCGGAAACACCAGTGCCGCGGCGCTCGTCGCGTGCGCATTGACCGGAATCGATCTTGCCGCGCTCGTCGGGCCTGGCGCGGGCGCACCGGCTCTCGGCTTGGAGCACAAGCGCAAGATCCTGGAGATTGTTTGGGCCCGGGCAAACATTCAAGCGATCAGTCCAGACGAACGAGCGCGTGAAGCGCTCCGGCAATTCGGCGGCTTTGAGATCGCCATGATGGCGGGCGCCATGGCCGCCGCCGCCGCGGAACGCCGGATCATCGTCGTCGACGGCTTCATCTCGACGGTCGCGGCCCTTGCAGCCATTGCGCTCTATCCGGAGACGCGCGCGTGCTGCGTCTTCGCACATTGCTCTGCTGAACCGGGGCACAAGGCACTTCTCGACCATCTCGGTGCGAGACCGCTGCTCCAACTCGATATGCGGCTTGGCGAGGGAACGGGTGCGGCGCTTGCTATCCCGCTCATTCGCGCGGCGGAATTGATGCTGCGCGACATGGCTGAGCTGCCCGGTGAGCACCCGGCATGATTGCCCGCGAGATACGGCTCTTCCAGATCGCGCTGCAATTTCTGACGCAGTTGCCGGTCGGGTCGATCCGCGACTGCCCGCCGGACTGGCTTGCACGCTCGGCTAAATACATGCCGCTCGTCGGCGCCATCGTCGGCGTGATCGCGGGGGCTGGCATTCTCCTGAGCGCAGTCTTTTTTCCGGGACCACTTCCCATAGTCATCGGCTTGGTTCTGGCCATCGCGATCACCGGCGCGCTGCACGAAGATGGCCTCGCCGATACTGCCGATGCCTTCGGTGGTGGCCGCACGCGCGAGCGCCGCCTCGAAATCATGAAGGACAGCAGCATCGGAACGTATGGCGCGATCGCGCTGATCGCTGCGTTCGCGCTGAAAGATTCAGCACTCGTTGCACTCGATCTGCGCTCTGCGGCCTGCGTCATGATCGCCGGTCACGCCGGCGCGCGCCTCGCGACAATCCTGACGATGTGGAGGCTGCCTCACGCCGGCGGCATCGCCAAAGTCAGCCAGAAAATCTCGGAGATGACGCCATCCGAGGTCGCCGTCGCATTCGCTTTAGGGTTAATACCTGGATTGCTCGTCTTGCCGACGTCGAAGTTTGTCGTTGCCACGCTGTTCGCTTTTGCGGCCGCAGCCATCATCGCCTTGATCGCCCGGCGTAAAATCGCCGGTTACACGGGCGACGTCCTGGGCGCGGTCGAGCAGGTTTTTGAGACCGTCTTCTTCGCGGTCGCTGCGGCCGTAATCGCCGGCCCGCATTGACGTGTGCAGATGCGAAGGGAAGTCCATCATTTCTATTGCCGAACTTCACACGACTCGCCGGGTCAAATTGAGGCTTGATCTCAAGCGAAACGATGCAATGATTGGAGCGCGGCGGATGAGACTGGGCAGAGGGTAATCAGAAATCGCCAATAGAGTTTGAGTGCGTATGGCGACGGCCGATGTGGGGAACGGCGCAGCGTTTGTAGCCGCAGATCGCGTTGATGCGCGCCTATCGCTATGGCCCGCGCCCCGCTACATAACGGAAGTCTTCGACGGAGCCGATGAAGCTCTTGCCGCGCTTGAAGCGGTGCAGGGCGGACTCGTCTCGACCGGCTTCCAGACGCTCGACTGGTTGACCGTATTCTATGAGGAGCTGGCGCCGTCGCGACGCGCCATGCCGCGCCTCGTCGTCGTCACGGAGAGCAACAGCGGCGAGGTTGCGCTGATTCTGCCGCTGCTCGTTCAGAAGAAACGCAGGCGGACGGTTGCCCGCTTCGCCAACCTCGGTGCCGGCGGCTATGGCGGACCGATCCTGGGACCGTCGCTTCCCGAACGGCAGCGGTCGATACGGCGCATCTGGCGTTCCGTTCTCGGCGCAATGTCCGATATCGATCTCATTCGGCTCGATCGCATGCCGGCTGAAATTGGCGGCCGGCCCAATCCGCTCCTGACCCGTTGGGGCATTGTTCCCTCCCGGTGCTCCGGCAATCTCGTAACGGTTCCGGAAAGCGTCGACACGTATCTGCACGAACGCGGCAAGAAGTACCGCAAGGAGGTCGAGCGCTGCTATCGGCTTTGGGAGAAGGAAGGAGCGCCGCGCTTCTATCGCGCCGAGACGCCGGGGGAAGCCGCGCACGTCTATGCCGTGCTCGAAGAACAGTTGACTCCGCGTCACGGCGCGACGGGCGGCAAACGCATCCTCGATGAACCGGCCTACCGCACATTCGGCGAGCGGCTGGCGATCGATGGGTCCGATGCGGGACTTGCGTCGTTGTTTGCACTCGAAGCCAACGGCGAGATCGTCGCGACGCTATTTGGCATCGTCCACGAGGATACATTCACGATGCTGCATCTCGGGACAGGCGAGACATGGGGCCATCTCTCGCCCGGCCGGCTGGTCATGATCGAAGCGATGAAGCATTTTGTCGCCCGGGGTGTACGCAGGTTCGATTTGGGGCTCGGCGAGCATCCGTTCAAACATGGCTTCGGCGTCGAGCAAGTTCCGCTCTACGATCTGATCGTTGCCCGCGATCTCGCAGCGGTGCCGCGTGCCATATATCACCTTCTGGAGGGCCGCTTGCGCAAGAGCGCGCGCCTCAAGTCGGCTTATCGACTCTTGAAATCGCATTTTACCCGTTAAATCCGGGCGTTGAACCCGACTTTCGCCCGCCCGGGCGATCCGATATAAGGCGGGCTCGCCTGCCGGGCGCCCAAGGTGCTACGGCAACTTTTGTAATCACGGTTCCCATAGCTTCTCATGTCCAAAGACCCTACCAGCGCGCGCCCCGCGCCGCAGGCGCAAACGGCAATCCCGCCGCAGGCGCAAACCGCACCGGCGGCGCGCCTTGCCAAAGGCTTTCGCGA